>NZ_AJTN02000110.1 GCF_000305495.1 Peribacillus psychrosaccharolyticus ATCC 23296 | reverse complement strand
ACTTCTTTATACAATAAAACATTAAAAATGGACTAAAAAGGAGATTGATCTGGCTGATTTTTTCTTAGTTGCTTCCTCCTTTAGCGAACGGTCATTGTTACATTATGGTATATCACCTGATAAAATTTATAAATTCCCTTACGGCATTGATAGCAATTATTATGATAACACCAAATTAATAAAAACACGCGATAGTAGAAAAAAATTGAACATTATTTTTGTGGGGAGAGTCACACAAAAAAAAGGTGCTTTTTATTTATTTGAGGCTATAAGAATGATGGATTTGAAATTATTTACATTTAAATTCGCAGGATCCTATGATGAAAATAGTAAATACTATAAAGACTTTAGAGATATATGTACATTTGTGGGTCATGTGACAAAAGAAGAAATTATTAATTTATATAGGGAATCTGATATACTCGTATTCCCTTCTTTAGCAGATGGATTTGGGTTATCAGTTTTAGAAGCACTATCATTCGGTATTCCCGTAATTTGTTCTGATAATGCTGGTGCAAGTGATCTAATCATTAATGGCTACAATGGCTACGTTGTTTCAACAGGTGTGGAGAGCGAGATATATGATAAATTAATTTGGTTTAATAATAATAGAGATAAATTGCAAGAGATGAGTATAAATGCACGAAAGAGTGCAGCTGAACTAACTTGGGAGAAGTATAATCAAAATGTAAAAAATGCAATTAAAAAAATAATGGAATAATTTTAAGAGGCTTTAAATGATTGCATTCAATATGGAGATGTATTTTTATGAAATTGATTTTGAATTTTAATAAGTTAAAAATATTAATATTAATATTTTTGGTAAATATATATTTATTATTATATATAGCTAAAATATATGAATTTTCATTTGTAAATGATAATGTACGATTTATTATTATGCTGTTATTATCTTTTGTGATTGCTATAAGCATGTTTAAAATGATAGCTGTGAATAAAAAGATAAATTTAGCATTTGCAGTATTTTTGAGTTTACTTTTTTATGTTTTAATAGTTACCTTAATGAGAGAACAGTTTAATCCAACTCCACTAATGAGCACATTATTTTTCCCAATTGTATTTTTAGCAAGTTATGCCATTTTTAAGAAGAGTAAGAATTTAAGTATAATTAAAAAGTATCAGTTCATTATGTTAATCCTTTACGGAGCAATGTACTTATATGTCAGATTAATAACTAATACTAATCATGGAATGGTTCTTAATTCTATTTATTATCAGGTATTATTG
>NZ_AJTN02000111.1 GCF_000305495.1 Peribacillus psychrosaccharolyticus ATCC 23296 | reverse complement strand
TATGTTTTATAATCTGGAAATGATATTACAAGCAAGTAAACTTAAAGTTATAGATAAACCTTTGTATTATTATATACTTGGAGAATTTTCTAGCAAATATATGCCATATTTTTTTCTGATATAGTTAACGGGTATTGTATTCAAAAAAATGTGATAAATACACACTATAAAAATACTAAATTTTCAGAATATAATGGAATATCAATTATGCTACTAATATGCTTAAAAGTTCTCTTTATAATTTATTTAATAGTACGCTTACAGAGTGGGAAAAAGAGAAAAAATATATGAATATATTTCTGATGTGTACTTCAAATCATGGAGAAAAAAAGTATTTTCCCGTTGAATTTATAGAGTCAATAAAAAACAAAAATATCGATTATCTTTATGGATTGGGGAAGCGTGGAAGAAAAATAAAAAAAGAAAAATAAAAAAAAGAATAATGAGAGACAATAACAAAAATAGGTATTATTTAATGTGAGTAAACGTTAGAAGAAATATCCGCTTGTTTTTGTTCTATAGACTCCTAATAAAACACCCTATAAATTATTGTTCAAACTTTCAAATGGAGACGAGTATTAAAGAAATGTAAGAATAAGTGGGTTATATACTAAACCATAAATAACGCTTTTTTTTAGATATTTTTTAATTAGTTAATGGAGGGTAAACATGGAGTTTTCAAAAAAAGACATGAAGATTCTGCAAGGGGTAGCGATCTTGTTTATGCTAGCTCTTCATTTATTTGCAAGAAAAGATGTTAATGGGTTATATGAAACGTTCCCTTTGATTAACGGTGTACCTCTGGTTTAATATTTTGCTCTATTTGGGGACGCGTGTGTTCCTATTTATTTATTCGCAAGTGGGTATGGTCTATATATAAGTTTAGGTAAAGCAGCAGGTTCAGTATTGAAAAAGAATTTTTTTAGAATCCTAAAGTTACTTATTAATTTTTGGCTGATTTTGTTTACATTTATGGTAGTAGCTTTAATCATTGGTAAATATTCAGAAGCTTTCCCAGGTGGATTAAGTGCGTTTTTTCTTAATTTAACTCTCCTTTCTAATTCCTATAATGGTGCCTGGTGGTATATTCAGACTTACGTCATTTTAGTTCTCTTAACTCCTTCACTTTTTAAAATTGTGAAAAGATCCTTCAATTCTACTGTTAATGTTTTCTGGTTTGATCTATCTGATTAGTTATATACAGCGGGTTAAACAT
>NZ_AJTN02000112.1 GCF_000305495.1 Peribacillus psychrosaccharolyticus ATCC 23296 | reverse complement strand
CCGTATCTTCTATGCCATTGGGAAGAAGCAATTTGAGTTTAGTGAAGAGAAAATGTTAAAAGATATCCCTCATATGAGAGCGAAAATCGAAGTAGAAACAGCTGCGTAATTCGGAAGAAACAGTAGAGTAGCAAGTAATATAAAGGTTTTATAGTCTTGTACATTTGAAGCACGGATTAGTCAGCAAAGCAACTAAACTTCGGGCAAGGACCCTGTGGGGCAGCATGACTGACATCCACCTCATGGTAAGGTTGGACGAAGGAATTTGAGAGCGTAGACTCTGTGAGACATGGGAGGGTTGACCTCCATGAGAAATGTGGATATCCAAGAGTGCGATCATAGTTATACTAATCCACCATTTTTTTGTAAGTGAGTGGCTCGTGAGCTATAAGTTCTTTTGTTTCGTAAGTCCAAATTTATACTAATTGTGTAAATCAAACCATATACGAGGCATAACCCTAAAATAACTTACTACGAAATACTGAGAAAGCCGAAGAAAACGGGAGTTTTTACTTCCTTTATTGAGGGAGGATAGTTGAAGAGAGCTGTTTGGTCTTTATTCATCAATTGGGCCAGATTGTTTAATAATGGTAAGGTGGTAAAATAGGGGTTAAGACTTTAAATTAGGAGAATTATTAATGAAACAAATAACATTTGAAGATATTTATACGTTTGGAAAAGTAGTGGCTGAAAATGATCAATACAGACACTTTCATTACCCTGAGATGTTGACTAGGTTTGATAGTAATTTTATTGAGTTTACAAATCTACCGTATTTACCTGAATTTAAAGAAGCTGAAAATTACTTAAGGGAATATCATCTGAAAAAGGGTCAAAAATAAGTTAAGTTTTATTTTCCTGCTAATAAAAAACCAACAACTGAACTTATTGCTTTCCTAACTGATATAGGTTATGAAATAGGTTTTATAGAATAATATGCTATTCAACCAAAACACTTTCCAATGTTGAGGAGCACCCCCGATATAGATATTCAAGTAGTGTTAGATAAAAACCTAGAAACACTTCTTAATCTACAGTATCAGCATGATTTAAAGTATGGAAGTGAATTTGCAGAGCAGAAAACTGAACTTATAAAACGTCAATTTGAAGATCAAGATATTCTTCAGCTCTTGGCGTTTTATAAAGGGGATCCAGCAGGCTATGTTGATATCATTATTTCCAATGAAAC
>NZ_AJTN02000113.1 GCF_000305495.1 Peribacillus psychrosaccharolyticus ATCC 23296 | reverse complement strand
ACTAAAGAAAGAATGAATTCTAATTGGTATTTCTGTAGTACTGCAAGCCTATTAAACTCGGAATTCTCAATGATTATTACATTTTACTTTAATTCATTCCATTATTTAGTACACAGATTAAATCTTCATTTTGCTTATGAATCATTTCCCCCCATTATCAATCATTGACCTAGTCTCACGAATCACCGACACTTATCTGTACAGACGGTAGCTCATTTCCAAGTCTCATGTGAAAATGGGACAATAAATCCACTTAAATTAACGATTCTATATACTATATTCAAAAATTAATTTCCTTTTATTATCTTATTTAGATATTCCTGTTTTATATATTTTATTTTTTTGAATTTATTAACGATTTTCAAAATGAAAGATTTGATTATGTTTAATAAATATTTAAATTCATCTGTATTACGAAAAATCAATATATATATAATATTCGGTACGATTATACACACTATTGAAGATATAATTAAGTTAAGCCAACTGTCTATTATAATTGAACTACATGCTAAATTTACCAAAAAGTATGTTGCTATTCCTATTATCGCAAAGTAAAAGTATGTTAGATAATAGTTGAATATTGGTTTTCTAAATACTTTCTTATAGACCAGATAAGGCGTCGCCCAAAACGGGCCAGCTATTGTGCTGACAAGAGTTCCCATGAAAACTCCCATTATCCCTATATAATGAACTAATACAATGGAGAATATGAGGTTAATAGCAGCTTGGAAGATAGGAACATATCGATCCTCATGAAAAATTACCTGCTGTCGTTTTCACTGTAGAAATGGCATTTCTCATACCTCTTTCATAAAAAATTAGCAATAACACAAGTAATACATTATCGTTCATTAAAAATGCTTTGCCAATCCATAAGGAGATAAAAGGACTAATTACAATGTAAAGGATAATACTAAATTGAGAATATAACCAGAAGGTCAGTAGTCGATAGATCTTAAATATAGAGAAAATTTTCTCTATATTTTCTTCAGCTACTAAATTTCCGACACTATGATAAATGTTATTCGAAATTTGATTAGTGAAGTTTCTGCATATCTCAATTAACATATTATAATTAGAATACAATCCAACGGCTGCAACACTTATGAATGAAGAAATAATAATATTATCGGTACCTACAACTAAATAATTCCCTAAATTTTGCAAAATAAT
>NZ_AJTN02000114.1 GCF_000305495.1 Peribacillus psychrosaccharolyticus ATCC 23296 | reverse complement strand
AACATGATTTTTATATTCGTCAGTTTTAAATAATTGGACAAACATGGACATATGAATTCCATCTGGAAATAAAGATAACAACTCAAAGACTAATTTTCTTTAGCCGTTAGTTTACTATAGGAATAATTAATTGATTGATATAACGATTTGGATCTTTCAATATTTTTATCTACCGAGTCACTAAAAATGTCTTCAATACCTAGTTTAGTAGTATTAAAAAAGTCCTCTTCCAACTCTGCTTTTAATAATTCCATGCTCTTTGATTTTGGAATATTAGAGGTGATTATTTTTATTGCAAGAGGATTATTATTTAAAAGATTTTCTATAATGTCATTTCTTAAAATTTTTATTTCAAATTCATTAATATTATAAGGATAGTACTTTTTAAATAAATCAACACATTCGTCAGTTGTTAAAGTTCGAAGCTCGTATGCATCTTCAAACTCAAACCCAATCAGTTGTCTTGAAGTAGTAACTATAGTTGCATAATCACACAAAAAAGATACTAGATCTTTAATTTGTTCTTTATCATCTATATATAATAGTGACTCAAAATTATCAAAGATTATCAACTTGTCAAATTTAAATGCATTTTGAACCATATGTTCATTTAGATTTATAGTACTATCGAAATCAAAACATTGTCCAACCTTATATTCGAACGTATCAAAATCATTTATATATTCACAATCTATAAAATGAATACCTTCGCCAAAATATCCTCGTTCTGATAGTTCAATAGAAACTTTTTTTACTGTCGTTGTTTTTCCGATTCCTCCTGAAGCCTTAATAGTTAGTAATTGACCATTTATATCTATGATTTTTCTACAAATATTCTCCACATCATTTGATCTTCCAGTGAAATTTATTAATGTTTTGGGGTCTATTTCAGGCGGAAGTTCAGTTTTTACAATATTTACTTTTGACTTTCCTGGAGGTATCTTTACTAAATCTACCATTCGATTATTTATAATTTTCAGCTCATTATCAGATACTAATAAAATGCCTTTTCTAAATGTCTTAAAAATGAAACTAGCAAATATATTCTCATCATACTTCTTAACAATAATAGGCAAATTTAAATCATTTCTTTTAGGAGTTATGTCCTTATCTAAGAACAAAAATAAACAATTAAAAGTATCATCTAATATTTCAGTTTGTA
>NZ_AJTN02000115.1 GCF_000305495.1 Peribacillus psychrosaccharolyticus ATCC 23296 | reverse complement strand
ACTTGTTGTATTAATACTTGTATAAGTATACGTGTATATAACAGCAATCGCACTCTATATATTTAACTTTTTTATCCATAAACACCATGTATTATTGCCAATAGCTAGTAAATAGGCTAGTTAACATAATCCTTTATTATCGGTATTACCGAAGATTCATGAAGTCGTTAACAAAGAAAAAAGGACCACTTTTTGGACCTTTAAGATGTCTCCTTGTTCAACTAACGCCCCTGTTCGTTCTATAAGAATAAGTCCTATTTATAAATTACTTCTTAAAATCCAAAACATCTTTTTCCGCGACTCCACTTGTAATAAATCCACCTATTAATTTAACTATTTTACTGTCTGCATCAAGTTCTACCTTATATTTCTGCTCTTCGTATATTTCAATACGTGGAGTTACATCAAATATGCTAACCACTGAAAGCATATTGTTTTCATAAAAGTATTCCTCGTAGTAAAGGCCTGCGTACTCCTGTGTGCCACATACGCTACGTTCATACTTAACAATTTTCCCATTATCATAAGTACATCTGTACACCACATCAAAGTGACCCATATTATCAAATTCTACTCCAAGAACAATATCATCAGAGTAAATCAAGAATTCTTCATCAAAACGGCTAACTGGAGTGGTAAACTCATTTACACCTTTTACCCTTATCAATCTATTGTCTGCATCGAAACCGTATTCATAAGAATATTTCCCAAAATCAGGTTTTCTTTTAAGTAGTTTACCTCTTTTAATATTTCCTACGATTAAATCAAAGACCAGACTTGGACAATAATATCCTCTGTGAAGTGTTTCTCCACCTTTTGAATACTCAAAAGTGACAATTTCCTTTTCATTTGAATTCTGTAATTGGGAAAGTTTACTCGCAAACTCATTTCTAATGCTTACTAACTCTGAGATAATATCTTTGAACGAGTTTAATTTATCTTTGTCGATTTGAATATTTGAATTTTTCATTTGTTCCATCGCTGATTGTTGCAATTCATTTAGCATACGTTTAAAGTCATCCATTTTATCACCCTTTTAACAGTTCATTAATTGCCTTTATTATTATTTATTTACTTGTTGTTTGTTGCTTATTAAACTAAACTAT
>NZ_AJTN02000116.1 GCF_000305495.1 Peribacillus psychrosaccharolyticus ATCC 23296 | reverse complement strand
CTATTATTCATCGATAGCTCTCCTGCACAGAAAGATGAACAAGATATTTTTATATCAGGCTTTCCCTAACCACATAGTAAAAAAAGCGATTGCTCTTATTTCGCAATCGCTGCTGTTATGTACATGCATTCTTTATCCTAAATAAGTAATCTGAGCATCTTGCTTTTTAGCTCTAATGATAACTTTTGCCACTAATTGGTTCAGGCTGATTCCCGACTTTTACTAATTTATTCTATCGACTGGTTAATTACGGAACCAGGACTTTATTTCATAAAAATTTATACCATCCTGTTATGATTGCTACACTATATGCTTATAAATTCATAAAAAATAATAAAAAGAATTAATGTAACCACTAACATTATTAGTTATACCTGTTTTATTCTCGCCTCATAAAGGAGACAGCCCTGTTCCCCCTACTCAGGCTTACAGACAGTTAACTAAAGGCTGCAGAGTACGCAGGTGTCACTTTGACCGATACTTTGTGCTTATTTTGCAGATCTAACTTGAAAACCCAGCTACCTTCACATGAGAAGATTAGCTGGATTTCTTACATCCAATCATTTATAGCTCTATTCTGATCTTTTTAGAAATGAGACTGCTTATTGTTCCGAAGTCATGTCCTTGTATAAGTCTATCTCTTTTTCTTATTCATTCGTCCTTACTCGCTGCTTTAAAATTCATAAAAAATGTAAGGGCTGAGTCAATGTCAATGTTTGATAACGATGTTTTAAGCGTTTCGTTAATCGTTTCCAAAATGTCTTGAAGTCGCTGCTCTCCCTTATCTGTTATGAGCGCACACACGCCACGTCGGTCATCTTCATATCCGAGCCTTTTTATTACCCCGCAACTTTTGTTTTCCATCCTGACAGAAAGCCTGGACATTGCACTTTGGCTTAACCCGACGAGTTGTTGCAATTCCAAAAGCCTCAATTTTTTTTCGGGTGACTGTGACAAGTACAATAAAACGTAAAACTCATTTAAA
>NZ_AJTN02000117.1 GCF_000305495.1 Peribacillus psychrosaccharolyticus ATCC 23296 | reverse complement strand
TTTTTATATACGATTAATTCACACTTACTTTAAGAGTTACTTCAACATTACCACTAATTGCTTTTGAATAAGGGCACATTTGATGTGCTTTATGAACCAATGTTTCTAACGTATCTTGGTCAATACCTGATCCTTGTACTTCCAATGTTACCGCTAAGCTGTACTGATGCATTTCGCCCATCAATAAGCTAACATTAGCTGTCACTTTTGATTCAAATGCCGCTTTTTCAATTTTACCAACCGATTGTAATGCACTATCAAAACAAGCTGCATATCCTGCCGCGAAAAGCTCCTCAGGACTAGTTGCTTCAGGCATTTTTTTCGCTCTCGGCGTACCAGGCATTGCGATATCTACAGTGAAATTCCCATCAGCAGAGATAGCCGTACCTTCTCTTCCTCCATCAACCGTTACTGTTTCTGTAAATAATGTTTTTGTCATTTTATATACTCCCCTTCAACCGTTATTAGTTGTGCACAATTGAATTTTATAACACTTAAATAAAAAGTGCAATAAAAAAGCACTTCTCGAAAGAGTTTATTGAACCTTCTCCTTTATTCCGTTTCTTCTTACTCCTCAAATATGGTTTTTTTGAACTATCAGCTTAAAACAAAGACTGATTCTTCCCCATTGGCGATCTATTCTGCCCTAACTAGGTTTTATTCTGCCCTAACTCCACTCTATTCTTCCCTATCCAACTTTCATTCGGCCCTATCTTTTTCCCCTATAAATGTACCTCCAAAAATATGTACCTGGCTCTTTGGTCTGCTTCTTAGATAACGGTTCCTTCTTTTTTAGTTACACTTTTTGAGCTAAGGGCATAAAAAATGGGTTGTTTCTCTTAAACTCTTCCTTTGCGTAGCTATTTTGGGGGTAGAAGCAACTTTTGATCGACGATTGAACACCAGATTCGGCCCATTCTGGAATTTATTCTGCCCTAACTAGGTTTT
>NZ_AJTN02000118.1 GCF_000305495.1 Peribacillus psychrosaccharolyticus ATCC 23296 | reverse complement strand
AAACCTGCTGTTTTCTGATGGCCCTGCCTGGGTGGATCCAGGCTGAGCCTTACTATTTCACACATACTCGGCCAGATTCGGCCCTTTCTTCGATGTATTCGGTCCTTATTCACAATCATTCGGCCCATCCTCGTATTTATTCAGCCCTTTCTATCCATCATTCGGCCCTTCGTATATGAAGGTGATCAATCATGATCAATCCACTGCCCGCACCAGCTCTAGGAAATTCGGTTGTTAGAATATGTATTTTTCACTTTTTCTTTCAATTTTCCTCTTTTAGTGACGCATTCTGGGCAAAAACAGGCTGTTTTCAGATGGCGTTGCCTGGTCAGTACCAGGCTTTCTCTTTTTTCCACTCAAGATGAAGGCGGATTCTTCCTATACTAATGTTGATTCTGCCCTAACTCGCATCTATTCTTCCCTAACTTCGCTTCATTCTCCTCCAACTCATCATCATTCGCCCCTTCCTTTATGAAGGTAATCAATCAAGATCACTCCACTTCCCGCACCAGCTTCTACGAATTCTGGGGCTTATGAAAATAGTGTATCTTTCTCTTTTTCTTTCTTTTTGATTAGCTTTTTCCCGTTTAATTACACATTCTGGGCAAAAACAGGCTGTTTTCTGATGGCGTTGCCTGGCCAGTACCAGGCTTTCTCTTTTTTTCACTCAAGATGTGGGCGGATTCTTCCCAAACTAATGTTGATTCTGCCCTAACTCGCATCTATTCTTCCCTAACCTCGCTTCATTCTCCTCCAACTCATCATCATTCCGCCATTCGTATATGAAGGTGATCAATCAAGATCAATCCACTTCCCGCACCAGCTCTAGGAAATTCGGTTGTTAGAATATGTATTTTTCTACTTTTTCTTTCAATTTTCCTCTTTTAATTACACATTCTGGGCAAAAACAGGCTGTTTACCGATGGCGTTG
>NZ_AJTN02000119.1 GCF_000305495.1 Peribacillus psychrosaccharolyticus ATCC 23296 | reverse complement strand
TCCTAGGAGCCAGCTAAGCTCAGCTGGCCAAAATATGATTTTTTTTCCTAAAGGAGAGAACTCACTTGAGTGAATTAATACATCGTACGAAAACACGCCCCGTTAAAGTAGGTAATTTAACGATTGGCGGTAATAATGAAGTTATTATTCAAAGTATGACTACTACTAAGACACATGATGTTGAAGCAACTGTAGCAGAAATTAATCGTCTTGAAGAAGCAGGATGTCAAATTGTTCGTGTTGCCTGTCCAGATGAACGCGCTGCGCTTGCCATACCAGAAATTAAGAAGCGTATTAACCTTCCGCTTGTAGTCGATATCCATTTTGATTATAAATTAGCTTTACTTGCGATCGAAGGCGGAGCAGATAAAATCCGGATTAACCCAGGTAATATCGGTCGTCGTGAAAAAGTCGAAGCGGTTGTAAATGCTGCAAAAGCGAAAGGCATTCCGATTCGAATCGGTGTTAACGCTGGCTCACTTGAAAAACGTATTATTGAGAAATACGGCTATCCGACAGCTGACGGAATGGTGGAAAGTGCACTTCACCATATCAAGATTCTAGAAGATCTCGATTTCCACGATATCATCGTTTCAATGAAAGCATCTGATGTTAATTTAGCGATTGAAGCATACCAAAAAGCGGCACAAGCATTTGATTACCCGCTGCATCTTGGAATTACCGAATCAGGAACACTTTTCTCAGGAACCGTGAAAAGTGCAGCTGGACTTGGTGCTATCTTAAATATGGGAATTGGTAACACAATGCGTATTTCCCTGAGTGCCGATCCTGTTGAAGAAGTAAAAGTAGCACGTGAATTATTAAAAGTTTACGGCCTTGCCTCTAACATGGCAACTTTAATTTCATGTCCTACTTGCGGACGGATTGAGATT
>NZ_AJTN02000120.1 GCF_000305495.1 Peribacillus psychrosaccharolyticus ATCC 23296 | reverse complement strand
TGATATATTCGGAGGATTAGCTCAGCTGGGAGAGCATCTGCCTTACAAGCAGAGGGTCGGCGGTTCGATCCCGTCATCCTCCACCATTTTTTCTTACACCTGCCGGTGTAGCTCAACTGGTAGAGCAACTGACTTGTAATCAGTAGGTTGGGGGTTCAAGTCCTCTTGCCGGCACCATTTTTATCGGTCTTGCCAATCTATTATTAGACTTGGTGATAAGACGAGCCATTAGCTCAGTTGGTAGAGCATCTGACTTTTAATCAGAGGGTCGTAGGTTCGAATCCTACATGGCTCACCATTTTATATTGCGGGTGTGGCGGAATGGCAGACGCACCAGATTTAGGATCTGGCGCCGCGAGGCGTGGGGGTTCAAGTCCCTTCACCCGCACTTAATATGCGGAAGTAGTTCAGTGGTAGAATACAACCTTGCCAAGGTTGGGGTCGCGGGTTCGAACCCCGTCTTCCGCTCCAATTTTTCATTAGTTCCTTGCCGGGGTGGCGGAACTGGCAGACGCACAGGACTTAAAATCCTGCGGTAGGTGACTACCGTACCGGTTCGATTCCGGTCCTCGGCACCATCTTTAATTAAATATGCGCCCGTAGCTCAATTGGATAGAGCATCTGACTACGAATCAGAAGGTTGTAGGTTCGACTCCCGCCGGGCGCACCATATTTCGGGAAGTAGCTCAGCTTGGTAGAGCACTTGGTTTGGGACCAAGGGGTCGCAGGTTCGAATCCTGTCTTCCCGACCATTAGTTTTTTGGGGCCTTAGCTCAGCTGGGAGAGCGCCTGCCTTGCACGCAGGAGGTCAGCGGTTCGATCCCGCTAGGCTCCACCAAAAAAACTTCTTGACTTACTTTTAAAAAGTTGTTAAGATAAT
>NZ_AJTN02000121.1 GCF_000305495.1 Peribacillus psychrosaccharolyticus ATCC 23296 | reverse complement strand
GTTCAAAAGAACGGCAGGATGAATATGCTTATGACAATCGAAAGAGCACCAATAATTATCGCCCAAGTACCTAAACTCTTTGCTCCCTTACCTCGTGCAACGACTCCAATAATAACTCCCGCTATCCCCATTAAAAGCGGCAAGATAAACAGAGAGAGGATAGAGACAATTAAGGCAGTAATACCAATGCCTCTCCCTCCTGTTTCATCTCCATCAATTGCATACGGCTCATTTTGGTTGGCACGGCCCCTGAGCGGCTTTGGTGCAGCAAAATCTGCTGCATTTTCTTCTCGATACTGGATTTGTTCTTCAGGGCTCCGAACCAGGAGATTCTCATTTCTATACGCTCGAGCCTGCTTTTCGTCAGCCCCGACACGCATCGATTCCGGCTTACTATCCTTCGTCACATTATCACGATCCGAATAACGATCATCAGCCATTGGAGCATCCCTCACTTTCAAGTAATAGGAGCCTTATTAGTCTTTGTCATTCATCCAAAAAACAACGCCAAAATAATTACGCAAGAAGGATAAATCTAACAAATGAGCTCTACCTAGGCGAGATTTGTCCGGAAACCTTAACATTTGCTATCCACGCTTGTTCGGGGCTATGTAAAAAAGACAAATTTTAGGGGAAGACCAGTTAATCTTTGATGGATTTGCCTGTTCGGCATCATGATTTGCTTGTATTTTTGGTTAACCTTGGCTGGATTCGTCCCTTTCCTCGATTTATTCGGCCCATACTTAGATGGATTCGTCCCAAACTTAGGTTTATTCGTCCCTTTCTACCAATCATTCGACCCATCCACCTATGCGGCGTGGGGGCTTTTGAAAAATAGGGTATCTTTCTCTTTTTACTTTCCAGGGATCAGC
>NZ_AJTN02000122.1 GCF_000305495.1 Peribacillus psychrosaccharolyticus ATCC 23296 | reverse complement strand
GAACGATTCCGCACCTCTTTTGTCTATAAACTAAAGGCAGCCCATAAAGGGCTGCCTTTAGTGTTGAACATAAAAAAAGGGACCGTATAAATACGGTCCACATTAGGCTTCGAGAAGCTGCTCCCCTGCTTCATCATCTTTACGAAGCAGATAAAGGGTATATAAATCTTTAGATATTTCGTATAAGTCATAGATTTCTTCTTTTTCGTTCAGTTGGTCGTAGATATATCTTCTTGATTCATTAGCTTGAACAGAATAAGGCAATTTTTCAGCCGCATGCAAAGATCGTTTATTGGTTTTGCGGATTCTCATATAGACGGTTTCAATGCCTAGGTCAAAAAATAATTCATTAAAGAAAGCTTCCTTAGCAACTGAATTATAGCCTTTACCGTGGAATTCCTTTCCAAGCCAGGTCCCAAGGAAACCAGCATTGTCTTCGATATCAAATAATGATATTGTCCCAATCGGCATATCCCACTCATCAGTAATTGTACGTGAAATTAGTTTTCCTTGGTCTTCTTCTTCGAGCGTTGTCTTAGTAACAAATACATATTCTTCATATGATTGGACTTTATGGCGCACGAAAGGGAAGACATCTGGATGCGTCATTAACTCATAAAGAGGATAACAATCGGTAAAATCTCTCTTTTTTAACATTTCCGTCCCTCCGTTTTGAGGGCAGTTGTAGCGTGTAAACTCTGCCCACCCTCGAAATTTTTTAGTCTTGCATCAAAAAATTTCGGGGTGGGAATCGAACCCACTAGAACCGGAAACCGGTGGCGCACCATTTGCCTTCCCTATTTATTTTTAAGCAATATTAATAAAATAAAATAATCCTTACGAAGGTAT
>NZ_AJTN02000123.1 GCF_000305495.1 Peribacillus psychrosaccharolyticus ATCC 23296 | reverse complement strand
CTTTTAGCAGGGAATAAAGCAGGTATCAATACTATCGTTTGTACGAATGATGTTACTAAATATTCTAAATTCGAGAACTTTTTTATTAAGGTTGATTCACTAGAAAAAGTTGATTTAAAAAATATAATAAAAAAATACGATGAAAGTAGTGAAATATATGCTAATAGATGAAATTAAAGTGAGTGATATACAGATTAATAAAGATGCTAAAGACTGGAAGGAAGCTATTCATAAAGCCTCAGTGTCATTAATAGAATCGAAAAAAATATTGCCATCATATGTAGACGCCATGATTAGTGTAGTGGAGGAAAAAGGTCCATATATTGTGATCACGAAGCATATTGCACTAGCACATGCAAGGCCTGAACATGGAGTTTTAGAAAAAGGACTTTCTTTTACAACGTTCGGTGTACCAGTACCTTTTGGTTCAGAATTACTTGATCCAGTAAAACTAATCATCACTTTAGCAGCAACAGACTCAGAAAGCCACCTAGATTTGTTATCAGAATTAGCTGATATTTTAACAGATGAATCAAAAACTGAAAAAATGTTTGTAGCTAAAAATGAACAAGTGTTTTTAGACGTACTAAAATCTACTTATACGAGATAGATAAGACGTTTCTTTCAATAGATATTGGACCCTTATTAAATCAGGAATCCGTTTTTAAGAAATCAAAGAAAAAAATCGTTTGTTGCAATGTAAAAATTGAAGAAGTAGTGAGTCAGAAGATAACACTGCTTCGAAATAAAATGCATCATCTAGTTGCTAATATTTGAGGGAACTCAAAATAAAGCACAAGATTGCCTAAAGACTCCTGCCT
>NZ_AJTN02000124.1 GCF_000305495.1 Peribacillus psychrosaccharolyticus ATCC 23296 | reverse complement strand
CAGGGAGTGATCAGGTTTGGAATTATCTAACTGCTGGTTTTGACAAAAGCTACTTTTTAGATTTTGTTCAAGATAAAAGTAAAAAAAATTCTTATGCAGCAAGTTTTGGAGTAGATAGTATACCTGAAACTTATAAAAAAGATTATTACAAATTATTGAGTGATTTTCAAAATATATCTGTGCGTGAACAACAAGGAGCTGATATTGTTAAGGATGTTTTGGAAGTTAATCCTCCTGTTTTACTGGATCCGACACTTATGTTAAATAGAGAAGAATGGAATAGAGTTTCTTCAAAGAATAAAGAAAATGCAGAGTACTTATTACTATATTTAATAGCAGAATCAAAAAGTATAATATCATTAGCGAAAAGAGTGGCAAAAGAAAGAAACTTAAAAATAATTTATATAAGTGATCGATTATATAAAAGCACAGGTATGGATAATCGTAGTAAGGTGGGTGTAGATGAATGGGTCAACTTATTTTTGAATGCTAGTTTTATAGTTACCAATTCATTTCATGGGGTTGCATTTTCTATTAATTTTCAAAAAGAATTTTACATGCAGTACTTACCTGGTAATGCTAAAGTCAATTCAAGGTTAGAAAATATATTGGAGTTAACTGGATTAAAGGACCGTTTTGTTAGTGATTTTGAAAAAATTAATATAGATCATATTGATTATAGTAAGGTCAATAAAATACTACAACAGGAAAGAGAAAAGTCAATAAAATATTTAAAGAATGTCC
>NZ_AJTN02000125.1 GCF_000305495.1 Peribacillus psychrosaccharolyticus ATCC 23296 | reverse complement strand
GATGGTAGAGCCAGGATCAACTATGAGGAGAATCAATATGAGTTAGGGAAGAATGAAACCAAGTTAGGGCAGAATCACCGTCCGTTTGAGGAGAATAAACTCCAGATCGGGCAGAATAGTATCAGTAAATCCCGCTAGCAGTCTAGTTTTAGAACAAAGCTGAAGCATGTCTTTCCCAGAATGAGTCATCAAAAGAAAAAATCTTCAAATCCAAACGAAAAAGAGAAAGATACTCTATTTTTAAAAGCCAAACCAGAAAAAATGAATGTACCGAATTGGTGATAGAGCTAGGATTATCTAAGGGAAGAATCGAATAAGAGTTGGGGGAGAATAAAACCGAGTTAGGGAAGAATCACCGTCCGTTTGGGAAGAATATACTCCAGTTCGGGCGGAATGATAGTAGTAAATACTCGCTAAATGTCCAGTTTTGAAGCAATGCTGAAGCAGGTCTTTCCCAGAATGAGTCATCAAAAGAAAAAATCTTCAAAACCAAATGAAAAAGAGAAAGATACTCTATTTTTAAAGGCCAAAACAGACAAACTGAACGAGCCGTATCAGTGATAGAGCCAGGATCATCTAAGGGGAGAATCAACAAGAGTTGAGGAAGAATAAAACCAATTTTGGGAATAATATCCACAAGTTTGGGAAGAATAAACTCCAGTTCGGGCAGAATGGTAG
>NZ_AJTN02000126.1 GCF_000305495.1 Peribacillus psychrosaccharolyticus ATCC 23296 | reverse complement strand
AACGTGAATATCGGCATTTTTTTATCAGATTTAATTCATCAACAAATTGTTAACTGGAATGGACCGGATACTAACCTCCACCTATTTTTAGGTAATTCTTTAGAAAACGGAGGGGATGCCTATCTTCCCCTATTTAAAAAGGAGAAGAAAAATATTGTTGTTTCTGGGGTAGCCTTGTTTCACGAAAATAAATTAGTCAGTAAGGTGAGTTCTCGTGATATGTTTATTTTTAAGACATTAGTTCAATCTCATAAACGAGGAATTTATAAGTACAAATTAAAGAATAAGATGCAAAGTAAAGTTGTTGTAGAAAGTATCCGAAGTAGCTCTAATTATGAAGTATCAGGTTCAAAGACAGAGCCCTCCATCCATATTAAGCTTGTAATTAAGGGGCAAATTAAAGAATCATTGGTAAACGAAACGCTTACAAATAGAAAAATGATAAGAAAAATGGAACGGGAATTAGAGAATGACTTAACCCAACAAGCCAAACGGCTCATTAAAGAGTTTCAAGAAAAAGATATTGATCCCCTTAGTTTAAAGAAAAAATACCATGCAAAAAATAAAAATACCAACTACAACGATTGGAAAAAAGTTTATCCTACAATGGACATTTCGATTGATACCGAAGTTCATATTCTTCAAA
>NZ_AJTN02000127.1 GCF_000305495.1 Peribacillus psychrosaccharolyticus ATCC 23296 | reverse complement strand
GTGACACCTAAATAAGTAATCTGTAAATTAGGGAAGAATGTATGAATGAGCAATGGATAGCCGAAGATGGTTGCTGAAATCGTAATGAAATAGGTGAGGCTATTGTAAACCCATACGTTCAGTTTGAAAGATGCTAAAAATAAGCCAGCCCCCATGTAGGAGACAAAATAAAGGACACCATACATAATTGAAAAACGTACTAACGCTAACATGTTTATAGGATCACCCAATAAAACATCCAGCCGCTTTCCCTCTGCAAAGAAATGAGGTTCAGTAACGAATAAAGAGATGATTGAAATATAGAGTGCGGCAAGAAACGAAACACTGAAGACGATGAGCACTCCATATAAGAGCAGAAAACCGACGATAAATATCCATTTTAAAGCAGAAAGAAAATAACCGAGAATGGGAAACTTTTTTGCTGCAGCAAACAGTAAGACAAATAAGAGTAATCCAATAAAGAAAAGTCCATAGTTTAAAAGAGTCTCAACCATAAGATTCCTCCTTTAATAGTTTGATTAAAATTCAAAAGTTTTGGTAACATCGTGATTACTTACTTTCTTCCCGCATGCTGGACAAAATCCAGAATGCTTTCTTTTGAGTCCGCAATTTGAGCAATTCATAATTCCACCTCGTTATTTTTA
>NZ_AJTN02000128.1 GCF_000305495.1 Peribacillus psychrosaccharolyticus ATCC 23296 | reverse complement strand
CATTTCGAAGAGAAATTTGGTGGATTTTTTTCAGATTTTAAATACTCTTTTACTTCTCCAATTTCTCCCCTAATATCTCCACTTTCAACATTTTCCTCAGTTACTATATATGGAACATCGTTATATTGCACAAATTGGTACGCCCACGATGTTTCCGAACCACAACCAGCCAATAAAAGAATAAATAAAATGAAAATTGGTAATGATCTCATTTTATGTTCACCTTCTTTTTTTCTTAAATATACCATTTTTTTCTCGAAACAAATCAAATATTATGTTAACTAAACAATAGATTCATGTCGCTTACATAGTTAAGGCACCCCTAATATTAAGAAACTATATACTTGAGTAAAAAATATTAATTACTGTAATCCTTAAAATTATTTCATTTTAAATAAATTCTTGAAAAAGCCACCTTTATTAGTGGTTTTTTCCTTTTGTAAATATTCCACGGCAAGTAAGAGGTTTAACTATTATATCTGAGAAAATTAGCAGATTGTGCACCATAAAATTCCTCAAATTGGCGGCATTTTGAATGTATGATTCTTACACTAATCATACATTCAAATTCAAATGAAAAAATACCCTTGTTCAACTATCGGGGCAGCATGACTGACATCCACCTCATGGTAA
>NZ_AJTN02000129.1 GCF_000305495.1 Peribacillus psychrosaccharolyticus ATCC 23296 | reverse complement strand
AGGGCACTAACGCACCTATTAGATTAAGTATATTACTTCACCATCTTTTATATATAACAACAAAAAGATGAGAGTATCATCGGTTTCTATTAAAGAGTTACATTAGAGTTATTTATCTTTAGACTAACTATTTTTTTGATTTTCACCCATAGAAAATAACAGCCAACGCCAACAACAGATCCTATGGTATTTAAAATTACATCATCAATATCCGAACTTCTTCCCATACCTATTTCAAAAATGGAGCTTAAGATACTTTGTAAGAACTGTATAAATTCAATCCCAACGGTACACAGAAAAGAATACCAAATAGCTTGCTTATAACTGTTTACCCATTTGAAATAGAGTAGAGTAAATGCAAATGGTGTAAGCATTAATGAATTTCCAGCGATTTGGAATAATGGAGAAGGATTATTATGAAGAACTTCAAAAATCCCTTTCATAGGTATTAAATTCACGGAATAGACGATGAATTTTAAGTTTTTTAATGAGAAATGTACGTTATCAAAAAAGAATAAATATTCAACCGTATTATGATACAATACGCAAACATACACAGAAAAACAAATCCCAATTAACCAATCAAATGCGTTTTG
>NZ_AJTN02000130.1 GCF_000305495.1 Peribacillus psychrosaccharolyticus ATCC 23296 | reverse complement strand
CTCAAAAAAGGGAAGAACAGCATCTAGCATTCATGGAAGAAAGCAGAGAACTAAAGAAGGAATACGATATTTTATCGTTCGGTGTCCGTCAAGATAAAAAAACAATTAATGTCTATGTGCCACTAGAAGAAAAAAGTCGGAGTGAAATAGCCACTTCTTTCGAGAGGATCTCCCAAAAATATGATATGGATGATTTTGAAGTGAAGGTTAAAGCTATAAAAAAGGGGGATCCATATGAATATTAAGAGCATTCAAATTCAAGTAAAAATAATACCTTGTTCAACTATTTGGGTAGGTTAGTTGAACAAGGATTTTCTATGTTCGCAACCGAATATTAATATATATGAGAAAGATTGAAAGGGGAAACTAATATGATAATCAGAAAGGCAACGTTGGCTGATGCTGAAGGTATAGCAAAAGTACACGTTGATAGTTGGAAAACTACATATGCGAATATCATTCCAGTAGAATACTTAAATAAATTAAGTTATGAAGGACGAGAGCAGTTATGGAAAGAGAACATGACTAATAGCGATGTATTTGTAGCAGAAAACGAGGAAGGAAAAATT
>NZ_AJTN02000131.1 GCF_000305495.1 Peribacillus psychrosaccharolyticus ATCC 23296 | reverse complement strand
TGGATGTCCATGGAAATAAGCAACTGCTAATTCTTTTTTTATCTCATTTCTGCTATAAAATTTATCTTTATCGAAATACCAACTCGTATTTTCTTTTTGATAAGTTTGCCTGATCCCAAAACACGATAACTGTTACAAACAGCTATATCTAGATTATGATCTGTCTTTTCTTTGTATAATATTTTTAATTGCATCTTTATTTATCCAATCCTCTGCATCTACGAAGGTGATATAGGGAGACTTAGAAGCCTCAATTCCTTTTCTACGTGCTACAATAGAACCTTCATTATTTTTGTTTATTAAATGTATCCTAGAATCTGAATTTCGATATTTTTCACATATACTCAATCTATCATCTGATGAACCATCATTCACCAATATTAATTCTAAGTCTTCAAAAGTTTGTTTGAGTATAGACTTTATACAATTATCTAAATATTTTTCTGCATTATAAATTGGTACAACTATACTCACCCTACTCACATATAAGTCCCCCCTATTTAACATCCATTTTTCTTTTTATCTTTGAATATTAGTTATTTTCTATCAGTGATTCTTT
>NZ_AJTN02000132.1 GCF_000305495.1 Peribacillus psychrosaccharolyticus ATCC 23296 | reverse complement strand
GGGTTTTTTTATTTTGGTCGGGAGCAGAGGATGCATTATATTTGCAAGGGAATAATCACATGGAGTTAGGGTCGAATATTTTTAAGTTTGGGCTGAATCAACCTCATTTTGGGCCGAATCAATCGGAGTTTGGGCCGAATAAAGGTAAGAAACGGCCGAATGTAAGCCAGGCAGAGCCAAATGAGCCTATTTAATGGTGATTTCATAAAGCTAACTGGTCCCAAAAGATCTGGTTTTATCAAAAAAGAGTCGTTAAAAGGGAAAAAGCGAAGCCAACGAAACAAAAAGTAAAAGATACACTATTTTCACAAGAGCCAAACCCAAGAACTCGTGAGGCGGCCCATAATCTATGCAGCAAGTAATGCAGCGTGCGGCAAGAGAAGAATTATCCGGAGTTCCGGGCCGAATCAATCGGAGGTTGGGCCGAATAAAGGTAAGAAACGGCCGAATGTAAGCCCAGTAGAGCTAAATGAGGCTGGACAATGGCGAATTCATA
>NZ_AJTN02000133.1 GCF_000305495.1 Peribacillus psychrosaccharolyticus ATCC 23296 | reverse complement strand
TTTCTTGATTCCTATACTATTCAACAATTTAACTAAAGCATATACATAATCAATATCCTTAGAAGAATGGCTAATAAAAATTTTTTCAATTTTATTATCTACTTTATTAACTACATTTTTTATAGCCTCATTAAAATCATAAACCTTTAGAGCTTTTAAAATCCCTATCAGTTCATTAAAATAGGACTCTCCATTACCATTAGCTCTTTTTGCTGATGTAATAAAATTTTCCTGTATTTCAGGATCACTAACATTTTTCTTTATAAAAATTTTGCATTTCTCTATCCATGTAACATATTCAGCTCCACTAATAAATGTAATTCCATAACTGCCAGTTTGCTGGTTCTTTTGTTTAACTTTTATACCTTCTTGAATTAAAAGTTCCAGTTGTTCTTTAGTATCCATTAATTCTAGCTCCCTACTTTTGTGTATTTCACTTTCTATATTGACTAAATAATCAATAAGATAATCCCTAATCTTATTTAATATGG
>NZ_AJTN02000134.1 GCF_000305495.1 Peribacillus psychrosaccharolyticus ATCC 23296 | reverse complement strand
CAAAATTAATCCTTTTTTAAATCCGTATTTCCAAAGAGTTGAATCAAACAAAGGGTAAATATGGTAAAATTACAAATAAGGGTAAAATTAAAAAGCTGGAGATGAGTATATGAAAAAATTAAAAAAGCGAAGGTTTATTATAATATTAAGTTTGCTGGTTGGTGGATTTATACTTTTTTCTGTCTATGATTTTTTTAATACTCAAAAAAAGGAAGAACAGAATCTAGCATTCATGGAAGAAAGCAGAGAACTAAAGAAGGAATACGATATTATATCGTTCGGTTTCCGTCCAGATAAAAAAACAATTAATGTCTATGTGCCATTAGAAGAAAAAAGTCAGAGTGAAATAGCCACTTCTTTCGAGAGAATCTCTCGAAAATATGGTATGGAGGATTTTGAAGTGAAGGTTAAAGCTATAAAAAAGGGGGATCCATATGAATATTAAGAGCATTCAAAAGGCCGCCAGTTTGATGTGACCCCCGAAAA
>NZ_AJTN02000135.1 GCF_000305495.1 Peribacillus psychrosaccharolyticus ATCC 23296 | reverse complement strand
TTCTACAATATTTTTAAATTCGCATGATCAGTTAAATCAGCTTGAATAAACATAGATTCCGGTGAGAATTCTTGTAATTGCTTTTCCATCTCTTTGCCTAGCTGTTCATTCACATCTACAATGACGACGATTGCGCCTTCTTTGACCATTGCTTTCGCCATACCGCCGCCGATTCCGCCAGCCCCGCCAGTAATAATGGTTACTTTATCTTGTAATTTCATAAATTCTTCCCCCTAATATATATTTAGTTTAACGAAAAATAGTTTAACACAAAATAGTTTAGTGTTAAACTATTTTGTCCTTCCCGTTATGCATTGGAAATGGGGGAGGAACAATTGTGAATCAATCGGTCAAGATTTCCATGACAAAAAGGTGTTACACCAAACAATGTGAACGCAACAGTAACCCTGAATCAAGAAACCGAGTTAGCGATTAAAGAAACAAATATTGCAGCAAGTTGGTAACGCATATTC
>NZ_AJTN02000136.1 GCF_000305495.1 Peribacillus psychrosaccharolyticus ATCC 23296 | reverse complement strand
ATTAACTTATTACATAAGGCGATTAGGGACTGCATTTTTTTTAATGGATTATCCGGTCGCTGTGTGTAGTATGCATGCAGCGCTTTAAAGGCGGAGTTCTTGGCGACCATAATCATACAAACCCTGAAAAGGAGCGCCCTCAGCTTCTTCCTGCCTCTTTTGGTAATCCTGGTTTGTCCCTTATGTTTGCCTGAAGTATTCTCCTTCAAGCTTAATCCGGCTAGTTTTATGATTTGTCTAGGATGCGAGTACTCTTGGAGATCACCCACTTCTGCAAAGAAGCCGGCAACGGTATCTCTTCCTACCCCCTTGATGGTCAACATTTGCTGGACACCAGGAACTTTTTCAATCAGGTTATCAATTTTTGTATCCAGTTCTTCAAATTTCATTTGGATTAAATCATACTTATCAAGCAGGGTT
>NZ_AJTN02000137.1 GCF_000305495.1 Peribacillus psychrosaccharolyticus ATCC 23296 | reverse complement strand
TTCATAGGCATTGTCCTAACCGGCTTTCAAGCTCTTATAAGCCTATTCTAACGAAAAAAACAAACGACATGTTCGTCGTTTCAGACTGTAGACAAACTCGGGTGAGATTTAAAATCGAGATGTTGATTTCCATTCCAGGCGCTTCGCTTTCCGCGGGCGGGCGGTGAGCCGCATCAATGCTTACGCTCCTGCGGGGTCTCACCTGTCCCGCTGTTCCCGCAGGAGTCTTCACGCCAACACTCCCATCAACTGACTTTCTAAATTTAAAGGTCAAAGGCCTATTTTTTTGAGGTAATAAGGAATATTTCGAAAACCACTTGAAGTGGTAACACTAGTCCAGCTTGT
>NZ_AJTN02000138.1 GCF_000305495.1 Peribacillus psychrosaccharolyticus ATCC 23296 | reverse complement strand
GGTATTTTGATATTAATTTATAAATAATTTAACGCATCTTTCTTATTTTGCATCAGCTGAAAATAAATTCTATAAGATTTTATATGAAAATGTTTTGTAATATTCAAGAAAAAAGCAAGTATAATAACGAATCCCAAGGTACACGTGTAGATGGGGATTGTTATTATCTAGATTGTGATAGCTCGGAATATCATTGAAACGAATAGCTCTTTAGGTAATTGGATGTAAATCACATACCAAACCCAGTAATCTTCATATGAAGGTAGCTGGGTTTTTTAAGTTGGATGTGCACATAAGAAATGTCTCT
>NZ_AJTN02000139.1 GCF_000305495.1 Peribacillus psychrosaccharolyticus ATCC 23296 | reverse complement strand
CCTTACCTAACGAAAAAGTAAAACCTTTACCTTTTAAAACTTAAAACTAACTTAACTTACCTACCTTAATTTAAAACTAAAAACTAAAAAATTTAAAAGGGTTTTTAGGGTTTTAGTCGTACCCTTACCCTTACTTACTTTTCGGTTTTCGGACTTACTTTTCCCTTTTTTTACCTTTTTTTTAGTTAAGGTTAACGTTACGTTAAGTTACTACGAAGTTACTTTCCTACCAACGTTTTTAAGTTTTTTTTAATTTTTACTTAAACCGAAAACGTAAAGTAACGACGACGACTAAAAATAAAAAAAAA
>NZ_AJTN02000140.1 GCF_000305495.1 Peribacillus psychrosaccharolyticus ATCC 23296 | reverse complement strand
TTTTTGTTCTAGCTTGAGAGGCGGGGGAATTTGGAAAGGCTGAATCAAAGCGAGTTTGGGCCGAATGATAGCCGAAAAGGGCCGAATAAATCAGAGATAGGGCCGAATAACTGCCATAATGGGCCGAATCAGCGTTCATTAAGCTATTTTTGGGTAATCCGGCAAGCTTGAAATGGTGAAACAAACGTAGAATCCTAGCTTTTTATCAAAATCAGATCACTTTCTGATAGTTTGAGAGGCGGGTTTGCCCAGAAAGGGTATCCAAAAGAGCTAGATACTCT
>NZ_AJTN02000141.1 GCF_000305495.1 Peribacillus psychrosaccharolyticus ATCC 23296 | reverse complement strand
GGTTGGACGAAGGAATTTGAGAGCGTAGACTCTGTGAGACATGGGAGGGTTGACCTCCATGAGAAATGTGGATATCCAAGAGTGCGATCATATTATACTCATCCACCATTTTTTGTAAGTGAGTGGCTCGTGAGCTATAAGTTCTTTTGTTTCGTAAGTCCAAATTTATACTAATTGTGTAAATTAAACCATATACGAGGCATAACCCTAAAATAACTTACTACGAAATACTGAGAAAGCCGAAGAAAACGGGAGTTTTTACTTCCTTTATTGAGGGAG
>NZ_AJTN02000142.1 GCF_000305495.1 Peribacillus psychrosaccharolyticus ATCC 23296 | reverse complement strand
TTTTTCCCTTTTTTAGTGACTCTTTTTGGGGAAGACCAGTTAATCTTTGATGGATTTGCCTGTTCGGCATTATGATTAGCTGGTTTTTTGGTTAACCTTGGCTGGATTCGGCCCTTTCCTCGATTTATTCGGCCCATACTTAGATGGATTCGGCCCAAACTCAGTTAATTCTTCCCTTTCTACGAATCATTCGGCCATCCAGTGTGCAGCGCCGACAGCTCTGCAAAAATGAGGCTTTTAAAAATAGAGTATCTTTCTCTTTTTCTTTCCAGGAATCAG
>NZ_AJTN02000143.1 GCF_000305495.1 Peribacillus psychrosaccharolyticus ATCC 23296 | reverse complement strand
GATTTAGGTCCAGAAGGATTAGCACGGTCAATCGTTGTGGTTGCGACGTCCGATCAGCCAGCACTAATGAGGATTAAGGGTGCATTAACCGCAACGGCCATTGCCGAATATTTTCGAGACAAGGGTTTGAATGTCATGTTGATGATGGATTCAGTCACTCGAGTTGCAATGGCACAGAGGGAGATCGGCTTGGCTGTCGGAGAGCCGCCTACAACGAAAGGGTATACCCCTTCTGTCTTTGCTATTCTGCCGCGTTTACTTGAACGAACC
>NZ_AJTN02000144.1 GCF_000305495.1 Peribacillus psychrosaccharolyticus ATCC 23296 | reverse complement strand
ATCTTTCATTATCGCATAGGCTCTAATCATTGATGCGATAAACATGGTGACAGAACCGCCAAGCAGCATATAAATAAACGTATTTTTTGTAATCATGTCCAGAGGATAAAGCAGCCCTCCAACAATCAGCAGGGCACCAATTCCTGAAATCATCCAGCTAAGCTTTTTCAAGTTTATCATTCCTTTATTATACTCATACATCTAATTGTATCAAATCAGCGTACGATTTTACATTCTGTAATCTTTTAA
>NZ_AJTN02000145.1 GCF_000305495.1 Peribacillus psychrosaccharolyticus ATCC 23296 | reverse complement strand
CAGTATCTTCTATGCCATTGGGAAAAAGCAATTTGAGTTTAGTGAAGAGAAAATGTTAAAAGATATCCCTCATATGAGAGCGAAAATCGAAGTAGAAACAGCTGCGTAATTCGGAAGAAACAGTAGAGTAGCAAGTAATATAAAGGTTTTATAGTCTTGTACATTTGAAGCACGGATTAGTCAGCAAAGCAACTAAACTTCGGGCAAGGACCCTGTGGGGCAGCATGACTGACATCCACCTCATGGAAA
>NZ_AJTN02000146.1 GCF_000305495.1 Peribacillus psychrosaccharolyticus ATCC 23296 | reverse complement strand
TTTTTTATTGCTGTAGTAATGCTGCCTCAGCACGTTGTTTTTCATAATATTCTTCAGCGATTGCATCAATTTCTTTTTTCAGTTCTTCGACCATTGTTTCTTCTGGTACTTTTCTGACGATTTTTCCTTTACGGAATAATAGTCCTTCACCACGAGCGCCGGCAATACCTATATCGGCTTCACGTGCTTCACCAGGTCCATTTACCGCACAACCGAGAACAGAAACTTTGATTGGTGCTTTAATC
>NZ_AJTN02000147.1 GCF_000305495.1 Peribacillus psychrosaccharolyticus ATCC 23296 | reverse complement strand
ACGAGTCTGCCATTGACAGCCTTAGAAGCGATATATGCTAATAATTCAAGCTGTACGGCCGCTTTTCCACCATATCCCCCGCCAACGAGCGGTGTGTTTACAATAATCTTTCCGATATCTAGAGTAAAGTAATCAGCCAGCAAACGTTTAATCATGAATGGTGCTTGAGATGATGAATGGAGAATGACTTTTCCATCCGCATGAATTTCCGCTAGTGAACATCTTGTCTCCATAGCAGCAT
>NZ_AJTN02000148.1 GCF_000305495.1 Peribacillus psychrosaccharolyticus ATCC 23296 | reverse complement strand
TTTCAACAAGACTGTGGATGATTAAAAAGCCAGTAACCATTGATGGTCAAACAAGCTATCCTACGGCAAATAACCTGCAAAACTATAAATATGATTCTGTGTATTTAGAGCCAGGTAATTTTGTTATTGAAGGGAATTATGTCTCGCTTCCAGATGAAAACAATCAAAAAGNTAACTACTATTTCTTAGAGTCTGACGTAGATGTGAAGGACAGTGGAACGAACACAGTTGAGTTCGAT
>NZ_AJTN02000149.1 GCF_000305495.1 Peribacillus psychrosaccharolyticus ATCC 23296 | reverse complement strand
ATACCGGAGCCACCGGAGATATCGGAGCAACGGGAGTAACAGGAGTAACAGGAGCTACAGGAGTAACAGGAGCAACGGGAGTAACAGGAGCTACAGGAACAGGAGTAACTGGAGCCACAGGTGATACCGGAGCAACCGGAGCCACAGGAGTCACGGGAGTCACCGGAGATATCGGAGCCACAGGAGTAACTGGAGCCACTGGAGATACCGGAGCCACAG
>NZ_AJTN02000150.1 GCF_000305495.1 Peribacillus psychrosaccharolyticus ATCC 23296 | reverse complement strand
TTATAGTAGAAAGGGGCCTATAGCTCAGCTGGTTAGAGCGCACGCCTGATAAGCGTGAGGTCGATGGTTCGAGTCCATTTAGGCCCACCATTTCTTACTACCCTAACGGGGCCTTAGCTCAGCTGGGAGAGCGCCTGCCTTGCACGCAGGAGGTCAGCGGTTCGATCCCGCTAGGCTCCACCAATAAAGGTTTATCCTTTATACATTGTTCCTT
>NZ_AJTN02000151.1 GCF_000305495.1 Peribacillus psychrosaccharolyticus ATCC 23296 | reverse complement strand
TTTCAACCTAAGGAGCCACAATCTAACCTCCGTCCTTTAAAAATAGGGTATCTTCTTCTTTTTCGTCTTTGATCAGCAACTTTTTCTTTTAGTTACTCCTTTTTCAGCACCCCATTCTGCCAAATGAGGTCTTGGTCTTGTGCTATTCTCCTTTATCTTCACAACATTCTCCCCTACCGGCTATTGATTCTGCCCTAACCCGGAAACATTCT
>NZ_AJTN02000152.1 GCF_000305495.1 Peribacillus psychrosaccharolyticus ATCC 23296 | reverse complement strand
GCTGTCCTTAGTACGAGAGGACCGGGATGGACGCACCGCTGGTGTACCAGTTGTCTTGCCAAAGGCATAGCTGGGTAGCTACGTGCGGACGGGATAAGTGCTGAAAGCATCTAAGCATGAAGCCCCCCTCAAGATGAGATTTCCCATAGCGTAAGCTAGTAAGATCCCTGAAAGATGATCAGGTAGATAGGTTTGAGGTGGAAGCGTGGTGA
>NZ_AJTN02000153.1 GCF_000305495.1 Peribacillus psychrosaccharolyticus ATCC 23296 | reverse complement strand
TAATTATAAAATTCAATCAATAATTATAAAATCAGTAATCAATATTAGTGAGTGCCTTAAATCGCTTATATGATCGTAAGCAATTTAATGTTTCTATATATAAGATTAATAGGAGGAATGAAAATGAAAGTACTATTTGTTTGTTCGGGTGGCATGTCAAGTGCAATTATCGTTAAAGCGTTGAAAACAGAAGGCGAAAAACAGGGAATGAATTTGGAAGTTTTAGCAGTTGGTACTCAGGAATTCGATGCGGAGGTTCGTAATGGCTGGGACGCAGCAATGGTAGCACCTCAAGTTAGACATCGTTTCGATGGGTATAAAGCTTCAGCAGATGAAGCAGGCGTTCCTTGTCAAATCATTCCGCCGCAGGCTTATAGTCCATTGGGTGGACCAACGTTGGTGAAACTAATAAACGAATTAGTAAAGAAATAGACGTACCTATTAACTAGTCAAAAGGGGAAAAAAGAATGAATAAGTTTATCGCTTTTTTAGAAAATAATCTCTCAACACCCATGGCTAAACTATCAGAGCAAAAACATTTACGCGCAATACGGGATGGCGTTGTTTCTGCCTTACCATTCATCATTTTTGGGAGCTTATTCCTCATTATTGCCTTTCCACCTGTTGCAGCAGATTCTGCGGTTGGGGAGTGGGCAGCAAAACATATCGCTGAAATTTTAATTCCTTATCGATTAACGATGTTTATTATGACGTTATATATTACTTTTGGCATCGGCTATAGCCTTTCTCAAAGTTATAAATTGGATCCTTTATCTGGAGGTTTACTATCATTAGCCGCCTTCTTATTCACAATCGGTGTAGAAGTGATGGATGGTGTGGGCTTTGTTCTGCCCATGACCAATCTCGGGGGTCACGGACTTTTTGTAGGAATGATTGTATCCATATTTTCTGTTGAAATTCTACGTCTTTGTAAAACGAAAAATATTACGATTAAAATGCCAGATTCCGTGCCTACTTCAGTAGCCCGTTCATTTGAAGCATTAATACCAGTTACATTTGTGTTAATCGTTATGACCATTATTACAGTTGTTTTCGGTGTTGATTTACATTCACTGATTGATAAGGCCGTTGCACCGCTGGTTAAAGCGGGAGATACCTTACCTGGTGTACTTGTTCCAGTATTTTTAATTACTTTCTTCTGGTCATTTGGTATTCATGGAGTATCAGTTGTCGGCGCGGTTGCTCGGCCTGTATGGGAAGTTTATTTAGCTAATAACTCAGCAGCTGTTGCAGCTGGTCAGGACATTCCTCACATAGCACCTGAAACATTTTTCCAATGGTTTATCTGGATTGGTGGTTCGGGAGCGACGTTGGGGTTAGTGATTGCCATGCTCTTAACCGCAAAGTCAAGTTATAGCAAGGCTATGGGGAGAGCAACGATTGTTCCAAGTATATTTAACATCAATGAACCCGTTATTTTTGGAATGCCGATTGTATTGAATCCGGTATTAATTATTCCATTTATCATTACTCCACTGATTGGTGCTACTCTAGCTTACATTGCAACGACAGTAGGTCTGGTGAACCCTACCTATGTAATGGTTCCGTGGACACTGCCAGCTCCGATTGGTGCTTACCTTTCAACCGGCGGTGATTGGCGGGCTGTTATTCTCGTCCTTATTAATATTACGATTTCTGTGCTTGTTTACCTGCCATTCTTTAAAATGTACGATCAAAAGCTTTTAGAACAGGAAAAACTAGAAGAAACTTCTGATAATAAGGTTGCGATATAAGATAAAAGGAGTTTGGGACTAGTTGCTCCAAACTCCTTTTATGTAAAAGAAAAAGGAGGAAATAACGATGAATGTAACAGCAGGACTTCACTTTTTCAGTTATAAAAGTGCCTTTTTATTTTTTCTTTTATTATTGTTTTTAATCTGATCTTTAACCCAATCATGAATAGTTTGGAGATTGATAAGCAATTATCTCTTTTTATAGGGAATTCCTTTGCGATAAGTGCTGGACTTACGATGATTACGAATATCGTTGAAGGTAAATGTAAAACGAAGAAGCAGTCGGCGATCTTATTCTTATCGTTATTAGCAGTCAGCACAATGGTTTGTTATGTGATTGTATATCAATAAAAGATGAGGTGTATAAATTGAACAACGTAAAAGGGTTGAAAATTGTCACCATCGGCGGCGGTTCTAGTTACACTCCTGAATTAGTAGAAGGTTTTATTAAACGGTATGACGAGTTACCCGTTAAAGAACTTTGGTTAGTAGACATTGAAGCAGGACGAAAAAAACTTGAAATTGTAGGTGCCTTAGCACGAAGAATGGTTAGAAAAGCAGGAGTACCGATGGAGATTCATTTAACATTTGATCGGCGGGAAGCTTTACAAGATGCTGATTTTGTTACTACACAGATGAGGGTAGGGTTACTTGATGCACGAGTAAAAGATGAACGAATTCCATTACAATTGGGGATGATTGGACAAGAAACAAATGGTGCAGGGGGATTATTTAAAGGACTACGAACAATACCCGTTTTACTGGATATTGCTAAAGAAATACAAGAGCTCTGCCCTCAGGCCTGGTTGATTAATTTCACAAATCCAGCAGGTATGGTAACGGAGGCGCTTCTTCGCTACAGCGAACACAAAAAAGTGATTGGCGTATGTAATGTACCTTTCAATATGCACTTGTCTATTTCGAAGATGCTGGAAGTCGAAATGGACAGGGTACGTATTGATTTCGCCGGTTTAAATCATATGGTTTATGGAACACATGTATTCCTTGATGATCAAGAAGTAACCGATAAGGTCTTAGATATGTTAGGGAATTCAGAAATCCAGATGACAATGAAGAATATCGCTCCGCTTCCTTGGAATCCAAGGTTTTTAAAATCGTTAGGAGTCGTACCTTGTCCATATCATCGATATTATTATAAAACAAAAGAAGTTTTAGAGGACGAGCTGGAAGCGTTTAAATCGGGGAATACTCGCGCTGAAATTGTGAAAAAGTTAGAAGAAGGATTATTTGAACTATATAAAGATGAAAATCTTGATATCAAACCTCCCCAATTGGAACAACGTGGTGGTGCATACTATAGCGATGCAGCGTGTAATGTTATTTCGTCTATTTACAATGACAAAAAAGATATTCAAGTTTTAAATGTCCAAAATAAAGGTTCTTTAGTAGAAATTGATTATGATTCAGCCGTTGAAGTATCGTGTGTCGTAACAAAAAATGGGCCGGTTCCATTGAATATGGGCAAATTGCCTATACAAATACAAGGGTTAATCCAACAAATTAAATCATTCGAACGAATAGGGGCAGAAGCTGCTGTCACTGGCTCTTATGACAAAGCATTATTAGCCTTAACCATTAATCCGCTAATACCTAGTGATGAGTTAGCTGAAATGGTCTTACAAAAACTATTAGAGGCACATAAAGAATATCTTCCTCGATTTTTTCAATAATCTTAAATTCTAGTAAATTAGGAGTGTTATCATATGTCAATGGAAATGAATAATAATGAAATGGATATTTTTGAAATCATATCTCATAGTGGAAATGCACGAGGGTTAGCCTTTGAAGCATTATCAGCAGCAGAAGAATTTAACTTCAAAAAAGCCGAGAAGAAGAAATGATTACGGCTCATAAGACACAAACAAAGCTAATCCAAGCTGAATTGAATGGTGCTGCAAGTGAAAAAACGTTACTGATGATTCATGCTCAAGATCATTTAATGACCGCAATGAGTGAACAAAAATTAATTGAACATATGATTCGGATTGTGAAAAAATTAGCGCCAAAAAATGAGAAGTAAAGAGGTGATAAAGTTATCATGAAAAACTTGGTATCTCCATCTATCCAGAGCACTCTACCGTTGAAAGAGACAAGGAATATATTGAACTTGCCCACAAATATGGCTTCAAAAAGATTTTTACTTGTTTGCTTTCAGTTGAAGGTGATAAAAATAAGATAATGAGAGAATTTAAAGAAACGATTTCCTATGCCAATCAATTAGATATGGAAGTTATGGTTGATATCGCCCCTCGAGTATTCGGCGTGCTGGGTATTTCCTACAATGACTTGTCCTTCTTTGCAGATTTAGGGGCTTATGGCATCAGACTGGATATGGGGTTTACCGGAAACGAAGAATCGATTATGACACATAATCCATATGATTTAAAAATCGAAATAAATATGAGCAATGCAACAAAATACTTAGAAAATATTATGGCATATCAGCCTAAAAAAGAGAATTTAACAGGATCCCATAATTTTTATCCTCATCGCTATGCAGGGTTAAGCTATGCTCATTTTCAGAAATGCTGTGAAGAATTCAAAAAACACAATATTCATACGGCTGCCTTTATCAACTCTAGTGCGGCAACGTATGGGCCTTGGCCAATAACTGAAGGATTATGTACAGTAGAAATGCATCGTGATTTACCGATGGCAGTGCAGGCAAAGCATCTCTATGCAATGGGATTAATTGACGAGGTGATTATTGCCAATGCCTATGCTTCAGAAGCTGAGTTAAACGCTCTTAGTCAGGTAGACAGTGATATGCAGACATTTACAATTAATCTTCACGATACTGTTACAGAATTAGAAAAGAAAATAGTGTTAGAAGAATTACATTTTTATCGCGGCGATGTCTCTGATTATCTTATTCGCTCGACTCAATCCCGTGTGAAATATAAGAATGAAGAGTTTAAACCGACATTTACGCCCGATATTAGACGGGGAGATATAATAGTTGAAAATGAACTTTATGGACAATACAAGGGTGAATTGCAGATTGCTTTGAAAGATATGAAAAACTCAGGAAAAACAAACGTGGTCGGACGAATAGTTGAAGAAGAAATTTTCCTTTTGGATTATTTAGCACCGTGGGATAAATTCCGTTTCACGCTATAAATCGATACATATAAATATTTGAGGGAAGGGAGGATGGTTCCTTCCTTTTCTTTATAGAAATGGGAGAATGATATGAGATATATTATGGGTGTTGACGGCGGGGGGACTAAAACAGAAGCAGTTGCTTATGATTTAGATGGCAATAAAATTAGTGAGGGAAAATCTGGATACGGAAATTTGCTAATTAATGAAAAGCAAGCAATAATCAATATTATCCAAGCAATAAAACAGTGCAGCATCACCTTACAAAATGAACAATGTCTTTTTATATGTTTAGGATTAGCCGGCTTTGGTGGAGTGGAAGATCCTCAAAACATAGAATCTGAATTAAAAAAGACTTTTGATAGTCCTTTTATTATTGTTAATGATGGAATGATTGCTCATGCTGCATTATTAAAAGGAAAAGATGGTGTTTTAACCATTTCAGGTACTGGTTCCGTGAGTATTGGCGTACATAATGGGAATGAAAAAATGGCAGGCGGCTGGGGACATATTCTTGGTGATGAAGGAAGCGGATACTGGATTGCTGTACAAGCTTTTATGAACATGACGAAAGAAGAGGATGAAGGAATACCATATAGTCATTTAACAAGGGTAGTCCTCACAGAACTAGGATATTGCAGTGTAACAGAGCTGAAAAAATTTATCTATTCTGCAACAAAGGCAGAAATCTCAGCATTTGTTCCCTACATTGTTCAGCAAGCAGAATCTGGGGATGAATTCTCCGAGAATGTTCTTATCCAAGCAGGATCTCATCTTGCGAGTAGTACATTAACTGTCTGTCAAAAATTGAACTACAGGAAAAATGTTACGGTTGCCATAAAAGGAAGTGTCTTAACAAATATTCCTATGGTGCAAAATTCATTTATTAAACAGGTTAAATCTGCCCTCCCAGAAGCTACATTTATTTTAGAAGATGTGTCATCTACGCTAGGTTGTTACTACCTATCAATGAAGTATATTAGAAAATAGCATGTAAGGAGTTTGATATGCAAGTCGAGAATGTTCTATTTAGAATTCAAAGTTTGATTAATCAATTACCAAATTCAGAAAAAAAAGTAGCGCAATATATTTTAACGAATCCTAAAGAGAGTGTCAGAATGACCATTCATGAATTAGCCGATCATGCTAACGCAAGCAGTTCAGCTGTAACACGATTTTGTCGGTCAATTGAAGTAAATAGTTTTGCAGATTTAAAGGTTTCTCTTTCTTCTCATATTTCACAGCCAGAGAAAAAAGGGTTCTATGATATCGAACCGAATGAAACAATCGCATCCATTAAAGAAAAAATTGTTTCTAACTCTGTGCAAACTATAGAAGAAACAGCGCACTATTTGGATGAAGAAGTGATCAATAAGATAGTGGAGAGTATGAGAAATGCGGATGTGATTTATGTATATGGGTTGGGAGCATCATGGCTGGTTGCAGAAGACATTACCCAAAAGTGGTTGAGATTAGGGAAAGTAGTGAGTGCGAATCAAGATCCTCATATTACGGCAACAGCACTTGCAGCATCTTCAAAGAATACGGTGTTTTTCTGCATATCGAATAGTGGGGAAACGGAAGAAATTCTTCGGCTAGTTGATATTGCTAAAATAAATGACATAAAAACGATTGGTTTATCAAAAATCGGCAACAATGGATTAGCTAAAAAAGTAGATATGTCTTTACATCATGTACGAGCTCCAGAGGCAGAATTCAGAAGTGCAGCCACAAGTTCATTATTTGCCCAATTTCTTACAATCAGCATTATTTTCTATGCTTATGTGTCTAAATATTACCAGGATAATAAAAATGAGATAGAACGTTCTCGAGAATCTGTATTAAAATTCACGAAAAGAGACGCTTAACTGCACCCTAAATGTTAGATGCTATCTAACAAATGGAGGTGCTTTTTTTGTGTGTCTTAAGGAGCTTTTACAGTTTGTCTTATTAATGTATGATTGACGATCGCGATAATATCTGAAAATTTAGAATAGTTATTGACTAAAAGACTATTAATTTATAATATGTAGTTTAACTACATATTTTTACATATAAAGCAAGTAAAACTCCTTAAAAAGAAAAAGGGTAAAGGGTGAAGGATATGAATGGTGGATTGGAACGGGTGCAGCAGGGATGTGCTACCCTTAAGCCTGCTGAAAAAAAGGTGGCGCTTTATGTTCTCAACCATCATGAAAAGGTGCTGATGATGCCGATAAAGCAATTGGCGAAGAAGTGCCAGACAAGTGAAGCAACCGTTATCAGGATGTGCCGGTCACTTCAATTTAGAGGGTATCGAGAACTGAAGCTCAGTATTTCGGCGTCGACTGCAAAACCTCAGGATTTAAATGAGCGGTATCGCGATTTAACAGCTGATGCGAGTGTTGGTGAGATTATAAGAGTGATTTCTAATAACAGTCTTCGTTCAATTGAAGCGACATTATCAGTAATAGATGAAGCAGCTATTGAGCAGGCGGTCGATGTACTGAGCAAAGCACGTAAGATTCTGGTTATTGGAGTAGGTGCTTCGGCGATCGTGGCATTGGATTTTGAACAAAAATGCCAGCGTATCAACCGTTGGTGCGAGGCACTGACAGATAGTCATACTCAGTTGACTTCTGCTGTGCATGTAACGTCTGAAGACGTGGTTATTGCGGTTACATATTCAGGAGAGACTGCTGAAATTATTGATACGGTAAATATAGCTCGTAACAATCAAGCGAAAATTATTTCGATTACGAGCTATGGGAATAACCAGGTTCAAAAATTGGCAGATATTAATTTGTACGTTTCAGCGCTTGAACAGAGTGTCAGAAGTGGAGCAACAGCATCACGTATTGCTCAACTGACTATCATTGATATCCTGTTTATGAGTCTTGCATCTAAGAATTATAGTCAATCGATTGATTATCTTGAGCGTACTCGTGAAGCTATACAGAACCGCTTCAAAAAGTGAAAGGAGTGATTGCATGATTGCTTCCAGAATTAATGAGCTTTTTACTGAACATATTCAAAAGCAAGAGTTTGCTGGAGGTGTCTGTCAGGTTTCCGTTGCCGGTAAGACAATGTTTAAAGAAGCATATGGAATAGCCAATAAAAGTACTAATCTGAAAATGACCATGAATACTAGATTTGACTTAGCAAGTGTGACGAAGTTATTTACGGCTACTTTAATACTACAGCTTATTTCAAATAAACGAGTGTCCTTAGATACTAGTTTAAGTGAAGCACTTCCGGCAGCAGCAGAGAATGAATGCTTAGCACCCATTACCATTCGTCAGCTTTTGACACATACCTCAGGATTAATTGCTTGGTATCCATTGTATACACATTTACCTAATCGTGATTTATTCTCCATTCTTTCAGAGATTTCATTATCAAACGAGATGGAATTAGGTTCTGTTTTGTACAGTGATTTAAACTACATCCTCCTCGGTGAAGTTATCAAGCATCAACTTAAGACTACACTCCACGAAGCTATTCAAACAAATATTTCCATACCGCTCAATCTAGCAACACTTTCCTATGGACCCATCAACAATCTAGCCGCGGCTACTGAGTACGGAAATAGAATCGAAAGAAAGATGTGCGATGAGCGTGACCTGACATTTACTTCTTGGCGTAAGAAAGATGTTCCGATTAGTGGAGAAGTCAATGACGGAAATGCACACTATTTTTTTCAAGGAGTAGCTGGTCATGCAGGCTTATTTGGAAACGCTGCAGATTTAGTTAAGCTGGGTGAATTTTATCTGAGGGGAGGTGATGAAATAATTGATCGTTGTCTTATTGAAACCTCAATGACAAAGCAAAATGGTACACGAGGGCTTGGATGGGACTTATCAGAAACTTTTCCAATAGGCTGCGGACATACTGGTTTTACTGGAACTGCTCTTTGGATTGTCCCAGAACGAAGATTGGTTGTCGCACTTCTAACAAACCGTCTGAATGTTCCAACGCCAATTAATAGTAAGGATTTTAGACAAACTATTTTTTCTGAAATTATGAATGGGGGATTTAATTAGATGAAAAAGTTTTGGGTGCTAGTGTTACTTTCTTGTATTGCGATATTTACGGTTGCCTGCTCTGGTAAAGATACGAAAACAGAAGGAGAAGCTGGGGAAAAGAAGCCAAATGCTGAACAGACGTTAAAAATTGCCAATGATCAGGAGCCCGCAGGTCTTGATCCACATAAAACACCTGCTGCTTCATCTGTACGAATTTACTCTCAAGTATATGAGGGGTTATTAACCTTCGATAAAGACATGAAAATTGTTGGACAGCTGGCTGAGAAATGGGAGCAGCCGGATGACCTAACGTATGTATTCAATCTTGTAAAAGGTGTTAAGTTTCACAATGGCCGTGAAATGACGGCTGAGGATGTCAAGTACAGCTTCGAACGCATCCTTGATGAAAAAACCGCTTCACACATTAAATCATATTTTGCCAATATCGATTCGGTAGAGGCGGTTGACCCCACGACAGTCAAATTTACGCTGGCCAAGCCTGATGCAACATTTCTTGCTAATTTGACTCATTCAAGTGCAGTTGTCGTAGCGAAGGAAGTGGTTGAAGAAAAGGGTGATCTTCAGCAGACTGCGGTTGGTACTGGTCCTTTCAAGTTTGAAAAATGGGTCCCAGATAACAGTGTAACACTTACAAAAAATCCTGATTATTACATCAAGGATACACCAAAGCTTGATAAAGTAGTTTATTACACAATGAAAGAAGAATCTGCACGTCTTTCGGCGATTCGTACGGGCGAGATTGACTTTACCACTGTTTCAGCTAAATCTGCAGAATTACTGGGAAAAAGCAAAGACTTAACCATTAAGCCTTATCAATCGCTGGAATACAGTTATGTTGGGTTTAATGTAAACAATAAGCCATTGAATGATGAAAAAGTACGACAGGCATTGAGCTTGGCAACCGACCGCCAAAGTATTGCCGATATCGTTTGGAATGGTGATGCAGTTATCTCAGGTCCAGTAGCTCCATCAATGAGCGATTGGGCAATTGATGTAACAAAAGAAGAATTTTATCAAAAGGATCAGGATAAAGCAAAAACACTCTTAGCCGAGGCAGGTTATCCAGATGGATTTGAAATCGTCATTACAACCGCTTCCACGTATCCAGACATGGTTGATACTGCCCAATTGTTGCAGCAGCAATGGAAGGAAATTGGCGTGAAAGCGACAATTAAACAAATTGAGTGGGGCGATTATATTGATACTTGGTCTAATAAGAAGGCAGATATCTTAATCGGGCGTAACGGTTCTGGGACAGATCCTGATCGGGCGCTAAATTACTTCTTCCATAGTACTGGTTCTGCAAACGTCTGGAACTTTGCGGATAAGAACTTTGACAGCATTGTTGAAAAAGGAAAGCAGACAATAGATACCGGAGAACGTAAGCAATTATACACACAGGCACAGAAGGAATTACTGAATCTATCTCCAAATCTATTTCTTGTTTCACCGATGAATTTTGTCGCAGTACGTAATAATGTTGAAGGCTTTACACCATATCCGCATAATGCTCAGAATATTATCGGTGTTTCAATAAAATAAGGACAGCGTCAGCTTTCTTAAACAGTAAGGGTGAAGATGATGTATGCATATATTACAAGGCGTCTGTTGATGCTGATTCCCGTTCTGTTCGGCGTTTCGATTTTTATCTTTGTGATGATGCGGGTTGTACCTGGTGATGTAGCAATGACCATTTTGGGTACCGATGCCACACCGGAGTCGCTTGCTCAGCTCCGTAAGGAATTTGGTCTCAATCTTCCATTGCATCAACAATATCTAAACTGGATGGGCGGAGTCTTAAGTGGAGATTTCGGGGAATCGATGCGGTCCGGACAAGCTGTACTTCCAGATATTCTTAGCCGATTTACCATTACCTTTGAATTAACGCTTCTTTCAGCACTGATTTCTTGGATTATAGCCATCCCAATGGGAATCATTGCTGCTATTCGACATAATACAAAAACTGATTTCAGCGTCCGAATGGTTTCCCTGCTTGGTGTTTCGGTGCCCAACTTTGCAATGGCAACGGTTTTAATTCTTGTACTTGCGCTCTTCTTTTCTTACAGCCCGCCTGTAGGATATATCGGCTTCTTCGAAGATCCACTAAGAAATTTACAAATTCTGATTCTGCCGTCTTTAGTCCTTGGCACTGGTATGGCCGGTGCAGTGATGCGAATGACACGATCTTCTGTACTGGAAATATTGAGACAGGATTTTATTCGGACAATCCGTGCCAAGGGAGCTCGTGAACGGGTTATCATCTTTGATCATGCACTGCGTAATGCGATGATTCCAATTCTTACAATCATAGGCATGCAAGTAGGGACACTGCTTGGAGGAGCGGTCATCATTGAGCAAATCTTTTCACTGCCTGGTCTAGGACAGCTCGTATTAACGGCTATTACCCAGCGAGATTTTACGGTTGTTCAAGGGTCTGTTCTGTTTATTGCTTTTGTGTTTGTGATGATTAATTTACTCGTTGACGTCCTCTATTCGTACTTAGATCCACGGATCAACTATAAATAACAGCGATGAGAGAGTGATACCATGAAAGAATTTTTTGTAAAATTATCACATGATAAAGTTGGTATTATGGGCTTTACCGGGATATTTCTTGTTGTTATTATTGGTCTTTTCTCTCCATGGATTGCACCATACAGCCCAGAGAAAATGTTCACCTCTCATGTCATGGAAGGACCAAGCAGTCAATTTCTGTTTGGGACCGATGAATTTGGTCGAGATATCTTATCAAGAATTATTTTAGGAACACAAGTGTCGCTTAAGGTTGGGCTCATATCAGTCGGCATCGGAGCATCAATGGGCCTCCTATTTGGCTTAATCAGTGGTTACTTTCAGGGAAAAGTAGACAGTATTATTATGAGGGTAATGGATGTGCTGTTTGCTTTTCCTGATATTTTACTCGCCTTGGCAATTGTCGCAGTACTAGGACCGAGCCTGAGTAATACCATGATTGCAATTGGGATTGTTTTTACTCCGGTATTCACAAGGACTGTTAGAGCTGCCGTTATTTCTGTGAAGGAAAGTGAATATATTACAAGCGCTGTTGCAATCGGGGTTTCTCCTGTAAAAATTATTATGAAGCATATTACGCCTAATATTCTTGCACCTTTTATCGTTCAGATTAGTTTAGCTTTGTCGGGAGCTATTTTGACCGAAGCAGCACTTAGCTTTCTTGGACTGGGCATTCAGCCGCCTAATCCTTCTTGGGGAGGAATGCTAGACGCAAGCAGGACCTATATGGAATTTGCCCCATGGACGATTTTATTCCCGGCTGCAGCGATTGTATTTACGATTTTCTGTTTTAACTTGTTTGGCGACAGTCTGAGGGACATCCTTGATCCAAAGATGAGAAAGTCCTGAGAATACTTACATTAGGATAGCCCTATTTGTTTTAAGTCAGTTAATAACTATATAAAGGGGTCATTCCTTGGCCACTTTCATAACAAAGAAGAGGTGAGGAACTATGGTAAAGCATATCGGAATTGGTTTAATGTCTGGTACATCTCTTGATGGCATTGATGCCGTCCTCGTGGAAATAGAACAAGTTGACCGAGACACAAACGTTCATACACTCAGTTCCCTATTTCAACCATATTCAGATGAATTGCGCCAACGGCTTCTTCAGCTTTGTTCACCAGATACAGCAAATATCGAGCATATTACATCAATGAATATGTATCTTGGACGTGAGTATGCAAGAATCGTAGAAAAGTTGATTGGTAATAGCGGTGTGAAGCACGAAGATATTTTATTTGTCAGCTCGCATGGACAGACGATTTACCATAAACCAACGGGCACAAATGATTTAGCGGATGTACCGGGAACGCTGCAAATAGGAGATCTTTCCGTGCTGTCTGAATTGACGGGGCTTCCTGTCGTTGGTGATTTCCGTACAGCAGATATGGCAGCTGGAGGTCAAGGAGCACCGCTTATATCTTTTATTGATTACATTTTATTTCGTGATGAAAATAAGTCACGTGCGATTCAGAATATCGGCGGTATTGGCAATGTGACCTTTTTGCCAAAAGGAGCTGCTGAAACAGAGATTATCTCCTTTGATACGGGTCCCGGTAATATGGTGATTGATGCGGTCGTTTATCATGTAACGGACGGGAAGCAAACCTATGACAAGGATGGGTTGATAGCAGCATCTGGGAACATTCACGCTGCTTTTCTTGAACAGCTGATGTCACATCCTTATTTTGTATTAACACCACCGAAAACGACTGGCCGTGAGTTATTCAATAAGCATTTTGTCGATGAAGTGATGGAAAGTGCCAACCAAATCGGTCTTTCAAATGAAGATTTGGTTGCTACAGTGACGGCTTGGACTGCACAGACAATTTCAGATAGCTACAGCAGGTTCCTAGAGACAGAAGGTCGCACCATCGACGAAGTTATTATCGGTGGCGGGGGCAGCTATAATCCTTACTTGCTTGAACAGTTACGAAAAAACCTTCCGGGCAAAATAGTTAGCACCCATGAGAATTTTGCTATATCAAGTGATTTAAAGGAAGCGATTGGCTTTGCTATTCTCGGGTATCATTGCCTGCTTGGCCAGTACAATCAGCTTCCATCGGCAACTGGTGCTGGAAACTCCGTCATTATGGGGAAGATTGCTTATACTCAGCCTCAAGCCTTTCAACGTTTACTTAGCTTATGGGGGAATTAATTATGAACAGCATCCTTGAGATTAAGAATCTATCTATCGATCTTGTTGACGGAAGGAAAACATATCCTGTCGTTAACGATATAAATCTATCAATTAAGAAAAAACAGAGATATGGGATAGTTGGTGAATCAGGGAGCGGTAAAAGCCTTACATCACTTGCCATCATGAACTTACTAGCTGATTCACTAAAGATTACTCGTGGCAGCATCGTTCTAGATGGCAAGCATGAATTAACTAAAATGAAGAAAAAAGAGCTTCGAAAAGTCAGAGGGCATGATATTTCAATGATTTTTCAAGAACCTATGACGGCACTCGATCCCCTTTATCCGATTGAACATCAAATTCTTGAGGTGCTTCGTTTTCATTTCACATTCAGCAAAAAGCAAATGCGTGACATGGCGGTTGAAATGTTGAAAAAGGTGGGGATATCTCGTCCCGAGCAAATTATGAAAAATTATCCGCATCAACTGTCTGGCGGGATGAGGCAGCGGGTGATGATAGCGATGGCACTCATTTGCAGTCCTAAGCTGTTAATTGCGGATGAACCAACCACTGCCCTTGATGTGACCATTCAAGCTCAAATTCTTGATCTGATGAATGAACTTACCGAAGACTTTGATACCTCCATATTAATGATCACTCATGACCTGGGCGTTATTGTCGAAATGTGTGAACGAGTGGCTGTGATGTATGCGGGCGAAATTGTTGAGGAAACGACAGTGGCTAAGTTATTTAGCAATCCAGCTCATCCATATACTAGTGGACTATTAAGATCTGTTCAATCACTTGGCAACCGTACCCAATCGCTTTATTCAATACCAGGAACGGTTCCGACACCAAAGCAGCAGACAGCTGGCTGCCGTTTTGCCTCACGCTGTCCGCATGTCATGCCTGTTTGTAATAGTTCACCCCCGTTTCTTGAAATCGGGAATGACCATTCAACAAAATGTTGGCTTTACGCGAAGGAAGGTGTGGTCAATGCATAAGAACATAGTGCTGGAAGTCAATCATCTTAAACAATATTTTCCGATAAAAACGGGTGTGCTGCGTCGTACGACCGGAAGGGTTAAAGCAGTTGACGACATAAGCTTTGAGGTTCATGAACAAGAGACTTTTTCACTGGTCGGGGAGAGCGGCTGTGGAAAGTCAACAACAGGTAGAACTATACTACGCTTGCTCGAGCCAACCGAGGGTGATGTTTTTTATAATGGTAGAAATCTGCTCGATTATTCAAAGCGTGATTTCCGGAAAGTACGCCGCGATCTACAAATGATATTTCAGGACCCATACAGTTCGCTGAACCCGCGTATGACGGTTAAACAATTACTGATTGAACCAGTTTTAACACATAAACTTGCTTCAAAAAAGGAAGCAGAAAAAATGGTCATTGCGATTGCTGAGAAGGTAGGTTTGTCAACGGAACAGATTAATCGCTATCCACATGAGTTTAGCGGTGGACAAAGGCAGCGAATCAGTATTGCCCGGGCTTTAATTGTTAAGCCAAAGCTAGTTATTCTAGATGAAGCAGTATCAGCACTTGATGTCTCAATCCAAGCACAAATTTTGAACCTTTTAATAGAATTGCAGAAGGAATTTAAGTTGACCTATGTATTTATCTCTCATGATTTGAATGTGGTTCGCCATGTCAGTGACCGAGTTGGGGTAATGTATCTTGGACAGATGATGGAAACAGCAGCAACCGATACGTTATATGAACGACCACTGCATCCTTATACGCAATCACTTTTGTCGGCTATTCCATCTCATGACCCGAGCGTAAAGAAAAAAAGAATCATTCTAAAAGGAGATGTTCCAGACCCTTCCAACCCACCATCAGGGTGTCCGTTTCACCTTAGATGCCCAAAGGTACATGACAGATGCAAAATAGAAAAACCAATCTTTAAAGAATCGGAACCAGAACATTGGGTAGCCTGCCATCTTTATGACAATGAAGAACTAAGTCTCCAGCCCTAGTAAAGATAACCCCTCCGCCAGATTCAGCGGAGGGTTTTGTTTGCGATAATAAAGGAAAGACTGCTAAGGGTTATGTCAAAGCAGTTGTCGTCATATGTATGAAAAGATAGGCGATTTATAGATGCGTATTGGAATGGAATTTGTTAGACTAAAGATAGAAGATTGCGGGGAGTGAACGAAATGAAGCCTATTCTATCCATCATGTACACGGTGTTGTCACTTGGGATTGCGTCGTTGTCAGGTTTTTCAATCTGGGCAGTTAGTTGGATTGGTATGGATATCTCCTACTTATTGTCGTCAGTATATGCACTTGCAGGTGCTGCGGTTGTCTTTACAGGACTTAAAGTTGTAGGAAGACATAAGATGCTTAAGAATATCGGGATGAGTGGACGTGAATATAAATTTGTTAAAGAGAATCTAATCGAGGGTAAAGAGAAGATTAAACGTCTGCAAAAGTCAATGTTCTCCTTTAAAGATTTGTTGGCCTCAAAGCAGAATTATGAAGTATTGCGGAAGGTTAAGCGGATTGATTCGCTCGTCCGAAATGAGCCAAAACGCTTTTATCAAGCCGAGTCCTTTTATTTCTATCATTTGAATTCGCTTGTTGAATTAACGGAAAAGCATGCTTTTCTGAATAAGCAGCCGCATCGCACAGTCGATCTGGTTATTTCGTTAAATGAAACACGTGATGCGATTAAATTACTTGAGAAACAAATTGATAGCGACCTAGGTATCTTGCTTGAGGGGGATATTCAGACGCTGCATATGGAGCTTGATATGGCTAAGCAAACCTTAAACAAAAAGCCGTTGATTAAATGAATATAAATGTATCTGGTCACAGAGCGAGTGATCAAGCAGCCAAATTAGCTAGTCAAATTGATTCTTCTACAGTGGCTGAGTTTGGACTGATTGTGCAGGGAGCTTGTACCGACTTGAATCATTATCTCCTGCGTCATGTACAAAAACATGAAAGTCATGAACTAACCAAACAGCTGCAATTGTTGAAAACGCAGGTGGCAAGATTAAGCGTTGAAAGCCGGAAGAAAAGCAGTAGTTTATGGAGCAGGCTGCTGTTTTGGAGACGTACGATTCCAGAACGAGAAGCACTCGCACGGTTGCACCGGAGCGAAGCAGAACTTGATCGAATGGCAGTGAAGCTGACTCACCTCGTTCGGATCTTTCGTGAAGATGGGAAGATGCTGGGGAAGCTTGAGCAACTTACGTTTGAGTCTTATGCTGAGGTTGAACTTTATCTTTCTGCTTTAGAAATACGTTTGGTTGATTTGAGGGTTGAACAAGCAGGGACCATGCTTCATCAAGCCGCAGAAGAGCGTAAGTATGAGCTGCAGACCAGTCGAACGATATTGCTGCAAACCGGAGAACAGATCAAGATGCTCCAAAATAATACCCAGTTGATCGATGATAAAATTGATCACGCTCTTCAAACCATTATTCCACTCTGGAAAAAGCAAATTGCCGATGTCCGAAACTTGAGTCGCAAACAAACTGACGCAGCGAAGCAATTTGCTGATAGTCTGGAAGAGATTGATGGAATGGTTAGGGAATTGGATAACGTGAAGTAAGACCGGCTGTAGGCAGTCGGTCTTTTTTTTATGGAAGTTGATGAACGAACTTAACTTTATCAAATGATTTACTGCATAAGTAATAAATAACGTAGGCGGTCAGGCTGAATACAATGATAAACGTTAAGGGGATGAAAACGATAAGAATCGTACCGAAAAATAAAGTTATTATGCAGATAACCGTGATCGGCAGGTGAATAATAGAAAGTAATAGGGCGTTTTTGAGTAGGTTTTTCCAATTATCTTTATAATTAACTAAAAGCGGAAACAAGTAAATACAGGTAAACGTATATAATAGGCTGAGAAAAGATAAGAAAACTACATAAATCATTTTTAGCGGATTTTCCAACTGGAGGGCTAAAGAAAAATTAACAGCTACTAGCGTTCCAAATAGTAGGATAATAACGCCTAGGAGTAACCCGTGCCTAAAGTTCTGCTTGAACAGTAAGAAAAAAGACCGAGTCAGCCCTCTGTCATCTTCTTTATTTATCCACTGTCTAATGACGCCGAACATAGCAATGGTAGCTGGAAAAATCGTGATGATGGGAAGACACATCAAAATCCATAATAAATTAAGAATAACCAAATTTGAAAAGCTTTCTAGGGTGCGATAAATAGGACGATCAATACTGAAAAGTTCCCTCAATATTTACACCTCAAATCTGAATGATTTCTATTACCATTATTCTATCAAAAATAGTATGAATTGGATATTTATGTTTATTTTTTCGTTTTTTTTGACATAATAACCCTAATATATATGTAATCGATTACATGAATAGCTGAGAGAAGGTGATAGGATGGTTAATATTCACGATGTAGCACGAAAGGCACAGGTCTCCGTTGCGACGGTCTCTAGGGTGCTGAATAAGAGTTCTGCCGTATCCTTTTCTACAAAAATCAGAGTTGAACAAGCCATAACAGAGTTGAATTATGAGCCGAGTACTCTAGGTAGAAATCTTAGAAAGTTAGAAAGCAGACTATTGCTCGTATTGATTCCGAGTATTTCTAATCCCTTTTACACAGATGTTATTAAGGGGATTGAGGACACGGCTATTAATCTAGACTATAATATCCTCCTTTGTCAAACTAATTCAAATCCAAAAAGGGAATCTATTTATTTTAATTTAATTAAGAATCACTTAGCGGACGGTATTATATCAATGGATCCTACCGTAAATAAAAGGAATTTAATGGATCTTGCAGAAAAACACCCAATTATACAGTGCAGCGAATATGACATTGATGGAAGCATTGCTTATACGACGATTAATAATGAATTAGCTGCCTATCATGCTATAAGGTACTTAATCAAAATAGGTCATAAGAAAATTGCCCTAATAAACTCGGATGAAAAGTTTTTGTATGCACGGGAGCGACGTCAAGGGTATGAAAGAGCGTTAAAAGAATTTGGAATTGAATTAAACCTGTCCTGGGTTTACCATGCTGAAAGTTTAGGCTTTGAAGGGGGCCAACAGGCAATGAGGCAGCTATTAAACCATCCAAATAGGCCAACGGCTGTATTCGCCGTATCCGATATTCTTGCCATTGGAGCTTTAAATGAAATTCATACTAATGGTTTACACATTCCCAATGATATTGCTTTGGTGGGATTTGATAATATTAGTTTTTCTACAATGACCCATCCAACGCTGACGACAATCTCTCAGCCTATGTTTAAAATGGGGTGCATTGCAGCGAAGATGATTATCAACAAAATTCAAGGAAAAAAGGTTGAAAGTATTATTTTAGACCATGATTTAGTCATTCGTGAGTCAACCTAAATACGGTAAAAAATTTCTACGAAATAAAAATTCTGTATTTTCAGAAATTTAATTGACTAATATTTACATCCGTATTAATATGGAGGAGAAATGTAAACGATTACATTTTTATGACTTAAAGAAATAAAAATATAAATATGGGAGGATTGAAGGTAACTTTATTCTATATTTATTTAAACATCTTGGGCTCCTTTGCTTAACTACTCCTGAATAATTGTCAACACACGTTATGTCCTCATGTAAGATCCTTTCATCATTGATTTAAAAAATTCTAAAGATGTAAGAAAGTAATCGTATGAAATATTCAAATTCACCTAAAAAGTAAGCGCTTTCTTTTTTGTGTATACGTATTAATGACTGTTTTTAACCCAAGAAGGGAAAGGGGAATTTAAATGGTATATAAAAAGAGTGTTCTATTTAAATTAATGAGTCTTTTGTTTGTATTTGTCCTTGTATTATCTGGTTGTTCTTCTGATAAAAAAGTGGAGGGAGACAAGGATGGAAAAACAACCATTACCTTTTGGCATTCCACGACTTCTGAAACCGCTAAAGGGATGAATAATGTTATTAAAGCATTTGAAAAGCAGAATCCTGATATTAAGGTTAAATCCGTATATATTGCCAATCAGGGTGAAGGTTCAAATGAAAAACTCTTGACATCAATAGCTGGAGGGAATCCTCCAGATGCTGCCTATTTTGACCGATTTGAAGTAGCCTCTTGGGCAGCAAAAGGTTCTCTGGAAGACTTAACTGAATTAGCGGCAGCAGATGGAATAAAAAAGGAGAATTATTATCCTTATACTTGGGATGAAGCAAGTTATGAAGGGAAACTCTATGGAATACCAACGACAACAGATGCAAGATTAGTATTTTATAATAAAGATCATTTTAAAGAAGTGGGGTTAGATCCTGAAAACCCGCCGAAAACAATCAAAGAATTAGAAGATGCTGCATCTAAACTTACGATTAAAGATGGGAAACGTTTTAAACGAATTGGTTTTATTCCTTGGTATGCACAAGGATGGTTTTATGGTTGGGGGTGGACATTCGGCGGTGATTTTTATGATAAAGAAACGAAAACGGTAACCGCTAATGATCCAAAAAATGTTGAAGCATTGGAATGGATAACTGATTTTGCCAAAAAATATAATGTTGAGGATATTTCCGGGGTTACTGATTCGCAAGGGACAGGTGCAATGGATCCATTTTTAACTGGCCAAATCAGTATGAAGATTAGTGGAAATTTCAATGTTGCGACAATTGACATGTATAAGCCAGATTTAAATTATGGAGTATTTCCTATTCCAACTCCTACAGGAACCGATCATACAACTTGGTCCGGCGGATGGTCAGTGGTTATTCCAAAAGGAGCGAAGAAAAAAGAAGCTGCATGGAAGTTTCTAAAGTTTTTTGGTGAAGAAGAGGGACAGAAACTTTTTAGTGAATCAAGCAGGGACTTTTCGGCTATTGAGTCGGTAAATATTGATCTTGGTTATGCTGATGATCCTATCTTTAAGGAGTTCATTAATATTCTTCCCAATTCAAAAAGTCGTCCAGTTATGACAGAAGGATCTCTATACTGGAATGAATTACAAACTGCTGTAGAAAACTCTACGAGGGATAAAGGCACTCCTAAGGAGAACTTAGATAAAGTGACCAAAACCGTTACAGACGCCCTAGAAAAATAAATACTACTTAGAAGGGGAGGGTTTCTTTCCTCCTCTTTAATAAAAGGGAGGGATAGCTGTGGCACAAGTAACGACAAGTACCCATAAAAAAACTTTAATTCAACCCACATTAAGAAAACCGTTGAGAAAATCATCGTTGAATGGTTGGCTCTTCGCTTCTCCATGGATTATTGGATTGTTATTATTCTATGCTTATCCATTAATTTCTTCTATGTATTATAGCCTGACAACATACAGCATTCTAGATGCGGGGGAATTTGTTGGATTTAAGAATTATACTGAACTTTTTCATGATGAATTATTTTGGAAATCAATTTCAAATACTATTTATTTCGCGGTGTTCTTTGTACCTCTAAGCATACTATTCGGTGTCTCTCTTGCCATGATGCTAAATATGAAGGTTAAGGGGTTAGCCATCTATCGGACGATTTTCTTTCTGCCTACGCTTGTTCCACAGGTAGCTTTAGCTGTACTTTGGATGTGGCTTCTTAATCCCGGATTTGGACTAGTGAATGGCATGCTGGATTCGGTGGGAATCCAGGGACCTAATTGGCTGGGAAGTATGAACTGGTCTAAACCATCGTTGATTCTCATGTCTCTATGGACAATAGGACAACCGGTGATCATTTATCTGGCAGGCCTCGGGGATATATCAGAAGAATATTATGAAGCTGCTGAGGTAGATGGTGCTAGTTGGTTTCAAAAGACCAGACACATTACACTCCCTTTATTAACACCCGTTATTTTCTATAACTTGGTAATGGGATTAATAGGGGCTTTTCAACAATTTACTTTACCGTATACGATGACCCAGGGCCAAGGGACGCCAGCCAACTCCTTAACCTTTTTATGTCATGCATATGTATGATAATGCCTTTAAGTATTTCAAAATGGGATATGGTTCTGCGATGGCGTGGATTCTTTTCGTTATCATTATGATTTTAACAGCCATCATATTCAGTACATCTAAACGATGGGTCCACTACCAAGGAGAATAGGGAGGGATAATGATGAATGCAAAAGTTAGAAAAAAAGTTAACGTAACTTTTACCCATATCATTTTAATCATCGTTTCATTGTTGTTTATTCTCCCGTTTATATGGATGGTTTCCACTTCCTTAAAACCAATCACACAGGTATTCACATTCCCAATCGAGTGGATTCCAGATCCATTTCAATGGATGAATTATCTTGATGCAATCGAGTACATTCCTTTTTTTACGTATCTTAAAAATACTGTCTTAATTACGGTGTTAAGTACATTGGGAGTGATTATTTCTTGTCCGCTTGTTGCTTATAGTTTTGCAAAGCTTGAGTGGAGGGGCAAAAATGTATTATTCGTCATAACCATTGCGGTAATGATGATTCCATCCCAAGTGACCATGATTCCTTTGTTTTTATTATTTAATAAAATCGGCTGGGTAGGCACACCACTGCCGCTAATCGTCCCTGCTTTCTTTGGGGTTCCATTCTCCATTTTCTTACTTAGACAGTTTTTCATGGGGCTGCCTGATGCCTTAAGAGATGCAGCAAAAATAGACGGTGCTAGTGAGTTTCGTATTTATTGGCAGATTATGCTCCCATTAGCTAAGCCCGCCATCCTCGCTGTAGGATTGTTCCAGTTCATGGGAAGCTGGACAGACTTTATGGGACCTTTACTTTATTTAACGGATGAAGCTCAATATACGTTGTCATTAGGACTTCAGCAGTTCCAAAGTCAAATGGGGACAGAGTGGGGGCTGATGATGGCTGTAGCCACGATGATGACCATTCCTATTATTATTCTATTCTTCTTTTTACAAAAGACATTTATTAAAGGGATTACATTTAGTGGAATTAAATAGTTAATTCAAGGAGGTCAACAGAATGACAGGAAAATTAAATGTAGGAATTATCGGTTGTGGAGGTATTGCACATGGCAAGCATTTGCCAAGTCTTAAAAAACTTGAAGAAGTAAAATTGGTTGCCTTTTGTGATATTGATTTAGCAAAAGCTGAAAAAGCCGCCAAGGAATATGGAACATCTGATGCATCTGTCTATGAAGATTATAAGGAGTTATTAGCAGACCCATCCATTGATGTGGTTCATGTTTTGACACCTAATATCTCTCATGCTGAAATTTCAATTGCCGCTTTGGAAGCTGACAAGCATGTTATGTGTGAGAAACCTATGGCAAAGACGTATAAAGAAGCTAAACAAATGGCTGATACAGCAAAACGGACAGGCAAAAAACTAACAATTGGCTATAACAATCGCTTTAGACCAGATAGCCAACATTTATACAAGGTGTGCCAGCAAGGTGACTTAGGGGAAGTGTATTTTGCAAAAGCACATGCCATACGTCGTCGTGCTGTCCCAACATGGGGAGTGTTTTTAGATGAAGAAAAACAGGGTGGAGGACCACTAATTGATATTGGGACGCATGCTCTCGATTTAACCCTATGGATGATGGATAACTATCAACCCAAATCGGTGATGGGAAATGTTTATCATCAATTGGGGAAAAAGAAAGACGCAGCTAATGCGTGGGGTCCTTGGGATCCAGAAAAGTTTACAGTAGAAGATTCAGCATTTGGATTTATAACCATGCAAAATGGCGCAACGATTGTATTAGAGGCAAGTTGGGCATTGAATACACTCGATATTGATGAATCCAAATGTTCCCTCAGTGGTACTGAAGGCGGTGCAGACATGAAGGGTGGATTGCGGATAAACGGAGAAAAGTTCAGCAAATTATATCAAACCGATGTGGAACTAGATGCCGGCGGCGTAGCGTTTTATGACGGTAAGTCAGAAAGTGATGCTGACCTAGAAGCATCACTTTGGATAGAATGCCTCATCAATGATACAGAGCCCATTGTCAAACCAGAACAAGCGCTGGTAGTCACTCAGATACTTGAAGCAATCTATGAATCAGCTAAAACAGGTAATGCCGTTTATTTTGAATAGAGGAGGAATATAAATGATTAATGTAGCTTTATTAAGCAGATGGCATGTACATGCCAATGATTATGAAAAGGAAATACGGGAGAATGAAAATTTTTCCGTTCAAGTTATATGGGATGAAGAAGCGGAACGGGGGAGTAAGTGGGCAGAAGAACTGGGTGTCCGATTTGAACAGGATTTACAAAAGGTTTTGACGGATTCTTCTATTGACGCTGTCGTGGTCAATACGCCTACTAGTATGCATAAGGAGGTTATACTAGCTGCAGCAAAGAACCATAAACATATTTTCACTGAAAAGGTGTTGGCTTTTTCACTAGAGGATTGTCAGGAAATCTATCAAGCAGTAGAAGAGCATGGAGTTAAGTTGGTTGTCTCTTTACCTAGATTAACGAAGGATTATTATTTATATGCTCAAAAAGTGGTAGATGAAGGGTTACTAGGTACGTTAACGATGATTCGCTGTCGGCTTGCTCATAATGGAGCGGTACCGGTTAACCAGGAAACCTCAGGATGGCTGCCGGAACGGTTTTTTGATAAGGAATTATGCGGGGGAGGTTCGTTAATAGATTTAGGAGCACATCCCATCTATTTAACCAATCGTTTAGCTGGTCCTGTTTCCGCACTTCATGCACGGTTACAGCAAACCAAACAATTGGGCGTGGATGACAGTGCTGTTGTTTTACTCGAATATACATCTGGTGCGCTTGGCGTAATAGAAACTAGTTTTCTATCACAGAGCAGCCCCTTCCAATTAGAGTTATATGGCACCCATGGGACACTGCTTATTGAAAATGAAGAGATTCGGTTGCTAAAGGACGGCGGGGTGATGTCTATAGAAAAATTGGACTCATTACCAATGCCGATTGAACAATGGGGAGCACTTATTAAGAATGATAAACCTTCAACGATTACTAAAGAAGATGTGGTTAACTTGACCGTAATAAATGAAGCCGCTGCTTTATCTCATCAACGGAAATGTAGAGTGGAAATAAAAGATATCCTGGGGGAGTCAGATGAGTAATATCCTTCGAGTTGGCATTATCGGGGCAGGGGGTATTGCAAGAAATGTACATCTCCCGAATTATAGTAAACATAACGATAAAGTAAAAGTGGTTGCTATTGCAGATGTCGTAAGAGGAAATGCTGAGGTACTGGCTATTGAGTTTGGTATTGATCATGTTTTTAGTGATTATAAGGAAATGTTGGAAACCGTTGAACTGGATGCGGTGAGTATTTGTACACCTAATAAATTTCACGCTGCTGCGACCATCGCTGCCTTAGAAGCGGGCTGCCATGTAATCTGTGAAAAGCCGCCGGCCATGACGGTTGAAGAAGCTGAATTAATGGCTCACACGGCTCAGAAGATGGGAAAAATATTAACCTATGGATTTAATTTCAGACACACGGAAGAAGTTAGTGCACTGAAAAAATATATTCAGGCTGATGAATTAGGTGAGATTTATGCAGCTAGAGTTCATGCTATCAGAAGACGGGGCATTCCTGGATGGGGAGTTTTTACCAATAAAGAATTACAGGGCGGCGGTCCGCTTATTGACATAGGTGTGCATATGCTGGATACAGCTTTATACTTAATGGACTATCCTGAACCAGACACGGTATTTGGGGTTGCCTATCAAAAGCTTGGAAACAAAAAGGGTGTAGGACTATTTGGAGAGTGGGACTGGGAAAAATTCTCGGTAGAAGACATGGTACGCGGCATGATTACGTTTACCAACGGTTCTTCCATTATTATTGAAACGGCATTTGCGGCTAATATTCAACAACATGAAGAGATGAGTGTTGTGCTAATGGGGGATAAGGGCGGGGCAGATGTATTTCCTTTGAAAATCTATCAGGAAAAACATGACACGCTCGTAGACGTAACCCCTACCTACCTTCCCAAAAACCGCGACCATCCTCTTCAGATGGAACGGTTTATTCAGAGCTGCATCGCAGGTGAACCTCCTATTAGTACACCAAAACAGGGAGTGATTCTACAAAAAATTATTAATGGACTGTATGAATCAGCTGATAAAGGTGAAGCGATAAAACTTAACAATCCAGCAGAGGATTGAGCATCTAAAAGAGCAATTTATATTGAATTGCTCTTTTTTAGATTAGGATTCTTTATATATTTTCAATAGATACCTGTACCCGTCTTTGTAAAAGAAGGCGGGGTATCGTTCATTATCAATAGTTCTCAATAGATTGAATTGCTGGAGTAGGGATTTTGTAATGTCCAACTCGCTATCTTGTGGGGTTCTCTTTTGGAAAAAGGTCTCCTCGCCGATTTGTTCTTCTCCAATTATGGTGTCATAGTGTTTTACATAATTTACTGCCATTTCGCTCATTTTAGCGGCCATTTTCTCTCGCAGTTCATCGATTAATTCATTTCCCTCATATACCACTTTATCCTTGAGGTAGATCACTCCGCTGTCCACTTTTTCTGCTGCTTCAAATAACGATAGCACGATCTCATTCTTACCCTCTATGATTTGCCATGGCATGGGGGACCAGCCTTTTCCCTTTGGCAAATCACTCGCATGGATGACAATATTATGAGGGTGTAATGTTAACTTTTCAGGAGGGCAGATTTTAGTCACACTTAGAAAAAAAGCGATATCACCGTTCGTCATTTCGTTAAAGTCGTATATGATTTCGGTAGTATGATCTTTCTTCAAGATCAATTGAAGTTTTTTGGCATGGTCAACGAACCAACTGTCTTTAGAATCTAGAATAAGTGTTATCTTCATGTTTCGGCTCCCTTTATCTCAGATACCATATACTATGGAATGATTGTCCACAGAGTGATTAATGGGTAAGCCTAATCGATATCCACATTCTTTTTCTTTAACAGTTTATTATGGAGTTTCGAGAGGAAAAGCAGGGCGAGAATGGCGCCGAGGAAGGTTAGCGACATATCCCATTGTGCATCCCACCGGTCGCCTTGTGATCCTAAAAATTCTTCTGAAGCTTTTCCGCCCTTTGAAATGATGGAAGCTAACCATTCGATGATTTCATACAGTGCTGAGATAGCAAGGATATAACTCAATGTAATCGCGGTTAACCACGGACCTTTCTTCAGTGGTGTTTTACGGATGGTGATTTCTCTAAGTACGATGGCGAGTAACCCTTTTAGAAAGTGTCCGAACCGGTCATAGTGGTTCCGGTTTAATTCAAAATGGTCTTTAAGCCAATTAAAGAATGGAACCTTTGTGTACGTATAGTGAGCACCTATGAATGTCGTAATCGAAAGCAGCGCGATAATGAAATAGGATAATGTCGTGAGACGAAACCGCTTGTAGGTTGCCAGGAGAATAATGAGTGCCACAATCGCCGGGAGTGCTTCCATTGTCCAGATTAAGTAACCGTTTGGCTTAATAAGGGACCAAATCAAAACAGCAAGTACGACCACTAACAATAATAAATGAAGCTTAGTACTCTTTTCTTTCAGCAATCTTTTCACTCATTTCATTGTTTTTATCTATTCTTTTCTTTAAATGCCGCTTTTATTAAAAAACACTGCCAACTGTAGAGGTTGGCAGTGTTTTTTAGGTCTATTCTTCTAGGTACGGCCAGATTTGATAGGTATCAGATGTTTCTTTTCCTTGTAATAAGACTTTTTTTACATGTCGTAATTTGTCATCTTTAATTTCGATGGAGAAGTCGCCGCTTTTACCAATGAACAGACGATTTTTAATCGTGACATACATGGTGTCCCCTTCGATTTCATAGTCATAGCCGCTGTATTTAATCGCTCCGCTACTGAAACTTCCATCCGTAGTCAGCGTTTCACCTTCAAAATTTGTGCTGCTGATATAGAGTAGATCCATTTCTGTTGGGTCTGTTTTAAAGAGTGCCCATGAAGCTAGTATTACGATGATTATGACTACGATTCCGATGATTCGTTTCAATGTAGTGCCTTCTTTCTAAGTTTTTTTAGGTGGATTCTTTGTGACAAAAATAGGAGGAATGGAGTATTAAGTCATATTTTAACAGAAAAATTATTGTATTAGTGGATAAATTTATGTAAGATGTACTTAAATGTTAACGTTAACAAAATTTAAACGTATTCGGAATTTAGGTCTAGTAATTTGTTTTTATTAAAAATGTTAACGCTAACATAATTTGAAAAGGATGCGGTGAACTTTATGAAAGACTTTATGGGAGAGAATTTTTTACTATCTACGGATACAGCGGTTGAGCTTTACCATACATATGCCAAGGATATGCCGATTATTGACTATCATTGTCACTTGAGCCCTAAAGAGATTTATGAGAATAAGCGATTCAAAAACATCACGGAAGCTTGGCTGTATGGTGACCATTATAAATGGCGGTTAATGAGAGCAAATGGGATTTCTGAGGAATGTGTGACAGGGAATGCCGATGATTATGACAAGTTTCTGGCATGGGCCAAAACGGTACCAATGACCATCGGAAATCCGTTGTATAACTGGACGCACTTGGAGTTACAACGCTTTTTTGATGTACATGAACTCTTAAACGAAAAAAGTGCTCCGGTCATTTGGGAAAAAGTAAATGGTTTGCTGCAAGGGGAGAACTTTGGTGCCAGAGATTTAATAGTGAAATCAAATGTTAACGTCATCTGTACAACCGACGACCCAATCGATTCACTAGAGTATCATCAGTTATTACAAAAAGATCAAGACTTTAATGTAAGCGTTTACCCTAGTTTCCGCCCAGATAAGGGCTTAGCCATTAATCTGCCAGGTTATCTTGAGTGGGTCAATCAATTGGCAAAGGTATCTGAACAGCAAATTGAAGATTACGATAATTTTCTGAAGGCTTTAGAATCTCGGGTCCGCTTTTTCCATGAAGTTGGCGGCAGAGTGTCCGATCATGCGCTCGATGTCATTGTGTATGAAGAAGGGACGAAAGAAGAGGTCGCCGCGATTTTCGCTAACGTCCTGCAAGGCGGGGAAATCACAAAAGAAGAAGAAAGAAAATATCGGACGTATACCCTGAATTTCTTAGGCGGGTTATATGCGGAGCTCGGATGGACGATGCAATTCCATATCAATGCGCTTCGTAATAATAATGACCGGATGTTTAATGTGCTGGGACCAGATACAGGCTATGATTCGATGAATGATGATGGCATCGCGAAGCCGCTTGTCTCCATTCTTAATGCTATGGAAAAAGAAAACAGCTTGCCAAAAACGATTCTCTATTCCTTGAATCCAAATGATAATCCAATCATCGCAAGTATTATTAATAGTTTTCAAGATGGAAAGACACCTGGAAAGATCCAGTTTGGTCCAGCATGGTGGTTTAATGATTCGAAGGAAGGCATGATTGATCAAATGAAGGCACTTGCGAATGTAGGTCTCTTTACCCGTTTTCTTGGAATGCTGACGGATTCGAGAAGCTTTCTCTCTTACACAAGACATGAGTATTTCAGAAGAATTCTTTGCCAGCTGCTAGGTGAATGGGTTGAAAATGGAGAAGTGCCAAATGATATGGAACTGTTGGGCAGTATCGTGCAAGGGATTTCCTATGATAATGCCAATACCTATTTTGGATTTGAGTAAGTAATAAAAAGAGCTCTCTATTCGTCCTTCGCCAAAAGTAGAATAGAGAGTCCTTAAGAAAAAAATAGTCAGACTTAGTATAACAAAATGTGTGGACATTATAAATCTATATCCTTGGGAGGATACCATGAGTACAAATCTTGCTCCAAGCATACCCATTATAGAAGCACCTAAAGAAAAGCTAAGTTTAAAAGAAAAAATCTCGTATGGGTTCGGTGATTTTGGTAACGGTTTCATGTTCGACTTAGGCCAGTTGTACCTCTTGAAATTCTTAACCGATGTCGCCGGTATCCATGCCGCTGCGGCGGGAATGATTTTCTTAGTCAGTAAGTTGTTCGCAGCCGTAGCCGATCCGATTGTTGGTTCATCGATTGATTATCGGAAAAATATTGGGAAGCGTGGTAAGTTCAGACCGTATTTAGTATTTGGTAGTTTGGCGTTAGCGTTTATCACGGTTTTACTGTTCATTTCGCCTGATTTTTCTTATACAGGAAAACTCGTTTATGCGTATGGAATCTATATGATCTGGGGAGTTGCCTACTCCTTTACCAATATTCCTTATGGTTCACTTGCAGCAGCGATGACGCAGGATGCAGAAGACCGGACGTCACTTGCTACGTTCAGACAAATCGGTTCACTAGGCGCATTATTGATTACAAGCATTGTGGTTATGCCGTTGGTCGTACAATTTGAAAACCCAAGTGTTGGATTCCCTGTGACGATGGGCATTATGTGTGTGATTGGGATTATCAGCTTCTATATTTGTTTCCGCAATACGAAGGAAAGAAATGTATGTACAGCACCTCCAACTGAAAAACTATCGTTCAAGTCGATTTTTAAAACATTTGTTCAAAATAAACCATTGTTAACACTTGTGCTGATGACTATTTTCTCAATATCCGCTTATAATATTAAATCAGCGTTATTAATCTATTTTGCTCAATATAATTTAGGGAGTGTTACGCTAGTTGCTAGTATGAGTTTCATCATTATTGGTTCTTCTTTCTTAGGTGTCATCATGATGCCTAAACTTGTCGCAAGATTCGGAAAGAAGAATACAGCGATGCTCGGATTTGCGATTTGTATTGTGGCTGATTTAATCAATTTCTGTATCCCAACAAATATCTACTCATTTACGATTCTATCAGCAATCGCTTTCATTGGAATCAGTATTCCAAACGGCATTACATGGGCTTTTGTTTCCGATATCATTGATTATGGAGAATGGGTATCAGGAGAGCGGAAAGAAGCAACAACGTATTCATTATTTAATTTTTCACGAAAATTAGCTCAATCGCTTGCAGGTTTCATTTCTGGTATTGGTCTAAGTTTGATCGGTTATATCCCCAATGTGGCCCAATCAGCCGGAACCCTGCTGGGAATTAAGGGGCTGCTGACCCTATATCCAGCCGTAACGTTGACGTTCGCTTTGATTATCATTGGATCATTGTATAAATTAACAGACGAAAAACATGCCGAAATCATCCTGGATCTTAAATCAAGACACGTATAACCGGGAAATTAAATATGGTATGCTTATCAGAAGTATACTTCGTGATTTTAAAGGATGAGTAGAATGGTAACGATAAAAGATATTGCTAGCTTATTAAATGTTTCGCATACGACGGTATCAAGGGCGTTAAATAATAGTCCATTGATTAAAGAGGATACAAGAAAAAAAGTCCTGGATTTAGCTTCTCAGCTGGATTATACGCCTAATTATAATGCCAAAAATCTAGTGCTGAAGAAATCCCACACGATTGGCCTGTTTTTTACGAGTATTACAAATGGAACGTCGCCCAGCTTCTTTTCAGATACGATCAAAGGTGTTAACAGTGTGATTAATGAACAGTTAAATTTGTTTGTCCGGGGGATTGATGATTACCACGATTTTTCGACCATTAACAGCGGACGGTTCGATGGAATCATTTTAGTGAGTCAAAGTGATGAGGATAATATCTTCATTTACCACGTCCTTCAAAAAAAGATCCCGCTCGTCGTCCTAAACCGGCAAGTGGATGAAAAAAAACTGATTAATATCTTATCGAATGATCGAGAAGGCGCGTATCAGGCGATTGAATATTTGATTCAAAAAGGCCATCAGGACATCGCGATTATTGAAGGGAAGGAAGGATTCAATTCAACTCTCAAACGTAGAGACGGGTACGTAAAAGCGTTGATTGATTATCAAATTCCGATTAAAAGTGAGTATATGGTCAAAGGGAATTATGATATGCAGAGCGGGTATCATGCAATGGAACAGCTGCTTTCGATGAAAAAGCCGCCGACTGCTGTATTTTGTTCCAATGATGATATGGCGCTCGGAGCAATGAATTCAGTCTTTGCTCATCAGTTAAAGGTTCCAGATGATGTATCGATTATCGGATTCGATGATATTGGTTTTGCCCAATATACCACGCCACAGTTAACCACGGTGAAGAGGCCGATTGAGGAGATTAGTGTCATTGGAGCTGAAAAATTAGTAGATTTGATGGAGCAGCCGAGTGAACGCGGCGAACTAATCTTTGTTAATACGGAATTAATAGTTCGGAATTCCGTGAACGAATGAGACCCGTTTAGGGTTACCTAAATTGTTAACGTGTGCATTTTGAGGGGAGGAAAAATAAAAATGGAGAAATTAAGTAGAAAAATAGGCGAAGACTACCCCGTCTACCCTGAAAAGGTCCTTCAGTTTGGAGAAGGCAATTTCTTACGCGCCTTTGTCGATTGGCAGTTATATGTTCTAAATAAGGAAACCAATTTTAACGGAAGTGTGGTGGTTGTTCAGCCAAAGGGAACGAATAAAATTGTCGGACTCAATGAACAAGAGGGGTTATTTACTTTATACCTGCAAGGAATGAAAGAGAATAAAGCCGTTAATGAACATATGATCGTCGATACAATTAGCAGAGGCATTGATTTATTTACTGATTATCACCAATATATCGAATTAGCACACAGTGAAGAGCTGCGATTCGTTATTTCGAATACAACCGAAGCAGGGATTTATTTTGAACCGACGGACCGGTTAGAAGACCGGCCGCAGATTAGTTTTCCAGGAAAACTAACAGCGTTCTTATTCCACCGTTTTCAAGCATTCAACGGAGATCAGCAAAAAGGCTGTATCGTGATTCCTTGTGAATTAATTGAAGAAAACGGAATTAAGTTGAGAGAAATCGTTCTTCAATATGCGGAGCTCTGGAATCTTGGTGAAGAGTTTGTTTCATGGATTATGCAAAACAACACATTTTGTAATAGTTTAGTAGACCGTATCGTACCTGGTTTCCCAAAAGACAATATTGACGAAATTACAGAAGAGTTAGGGTATCAAGACGATCTAGTCGTTGTGGGCGAACAGTATCATCAGTGGGTGATTGAAGGTCCGCAGTGGATTAAGGATGAATTCCCCATTGATCAAGTGGCTTTAAACACGTTTATTGTCGATGATTTAACGCCTTACCGTACACAAAAAGTGAGGATTTTAAACGGTGCTCATACAGCGATGACGCCGATAGGGTATTTAGCTGGTTTGGAAACGGTCTCAGAAGCGGTGGAAGACGAAGAAGTCGGCCGTTATATTCATGAACTGATTTATGAAGAAATTGTGCCGACGCTCAACTCTGATGTAAAGGTGTTCGCTAATGATGTAATTAATCGGTTTAGAAATCCATACTTTAAGCATTACTTACTAAGCATAAGCTTAAATTCAATATCTAAATTTACAGCGAGGATTTTACCAACTCTCTTAGATTACCTAGAGAAGAAAAAAGAGCTGCCGCAGCGGATTGTTTTTTCCTTAGCCGCCTTATTACATTTTTATCGGGGGAAAAGAGAAGATGATGCAGCTGTGCTAGACTGGTTTGTCGCATCATGGAAAGCGGTGGATGAGCAAAGTATAACTCTTGATCAATTTGTTCAAAGCTGCCTGAGTAACCAGTGTATATGGGGAATGGATTTAACCAGCGTAGACGGTCTAACGGAATTGGTGACGGAATATTTGGATAAAATCGAACAAGCTGGAATGAGGGATGCACTGATGAGTGTCAATAAGGAGGGGATTTCATGAAGGAAATTATGCAAATCACGGAACAAGACAATATTGTCTTGGCTTTACGAAAGCTGGCTAAAGACGAGAAGATCGTTGTAAACGGAAGCGAAATAGTCATCAAACAAGAGGTTGATCGAGGGCATAAAGTAGCTTTGAAGGATTTAAAAAAAGGTGACCATGTGATGAAATATGGCTTTCCAATCGGTCACGCCCTAGAAGATATTGGAGTTGGCGAGTGGGTTCATACGCATAATACCAAAACGAATTTGTCTGGGACGCAAGAATACAGCTACAAACAAAAATTAACAGAAAATCCATTCCAAAATGAACAGTTAACCTTTAAAGGCTATAAGCGAAGCAATGGGTTAGTCGGAATCAGAAATGAGCTGTGGATTGTCCCAACTGTCGGCTGTGTCAATGGAATTGCCGAGAAAATCATCAAACGATTTGAAAAAGAAGTGAACGATATTGCCCCTTTTGATAATATGCTAGTTTTTAAGCATAGTTTCGGATGTTCGCAATTAGGCGATGACCATGAAAATACGAAGAAAATTTTATTGAATGCCGTTAACCATCCGAATGCCGCCGGGGTATTGGTGCTGGGACTTGGGTGTGAAAATAATGAGATGGTCACCTTTAAAGAGTCACTGGGAAATGTAGATGATAATCGGATTAAATTCCTTGTGTCACAATATGTCACTGATGAAATCGAAGCAGGAGTGGAGCTGGTCAAAGAAATCCATGCTCATGCCCAAAACGACAAGCGGGAAGATGTTCCGTTAGCCGAATTGAAAATCGGTCTGAAGTGCGGCGGGTCCGATGGCTTTTCAGGGATTACGGCCAATCCTCTTTTAGGAAGATTTTCTGATTTTCTGATTGCTCAAGGAGGAACAACTGTCTTGACAGAAGTTCCGGAAATGTTTGGGGCAGAAACGATTCTGATGGAACGAGCGGAAACCGAGGAAGTCTTTCATAAAACGGTCGCGTTAATTAATGATTTTAAAGATTATTTTCTAACATTTAATCAGCCAATCTATGAAAACCCTTCGCCTGGTAATAAAGCAGGCGGGATCACTACGCTTGAGGACAAATCACTGGGCTGTACCCAAAAAGCCGGTTCAGCACCCGTAGTCGATGTTTTAAAATACGGAGAAGTATTACAAAGAAAAGGCTTGAATCTCTTGAGTGCTCCAGGAAATGATTTGATCGCATCCTCCGCACTAGCTGCGGCAGGCTGTCATATCGTCTTATTCACAACCGGAAGAGGAACACCATTTGGCACATTCGTTCCAACGATGAAGGTTTCGACCAATACACCAATCTATGAAGCGAAACCGCATTGGATCGACTTCAATGCAGGCACGCTGCTCGAAGATGACGTATCACCCGAGCTTGTCTTACGCGACTTCATCGACTACATCATCCAAGTCGCCAACGGAGAATTCGTCAACAATGAAAAGAACGACTTTAGAGAACTGGCAATCTTTAAAACAGGGGTAACACTGTGAAAGGAGGAGCAGATGCTTCTTCTTTTTTTGTGTGTCTTGTGAAAATGGGTATCTTTCTCTAGTAATGTTTGGAAATCAAACTAGGATTCTAGTAAATGACGCATTTTCAACAACCCCAGGGATCTTGAAACGTTTTCAAGAGCCTGGAGATGCTTCCGCACATAGATAGGCTTGTTCCGCACCAAAAATGACTGAAGCGCACATGAATTAGCCTTTCCGCACATAAATAAGCTCCAAGCGCACATAAAACCTGCCATTTCGCACAAAGTCGTCGCTGGGAAGCGGCAAATAAGCCCGCAGCGCAGGGTTAAGAGCGGTTTGTCTTGTGAAAATGGGTATCCTTCTCTAGTAATGTTTGGAAATCTAACTAAGATTCTAGCAAATGACACATTTTCAACAACCCCGCTGAAATGCTTCCGCACAGAAATAGGCTTGTTCCGCACAAAAAATGGCTTAAGCGCACATTAACCCTGCGATTTCGCACAAAGTCATTGCTGGGAAGCGGCAAACAAGCTAGCAGGCAGGATCAGGGGAGGTTTTGTTTTGTGAAAATGGGTATCTTTCTCTAGTAATGTTTAGAAGTCTAACTAAGATTCTAGCAAATGACACATTTTCAACAACCCCGCTGAAATGCTTCCGCACATAAATAGGCTTGTTCCGCACAAACAAGTGGCTGAAGCGCACATGAATTAACCATTCCGCACAAAAATGAGCGCCAAGCGCACACAAACAGCATTTTTCCGCACAAAGTCATCGCTGGGAAGCGGCAAATAAGCCCGCAGCGCAGGGTCAAGGGAGGTTTGTCTTTTAAAAAAGTGTATCTTTCTCTACTAACGTTTGGAAATTCCACTTAGTTTAATAAATGACACATTTTCAACAACCCCGCTCTTTTTTGAAACTCACTAAAAAGACGACAGCCTCCCTAAAGGAGAGTCTGTCGTCTTTGTGTTATTTGTTGACTCCGTAGCTGAGCAGGTTGGTGAAGATTCGGTAGCCTCCTGGGACTTGGCCTTGGATTTGGCGGTAGAAGACTAGATTGGTGTAGAGATAGGTGCCTTTTCCGTGTTTCGCCATCAGGATGCCGCCATCGAATGGAGCTTCGTTGGGATCAGCCATGCTGACAAAGGTTTCGAAGCGTTCATCCCATTTCATTGGGTAGTAGAGACCGCGTTCTTGAATCCAGTTGTCCCAGTCTTTGTCGGTAATTTTATTCGGGTAGTTGAACAACGGTGAGTCGGGCTTTAAAACAGTCACTTTAGCCTTTTCATCGGTTACGCGCCATTTAATCGACACATCCCCAAGTTTGAGTTCATACGGTGCGGTAGTCAAGGCATTCCAGCCGTCAGAAGGCTTATGGTATTGAACAACTAGATGACCTCCGTCTTCTACGTATTTCATCAGTCGGTTATTGTTCGCCTTCAAATCTTGCCTTGATAGATAGGCGCGGATTCCGGTTACAATCGTATCGTATTGACTCAAATCGCCGGTTGCTAGATCACTTTCGGTTAGGTTTGTAATGTCAAAACCGGTATTAGTCAGGTACTCATCGACTTTATCAAAGCCGCTGCTAATGTAGCCGATTTTCAGCTTGTCGGGCTTTAATAGCTCAAACGCAACGGTGTTGACTTGTGCTGGGTATTGATAATAAAAGGTACCGATATGATCATAGTGTATTTCTTGGATGGTCGAGCTGAATGCTTTTCCATTGACGGTAGCTTCTGCTGAAATTTTTGTACTGCCTTCCTTAATATCAGAAGGCGGAACCAGCTTGAAGTTCACGCTTTTCTCTTCAGCATGTTTTGTAAAGGCAACATTCGCCTGATGTGGAGTCACACTCCAGCCTGCTGGAACTTTCAACGATACAGCTGTGTTTATCTTGCCTTGTTTGTAGTTCTTTACCTTTAGTGTAACCGGGATTTCTTTTTGAACATCTGCTGTATTGACGGTAATATCTTCAGGGGACAGCGTCAAACTAACATCTGGAAGCACCGCCGTTGTGCCTGCAAGTTCTTCAAGGTGAACGGTTTTCGTGCTGTCAGATTCATAACTGATGGAAGCTGTGACCGCAGGGGCATCATAGGCGTGATAATTCTTGGCCTTTGCTGGGATTTGCAATGTATACGTATAAACTAAGGATTTGCCTGGCTTTAAATTAGCCGGTTTCGTTTTGGTCGTCGCTTTCCAACCGCTTGGAATCTTTAGTGCGGCGTGCGCTTTTTTCAACGTTTGCTTGCCTGTGTTTTTCAGGCTGACCGTAACTGTTGTTTTTTCACCTTTTGTCCAGACGTTTGCTGCTGCTTTTGCGCTTACTTCAAGTCCCGAGGAAACAAAGCTGACTTGTTGCAGCTGCTCTTCTTTTGTGGAAAGTTTATGAAGTAAATCGGCTTTTACTGATTTAGAGAGTTTTGATTTTTCGGTAAGTTTAGTGAGTTGGCTAAGATTTTTTAATCCTTTTTGTGATTTAGTATAGACGCTGTTGGAATTCGGATAAGCTGCTACGATGCCATCCAGCTCTTTTTGCAGTGATTTTAGCTTGGCTCTAACTGAATATTCACTGTAAGGGAGCGTTTGAGCCCATTCAGTCAGGTTATAGGGAACACCTGCAAAAAGGTCATTGTTATTCTTTGCTTTGACTATGCTATGAATTAAATCAAGGTGGGTTTGCTTAGGAGCAGCAGGGATATCTGAGCCCATTCCCTGACTTTTATGCATGTAGCGGGATTGCTCGCCAAGCTGAGGATACGTCATGTTGTAGATTGGATCAAACATTCCGATTTCAATAGAGGTTGTGGCGTTTGCCGCCTTTTCAGCCGGTAGATATAGTTTTTTGATTTGCCAAACAGATAAGCCTTTTTTCAGTTGTTCAGGAAAAACCGAAGGATCAGCAGCATCCTTATAGGCGCGTTCAGTTAAAATGGCCATGGTACGATGATGTCCATGCTGCGTGTCATCGTTGCGGAAGGAGGGCATCACAATATCTGGCTGGTAGGTGCGGATAAAAGCAATTAATCGTTCATAGGTTAACTCTTCTCCCCAATTAGCCAATGTTTCTTCAGGAGTTTTGGAAAAGCCAAAGTCGAAGATCGGATCAGAGGTGGTTTCGCTAAGGTGGTAAGCTTTGACGCCGGTAATCTTCGCCGCTTCGATCATTTCACGGGTGCGGATGATTCCCAGGGCATCGTTTAATTCATCACCAATCTCATTTTGTCCGCCTTCCCCGCGGTTAGCGATTAAACTCGATGTTTTTACCCCAAGACCACGCGAGAGGTAGGCTAGGAAATCACTTCTTTCATCATCTGGATGAGCCCCAGAATTTAAAAAGGTAACCGTCGTTTCTAATGGTTTGACAACATTCCATAAATCAACATCAGGTGTGTTTTTCTCCGCTTGGCCGGTAATAGGAGCCATAGAAACAATCAACAGTATCGAGAACAAAATTAAGAAAACCTTCTTCATTCGTGCACCCCTTTCGATTGTTAAGCATGTTAAAAACACGAACCTTTCAATTACCCCTCCTTTGGTAATAGGTATAAAGTAGGTTAGTAAACCTTCCTAACTAACGAAAGATAACCCCTTACTTAATGTAATACCACATAAGGATAATATTGTAAATATCTGACGGGCGAAATAAATCATTGAATGCGTGCATAGCTTATGATTAGTTAGAATATTTAAAATATTAGTTGTAATTTTTTGGAACTTATTTTATATTGAAGTTAATTAGTAAATTTTACTAACCAAATTAAAGGCCGTGATGTGATGAGGAGTAATCAAACACCTATGAATCTTAAATTGATGAATAAGAAGAGAGTCCTTCAATGTATCCAAAAACATGAGGCAATCTCACGAGCAGAAATCGCAGTAAAGGTTCAGATTTCAAAACCTACCGCATCCTTGTTGGTTGATGAGCTGATCTCAGAAAAGTGGGTCATCGAGAAAGGAAATGGTGAATCGACTTCACAAGGAGGACGAAAACCGATTCAGTTGTATTTCAATGCAAAAGCCGGCTACATCCTCGGTGCAGACATTGGAGGAACAAAGGTTAAGGCGATTTTATGTGATTTAAGAGGAACAATTATCGCGGAAAGTGAGTTTAACACGAGCCGTTATTTACAATCAGGCTTACTTAGTCAGCTCGCTTTTGAGGTTGAACAGATGATTCAGAAAAGCACTATTAAAATGCAAGAGATTCTCGGAATGGGGGTCGGGATCCCAGGGGTTACTGAATCGAAGAGCGGTCTTATTATTGATGCACCAAGTTTGAATTGGGTTCAATATCCCTTTCTTACAGAAGCAAAGCGTTATTTTTCTTTTCCCATTTACATTGATAATGATGTGAATGCCGCAGCACTAGGTGAGCAGTGGCTTGGGAATGCGCAGAATAAGAAGAATGTCTTGTTTATCGCGGTAGGGACGGGAATTGGCAGCGGGATTATTATTAATAATCAGCTGTATCGAGGCGCAACTAGTGCAGCGGGTGAGATTGGCTATATGGTAACAAATAAAAATGATATGAAATCTGCGTTTAGACCTATTTTTCAACGTTATGGATACTTAGAAAGCGTGGCTGGAGGGAAATCAATAGGGATTAACTTAACAGAGGCAATACAGAAGCAGCCGGATCATCCGTTATACGAACAAGCCATGAAAGAAGAGCTTTCAGGGGAATTGGCTTTTTCACTGGCAGAAAAAGGCGACAAGCTGGCAGAAGCGGTCATCGAAGACGCGATAGAACATTTAGCATATGGAATCATCAATGCCGCGAGCTTACTTAATCCAGAAGTGATTATTTTGGGAGGTGGTGTTTTTAAATCTGCAGATTATATTTTGCCGAAGCTGCGCAGCATGATTACGCATTATCTGCCAAGCGCAGTCAAATTGAAAACCTCACAACTAGGCGAAAAAGCGGGCGTCTTAGGCGCCGTTTCACTCTTTTTGCATGAGCATGACAGTCTATTACACTATCAATATGAGGGGGATTATTATTGATGAACATTAAAAAGAAATCGATATTAACGGCGATGACATTGTCGGCTGTAATGGCGCTTGGTGCCTGTAATTCTGATGAAAAAACGGGCGGGGAAACCGAAGATAAAAAAGATAAATTAGAGGAGAAAATCGTTGTCTATTCACCGCATGGCAAGGACATTCTGTCAAAATTTGAGAAACAATTTGAAGAGAAATATAGCGGGGTCGATGTGGAATGGCTCGATATGGGTTCACAGGAAATTCTCGATCGGGTACGATCTGAAAAAAATAATCCTCAAGCCGATGTCTGGTGGGGGGCTCCTTCAACGAGCTTCGATCAAGCCAAGGATGAATCGTTATTGACTCCTTATAAACCAAGCTATGCGTCGAATTTAGATGATAGTTTTTATGATCCGGACTGGAATTGGTCAGGAACTAGTCAGACACCGGAAGTAATTATGTATAACACTAAAGAATTGAGTGCAGATGAGGTTCCGAAGGATTGGGATGAACTACTGGATCCAAAGTGGAAGGATGAAATCATTATTCGTTACCCGCTTGCTTCCGGAACAATGAGAACCATTTTCTCAGCGATGATTTACCGCGATTTTAAAGATAGCGATGATCCCGCAAAAGGATATGAGTGGTTAACGAAACTTGATCAAAATACGAAGGAATATTCAGCCAATCCAGAAATGATGTATAACAAGGTGGCAAAAGGTGAAGGTGCGTTATCAGTTTGGGCGATGCCTGATGTTGTCATGCTGAAGGAAAATAAAAACTACCCGTTTGACTTTGTCATTCCAGAAAGCGGTACACCTGTATTAACAGAAGGAATCGCTGTGGTGAAGGATGCACCTCATCCTAAAGCAGCTGAAGCGTTTTATGAATTTGTGAATTCACCTGAGGCAGCTAAAATTCTAGCTGAAGAATTCTACCGGATTCCAACTAGAAGTGATGTAACCGATCTTCCAAAGTGGATTACGGATACGGAAATCAAAAGCATGGAGATTGACTGGAAAGTCTTTCAGGAAAAGAGTGACGAATGGATGAAGTATTGGGACGAAAACATCAAGAGCGGTGATAAAGAAATTAAAGAATAGGAAGTGTATGGTATGGCGTCGATAAAAATAGAAAATGTCCAAAAGGCGTTCGGCAAGACCATTGCAGTGGATCAATTAAATCTGGAAATTAAAGACGGAGAGTTTTTTACTTTTCTTGGCCCAAGCGGCTGCGGGAAAACGACAACACTCCGAATGATTGCCGGGTTTTACTATCCAACGAAAGGTGTTGTCCGCTTTGGTGATAAGGATATGACGCGTGTGCCCCCGGAGAAACGAAATACAGGCATGGTTTTTCAAAACTATGCCCTTTTTCCTCATATGACGGTATTTGAAAATGCTGCATTTGGGCTCAGGGTTAGGAAAGTACCTGGAGCTGAATTAAAGAAGCGGGTACAGGATGTTCTTCAGAAGGTAAGACTCGACCAATATTCAGACCGTCAAGTGAGTCAGTTGAGCGGAGGGCAGCAGCAGCGTGTCGCGTTAGCACGTGCACTTGTGATTGAACCGGAAATTCTTTTGCTGGATGAACCGTTAAGTAATCTTGATGCAAAGCTTCGTGATGAAATGAGAAGTGAGATTCTTAGACTGCAGCGCGAGTATAAAATCACGACCATTTATGTTACACATGATCAGGCAGAGGCCTTATCGATGAGCGACCGAATTGCTGTTTTTAATTATGGTGTTTGTCATCAAGTGGGAACACCTTCTGATATCTATAATGCACCTGTAAATGATTTCGTCGCGGGTTTTATTGGGGAAAGTAATTTATTGCCTGCACGGGTGGAAGACATGAATCAGGAAAAATTGAGTGTTGGGTTAGTCGATTCCTCCAATGAAATGAGACTTGTTGTACATAATAATCCGCTGAATGTGAAGGGTGATTTAACAATTGGCGACAGTGGACTTGTGACCTCCATTCGCCCGGAAGCCATTACTGTTCACCGAAATGATACCGGCGGTGAGAACGTTTTTAAAGGAAGTGTTGAAAGAGTGGAGTTCTTTGGCTCTACAATTAACGTGAGTGCACGTATTAATCAAGTATTGCTGCAGGCAAATATGCTGAATAATGGTGCTGGCGGATTTAAGGTGGGAGAAGATGTATGGGTCGAGCTTCCCGCTGCACATATTCGGGTGCTTCCGGTTGTCAGTGGTGACAGCCTATGATGAAAAATCGTGAGCATCGATTAACGTTCTTCCTGTTGATTCCGGTCGTCCTGGTGCTCGTGGCGTATGTGCTTTATCCGTCATTACGGACCTTTTTTGAAAGTTTGCAAAGTGACGGGGGACTGACGCTTTCGAATTATCAGGATTTCTTCAGCCAAGAATCAAAAACCAATTTAGAAGCGTTATGGAACTCGGTTTATATTTCCGTCCTAAGTGTGGTAGCTAGCGGGTTAATTGGTATTCCGCTCGCACTCATTTTTAATAGGTATCAATTTCCGGGCAGGGGGCTGTTTGCGACAGCAGCGATTATGCCGATTGTACTGCCGTCACTTGTTGGTGTAATGGCCTTTATGTTTTTATATGGTGAATCAGGTCTTATTCCCAATTTGGTTAAAGATTTATTCGGCCTTAAAGAAGTACCGTTCCAGATTGGCGGCGTGTCGGGGATTTTAATTGTTCATGCTTATACGATGTATGTGTACTTTTATATGATGGTCTCAGCAGCCATAGGTAAAATTGATCCTTCTCTAGAAGAGGCTGCATCTAATCTAGGTGCGAGTAAGTTTAAGGTGTTTTGGAAAGTAACCTTTCCATTAATGACACCGGCGATTGTTGGTGCGTCACTACTTGTATTCATGATTTCTATGGCATCCTTTAGTGCACCGTTTCTTCTAGCAGGCGGGTACCGGGTGTTGAGTTTACAAATTTATTTCTCGAAAATTAACGGTGATATGGAGATTGCCGCTACACAATCTGTGATTCTCTCTGTTGTTTCCATTGGTTTCTTACTCTTAATGCGCTGGTATCAGAATCGTAAGGATTACCGAATGGCGTCTAAAGGAATCGGAGCGCATCGCAGCGAAGTGAAAAATCCGGTGATGAAATGGGTCATGGCTGCAGTTGGTGTAATTGGCGTCATTATTTTACTGCTGCCGCATTTTACGATTTTACTGCTTTCATTGGTCCCAGATGGAACATGGACATTCCAAACGTACCCGTCCACGTTTAATTTTGAAAACTTCCGTCTGTTATTTGAGGATCCGAACATCTTCAAGCCGTTAAAGAACAGCTTGGTGCTTGCAGTAATTGCGACTGCAGGAAATTTGGTTTTTGGTGTGATTGCTTCATACGTACTGGTGAAGCGCAAATTTGTTGGGAAAAGCTTTATTGATATCTTGGTAATGATCCCTTGGGCATTGCCTGCGACCGTTATTGGGATGAACTTGGTTTTTGCTTTTAATGAAAAAAGTATTTTCAGTTTTGGGCAGATTTTAGTCGGGACATTTTGGATTCTGCCTCTTGCTTATTTTATCCGTCATATTCCGCTCGTTGTTCGGTCGACGAATGCGGTGCTTGAGCAGTTGGATGACTCGATTGAGGAAGCATCGAGAAGTCTTGGTGCAAAATGGTTTTATACGTTTAGAAAAGTAATTCTGCCGATTATTATGCCTGGTGTATTATCGGGTACCTTGCTTGCCTTTGTTGAATCAGTGGGCGAGTTTCCAACCTCTGTCTTACTGTATACCATCTCAAATCGGCCGATTTCAATTGAAATTATGAATCAACTTCGGATGTTTAATATGGGTCAGGCAGCTGCATATGGAATGATCCAAATTACCTTAATCGCACTTGTCCTACTTATTTCAAACAAGTTCTTCGGAGTGAAAGCCGAACGATCTTTGACATAGGGAGTGGAAAGATTGAATAAACTTGATGATTTTCTGAAGAATGAAGGGCAGACGTTTCCTGGAAAAACGTATGTCGAAGAACTGCTTATGCCCGTCTTTAATGATCAACGCGATTTTTTATTTCATGTCATGTTCGATATTCACCGTGCACATGTCATCATGCTGACTGAACAAGGGATCATTCCTGAAGTTGAAGCGAAAGTGATGTTACAAGGGATAAATAAGGTGGCACAGACAGATGTTGGGCTGCTGCTTTATGAGCCTCAGTTTGAGGATTTGTTTTTTATGATGGAAGCAAAGATTGGTGAGGAAATTGGTGCAGAGTTAGCGGGCAAGATTCATATTGCCCGAAGTCGGAATGATATGGGGGTGGCCATGTACCGCCTTGTGCTGCGTAGTCATTTCATACAGCTGCTTGGAAGTGCACATTCGTTAAGCGAAGCTATATTGACTCAGGCAGAAAAGCACACCACCACGTATATTACGGGCTACACACATACGCAGCCGGCACAGCCGACAACACTTGGTCATTACTTTCTCGCAATCTATGATGTGTTACAACGTGATATTCACCGTCTCTGGTCCGCCTATGAAAATGTCAATCAGTCTCCGCTTGGTGCTGCGGCACTAACGACAACCGGCTTTCCAATCAACCGAGAACGAACACGCGATTTACTTGGGTTTGATAGAATCGTTGAGAATTCCTACGATGCAATTGGCGGTGCCGATTATCTGCTTGAAACGGCGACTGCCTTGATGACGTGTATGGTCGATACTGGCCGCTGGATTCAAGATTTTCTTCAGTATGTTACACGAGAATTCGGGACTTTTTATGTGGCAGATCCTTATGTGCAGGTGAGCAGCATTATGCCGCAAAAACGTAATCCTGTATCAATTGAACATTCTCGTTCCATCGCAAGCTCCGCATACGGCGATGCACTTGCTGCGATAAACATGATTCATAATACGCCGTTTGGCGATATTGTGGATACAGAGGATGATTTGCAGCCGCATTTGTATCGTTCGTTTACCAATGCGAACCGGGTGTTTAAACTGATGTATGCGGTCATCACGACACTGAAAGTGAATGAAGAGCATACAAAGAAAATGGCCGCTAAATCGAGTATTACTATCACCGAACTTGCGGACACCCTTTCAAGGGAGTACGGGGTTTCCTTTAGAAAAGCTCATTCGATTGCCAGCCATATCTCGAAGGTAACCATCGCAGAAAAAAAGGAGCTCTATGACTGGAGCGTGGATGAAATCAATCAAATTATTAAGGCATTTGTTGTGGTCAGACTGACAGAAGCTGAGTGGAAAAAAATCATCTCACCCGAATACTTCGTCGAAATCCGCAGCGTCCAAGGAGGACCCAACCCAACTGAAGTACAACGAATGATTGACGAACGCAAGCATTCATTAGCTAATAAAATCAAAGACTATGAACAAACCGTAATGACCCTAAATCAAAAACATAAAACGCTAATAGAATTTAGCTTTTAATTGGAAAGAGGCTGTGACAAGATGTCACAGCCTCTTTTGATTTGAATCTTATGACTCCGCTCTATCTAAAAGTTACTTCCACACAATTTAGCCCGTTCCGCACATAAAAGTGGCTGAAGCGAACATGAATTAGCCATTCCGCACATAAACCCTGCGATTTCGCACCAAGTCGTCGCTGGGAAGCGGCAAAGAAGCCCGCAGCACAGGTTCAAAGGACGTTTTGTTTTGTGAAAATGGGTATCTTTCTTTACTAATGTTTGGAAATCTAAATTAGATTTAGTAAATGACGCATTTTCAACAACCCCAGGGACCTTGAAACGTTTTCAAGAGCCTGGAGATGCTTCCGCACATAGATAGGGCTTGTTCCGCACCAAAAATGACTGAAGCGCACACGAATTAGCCATTCCGCACAGAAATGAGCGCCAAGTACACATAAACCCTGCGATTTCGCACAAAGTTGTTGCTGGGAAGGGCAAAGAAGGATCAAGGGTGGTTTTTCTTGTGACTTTCGAACAGGTTTGTAGATTTAAAGATTCAGATAGTAATTTTTAAAGTTTGATATATCAGAAAAATGATAAAAATGAAAAAAAGATTGACGTGCTTCAATTTCTCGCTTATGCTAATTTCATTATTAAATACATAATTGATTTCTTATCCAGAGAGGTGGAGGGATATGGCCCTTTGAAACCTCGGCAACAGGTTCCTTGTGAATACTGTGCCAATTCCATCAGGTTCGCCTGATAGATAAGAAGAACAGAAAGCTAGTTATTATTTATTCTGTCCTCTTCTTAAAAAAGAAGGGGACTTTTTGTTGTTTGGGGATGAAAAAAGGGGGAGTAAAAAATGGAGAAAATAGTTAGAGAGCTTTCTGTGCTGCACGGACCTTCAGGCTTTGAACAGCCAGTTATCCGTTACATAACGTCAGAACTGGAATCATTATCAGACGAGTGGTCTGTGGATCATCTTGGTAATATTACTGCGATAAAAAAAGGAAGTAGACCGGGGCCAAGGCTGATTCTTACAGCGCATATGGATGAGGTAGGCTTTATTATTCGAAGCATTACACCTGATGGCTTGATTAAGGTCGAGTCTTTAGGAGGACATGATATTCGAATACTGGCCGGTCAAAAGGTGCGGGTTCGAACTGGTACTGGGTATTTAATTGGTGTGTTTGGCGGGATTTCTGCCCATTATCGGAAGTTTGAAAGTGAAAGCAAGCTTAAGTCTGTCAGAGAATCCTATATCGATATTGGAGCCCGGTCCAAGAAACAAGCGATCGATATGGGTGCTGCTATTGGGGATTCCGTTACCTGGCTTTCAGACGTTACCGTTTTGGGCAACAGCGATACAGGGAGGCTAGTTGGCAAGGGCTTTGATGACCGGGCAGGCTGTGCGGTGTTGTTACAGGTGCTGAAGGATCTTCCGGATTTCTCTGGAGAGCTCGTTTTTATCTTTACGGTTCAGGAAGAGGTAGGCCTAAGAGGGGCGAAAGTAGCAGCAGAAGGGATTGCCGCAGATGCAGCGATTGCCATTGATACGACAGCAGCCAGTGATACGCCAGAATCTGTCCTGGATGATGAGCTTCATATCGGTGGAGGAGTTGGCATTAAGGTCATGGATGCGAGCTTAATCGCCCATCCAGCCATTAGAGAGAAGCTGAAGACACTAGCAGTAGAGGGAGGAATTCCGTATCAGCTGGAAGTATTTCCTGGAATAGGGACAGATGGTGGAGCTGTTCACCTCTCCAACAAAGGGATACCGACAGGCGTGCTTTCTATTCCATCCCGTAACGCACACTCTCCAATCGAAATTATTGATATCACAGATTTAGAAGCTGCCAAAGACTTGCTTACTTTGTTTATTACTAATGAAGATGAGCTGCTAAGCTTCACTTCCTTTTAAAAATATGTAAATAAGACAGGTGAATCCTATGTATGTAATAAAACGCTTAATAACGATGGTTGTGACCCTCTGGATTATTATGACGCTGACCTTTGTCATTATGAACAGTATACCGGGCGATCCATTTGCGTCAGATGCAAAATCATTACCGGAGGAAATTGTTAAAAATATGAGAGCGAAATATAATTTGGACGAACCGCTGCCTGTTCAATACGTTCTCTATATGAAGGATTTGCTTCATTTTGACTTTGGTCCTTCGATTCAGTCTAAGACAAGAGATGTAAATACATTGATAGCAGAAGGGTTTCTGCCATCAGCTATATTGGGTCTGCAAGCAATGGTTGTTGCCATTATACTAGGTTTGGCTTTGGGCATTATCGCTGCCCTCAATCATAATCGAGGGCTAGATTACCTTTCAATGATTGTGGCAATAGTGGGGATTTCTGTACCGAGCTTTATATTGGCACCTTTGTTGATTAAATACGGTGCTGTCGAGGCAGGAATCCTTCCGGTTGCCTCGTGGGGAACGTGGCAGCATACAATTCTTCCTACTATTGCCTTGGCAGTCGGTCCGCTTGCGATTATCGCCCGATTTGTCAGAACAAGCATGTTGGAGGTCTTAAGCCAAAACTATATGAAAACGGCTGAGGCGAAGGGACTTTCCACGGTATATATTGTCTGTAAGCATGGAATTCGGAATGCAATCATCCCAGTCATTTCCTTTATTGGACCGCTGTTTGCATCAATAATTACCGGAACATTCGTAGTAGAGAAAATATTCGCAATTCCCGGTATTGGAAAATATTTTGTAGACAGTATTTTTAATCGAGATTATCCAGTCATTCTGGGTACAACCATTTTTTACAGCACTATTTTAGTCTTAACGCTATTTCTGATTGATTTGTGCTACAGATTTGTCGATCCGAGAATAAAAATGACGAGCGGAAGTGAATAAGCGTGCCAGAAGTAAATGACAGTATGTTTAAGCCTGTCGATCGCAGCAGGTTACGAATCAGAACAAAGAGCCGTCCTGTTATGGGGTATTGGCATGAAGTGGCACTAAAGCTTGCGAAGAACAAGTTGGCGTTAACGGGTTTCTTTTTATTACTAATCATTCTAACGCTGTCGATAATTGGACCTCACCTCCTGCCTTTCACTCCAAGCCATCAATCATTGACGGAAGGCAACTTAAAACCTTCTGCCAAGCATTGGTTTGGTACCGATGACTTAGGGAGAGATATTTGGGTACGGGTCTGGACAGGGGCTAGAATTTCGCTATTGATTGGGATTATCGCAGCCATTATTGATTTAATTATGGGGGTTTTGGTAGGAGGAATCTCAGGTTATATGGCTGGAAGAAGCCGAGCAGGAGATAGAATAGACGGCTTTTTAATGAGAATTGTAGAGATTTTGTATGGAATCCCTTACCTTCTTGTCGTGATTCTACTGATGGTTGTTATGAAACCGGGATTGACTACGATGATTCTGGCACTCTCGATAACAGGATGGGTGGGCATGGCGAGAATTGTGAGGGGGCAAATTTTGCAGTTAAAGCAGCAGGAATACGTGATGGCCGCTGAAAAGCTGGGGACCTCCCATTTCAAGATTATTTCAAAGCATTTGCTGCCAAATATGATGGGCATTATTATTGTCAATCTAACTTTTACCATTCCACAAGCCATTTTTTCAGAATCATTTTTGAGTTTTTTAGGATTGGGTGTTCAAGCGCCGACAGCAAGCTGGGGAACGATGGCTAACGACTCTCTAGGTGTAGTTTTAAGCGGTCAGTGGTGGAGATTGTTTTTTCCAGCATTGATGATTTCGTTAACGATGTTTGCCTTTAATGCGTTTGGAGATGGGTTACAGGATGCGCTTGATCCGCGTTCTGAGAAGTAAGGAGAGATTATGTATGAGAGTATTAGAAATTGATAATCTACATGTGTCATTCAAAACACGTGGAGGAGAAATCCATGCGGTGAGAGGTGTAGATCTTCATGTAGAAGATGGTGAGACGCTAGCGATTGTAGGAGAAAGCGGCTGCGGAAAAAGTGTGACTGCCCAATCGATCATGGGGATGATTCCAAAACCCCACGGACGAATAAAAGGAGGCAGCATCAAATTTCGAGATCACGAAATGACGACTCTATCGTCTAAAAAACTTAGAGAAATAAGAGGAACAGAAATTGGCATGATTTTTCAAGATCCAATGACATCGCTTAATCCTACGATGAAAATAGGACATCAAATTGATGAAATCTTTATAAAAAAATTAAAACTTTCAAGGGACGAGGCAAAGAAAAAAACGATCAAACTGCTTCAGGAAGTTGGAATAGCGGATCCCACTACACGTTATTCCGATTATTCGCATCAATTTAGCGGTGGGATGAGGCAGCGCGTTGTCATTGCAATCGCCTTAGCAGCTAACCCAAGTTTACTCATAGCGGATGAACCGACGACAGCACTTGATGTAACCATCCAGGCTCAAATACTCGAATTATTAAAACGAATTCAGTTAGAAAGGCAGACATCAATCGTGTTAATTACTCATGACCTTGGTGTCGTAGCTGAACTGGCTGATAGAGTATCCGTGATGTATGCAGGAATCGTCGTAGAATCGGGCACGGTCCATGACTTATTCGAGTCTCCTAAGCATCCCTATACATGGGGACTGCTGAAATCCGTTCCAAATATTCATTCTCAGGAGAAAGAACGGCTTATGGCTATTGAAGGAACACCTCCAGACTTGTTCGATCCACCTATGGGATGTCCGTTTGCACAGAGATGTCCGTATGCGATGGAAGTGTGCATAGAGTATCTGCCCGAGAAAGAGTTCTTTTCCGAAAGTCATAGCGCACGCTGCTGGCTTCAAGATAAGCGGGCAAAAGGGTACAGTGAAATTGCGGCCGGAGGTGAACGTCATGGGTGAGACCATTCTCGACGTACAGAATGTTAAGAAGCACTTTAAGGCGGGCAAGCATCAAACCATAAAATCTGTCGATGGAATCTCCTTTGACATTCGAAAGGGAGAAACATTAGGACTTGTCGGAGAAAGCGGCAGCGGGAAAACGACCTTGGGAAGAACCCTTGTGGGAATCTATGAAGCTACTGAAGGAAAAGTGATTTTCGATGGAAGGGATCTATCCAAACTGGATCGAAAAAGCAAGAAAATGGTCAATCGAGAAATTCAAATGATCTTCCAGGATCCGCAGGCCTCCTTAAATCCTAGAATGAAGGTAGGAGACATTATTGCTGAAGGACTGGATGCCTATCGTTTGAAAAAAGGCAGTGCAAGAAAACAGAGGATTATTGAGTTATTGGAGAAGGTTGGACTAAGTCCCGAGCATGCTGATCGTTTTCCACATGAATTCAGCGGCGGGCAAAGACAGCGTATTGGTATAGCGCGTGCACTTGCTGTGGAACCTTCTTTCATTGTAGCCGATGAGCCGATATCTGCTCTGGATGTCTCCATTCAAGCACAGGTTGTTAATCTATTAGCTGATTTACAGCAAGAGTTTGGGTTGACCTACTTGTTCATTGCCCATGATTTGGCCATGGTTAATCATATCAGCGATCGAATCGGTGTGATGTATTTGGGACAAATGATGGAGCTTGCTGCAAGCGATGAGTTATTCGCTGAACCGCTGCATCCCTATACGAAGGCGTTATTATCCGCCATTCCTGCAAGTGAGCCGAGTTTAAGAGGAGCCAAAGAAAGAATCCTTTTGGGAGGTGATCCGCCAAGTCCTATCGAGCCCCCTTCAGGCTGCCCATTCCGTACCCGCTGTCCTGCAGCGATGGAGGTTTGCGCTAAGCAAAAACCACAGTGGAAGGAAATAAAAAATGAGCATTACACCGCATGCCACTTATATGGATAAGGTGAGAAGAGCATGTACATAAATCAACGTTAGATAACGGGAGGAAATTATGAAGAAATTATCATTATACATACTAACAGTCATCCTGGTCGTTCTTACTGCATTAAGTGGATGCGGCAAGAATGAAAAGACAGCTCAGGGAGGGTCAGCCAAAGAGGTTGATCAAACCATTACAGCCAATCTAGGCGGTGAACCGTATACATTGGACCCGGCCTTTGCATCTGATACGACTTCCTATTGGGTAATTGACCACTTATATGAGGGATTGTATTCATATGATAAGAATGGCAAGGTCGTAAAGGGAACAGCAAGCAAGGTAGATGTATCAGAGGATGGTAAAACGTATACCTTTACGATTCGTGATGATGCTAAATGGTCAAATGGAGATGCCGTAACGGCGAATGACTTTGAATATTCGTGGAAAAGGGTGTTAAATCCAAAGACAGCAGCCTATGATCCTTCTAGCTTCTATTATATTAAAGGAGCCGAAGAGTACAATACAGGCAAAGGTTCGGTAGATGATGTCGCTATTAAAGCGGAAGATGAGAAAACCCTCGTCGTACAATTAGATACACCAATTAAGTTTTTCCCAACTGTTCTGCAAGGACACGGATTCCTGCCAGTCAACCAACAAGTAGTCGAAGCAGATGAAAAGTGGGCAGCAGAGGCAGAAGGCATTGTCTCAAATGGGGCGTATGTTGTGTCTGCTTGGAAGCACAACGACGAAATAACGCTTGATAAGAACAAAGAACACTGGAATACAAAGAATATCGGTCTGGATTCAATCAAGTTTAAAATGATTGCCGACGCCACGACTGAATATCAAATGTTCAAGTCCAAGGAATTGGATTTAGTAAAATCAATTCCCTCTGAAGCCATTGATCAAGAGAAGAGTAGTGATGAATATATCAGCTCCCCTTCTTTTAGTGTTTATACCTATTCATTTAATGTCAACGAGAAACCATTTACGAATAAAAAAATTAGACAGGCATTTGCCTACGCAATCGATCGAGATGCCATTACGAAAAATGTTTCCAAAGGTGGAGAGAAAGCTGCGTACGGGTATGTAGCATACGGAGCAGAAGCCCCTTCAGGAAAGGACTTCCGTGATGAGGTTTCCGACTATTATTCCTTTGATGCAGATAAAGCGAAAAAACTGCTGAAAGAGGGACTTAAAGAAGAAGGCTGGAGTACTCTTCCTGAAGTAACGTTAAAATACAATTCTGAAGCTAATCATAAGAAGATAGCGGAAGCACTTCAGGAAATGTTCAAAGAAAATCTTGGAGTAGAGACAGTGCTTGAAAATCAGGAGTGGAAAACATACATTGATTCATTTAAACAAAAGAACTTCCAAATCGCTCGTATGGGCTGGGTCGGAGATTTCCTTGATCCGTATCCAGTATTGAATTTATACAGTACGAAAAGCTCCAGCAACTTTACAAATTGGAGCAATACGAAATATGATAAACTACTGTCTGATTCCTTAGTAGAGCAGGATGAAGCCAAGAGATATGAATTGCTCCATCAAGCTGAAGAACTATTAATGACCGAAATGCCAATCATACCTATTTATTTCTCATCACAAAATGCACTAGTCAGCAAAAAGGTAGAGGGAATTCGCTTTGACGCTTTAACAAGCCCTGATCTGCGATTTGCCAAGGTTACAGAATAAGCGGATGTACAAGAATTATTTCCTTTCATGTGCGGCATCGATGTTACTCTGCCAACTGCTAACCTTCACATCAGTACTATCACAAGATAGAGTCATAGATGTAAACCATCTCTTTATAGCTGGTTTATTCCTCTTGATGGTTTCGGCTGTAATCTATGTAGTGAACAGTGGCTTTTTTCACCTGTTCTTTATAGGCTTTCAACAGCTTAAAAAGGGATTGTTTAGAGAGCCGGAATATATGAAGGAGATCAATATAGGACTTACCCAGTGGAAACAAAGGCTATACAAAGGAACCGCCAGTTTTGCAGGCGGAATTGGAACAGGGCTAGTAGTGCTATCCACTTATTGGTCATTTTAAGAATTAAAAAAAAGAAGCAACCAGATGTAATAATGGTTGCTTCTTCTTTTTATTTTGCTGATTTTAATAGTTGGATGACTTTTTTGGCAACTGCACCACCTGATGCTGGATTTTGTCCACTGACCACGCGATCATCAGCTACGGCGAATGCTGCCCAGTCGTCGCCTTTCACGTAATTGGCGCCTCTATTGACAAGTTCATCTTCTGTTAAAAATGGAACTGCTTTATCTAATCCAAGGGCGATTTCTTCAGTATTTGCAAAGCCTGCAACCTTTTTGTCCGCAATTAGATAGTTACCTGCCGCATTTTTAATATTTAATAAGCCAACAGAACCATGACAAACAGCTGAGACAATTCCGCCATTTTCATGTATATTACTTGCGATACTTTGTAACTTTTCATCATCAGGGAAATCCCACATTACACCGTGCCCGCCTGTATAATAAATGGCATCATAATCTTTAGGATTCACTTCATCTGCTGATAAAGTAGCACTTAGCTTATTTAAAAAGTCAGGGTTGGAATAATATTGCCAATCTAATTCAGTCATTTGATCTGCTTCCAAGCTGTGTGGATCTATCGGTGTAAATCCACCATTAGGGCTTACATAATCAACGTTATATCCTTCCTTTTCCACTTCGTCTACAAAATGAACAGCTTCTCCTAACCATAACCCTGTTGCACGGTCCTGATTTGGGTACTTAGAAATATTAGTGACCACTACTAAAATGTTTTTCATTATGCATTCTCCTTTTTATTTGATAGTATCAACCTTAAAGGTTAAACCATACTTTAAGTCAAGGAGGATGAATTATGTATTCCATTCAACAAGCTAGCCAACTCGCTCAAATTCCTTCAAGTACTATTCGATATTATGAAAAAATAACGTTAATTCCTCCTATAAAAAGAAACAAACAAGAACATCGTACATTTGATGATAAAGACATTGAAATCCTTAATTTGATCAGATGTTTCCGACATCTAGGTATGTCGATTGAAGATATAAGAGCAAGTATTTCAACCATAAATTTAGAACATGATGAGATGAACACCAAAGCAATTTTATTTCAGCACAAGAAAAAGTTAGAGGAACAAATTGGTATTTTAAATGCCTACATTGATGAAATCGAGAAAAAAATAGTTAGTTGATGAATAAATGGATAGACAGCCTTTTGCTAGTCTATCTAGTGATTAATAAGTTTGAAAATTCTAATAAGTTATTGTCAAACCACTGGCTATTGGATATATTTTAGATACTTATATAGTAGGGGTGGCGTTGTTGTGAAACCAATTATTTTAGGCATCTGTTCCGCCTTCTTTTTTTCGATTACGTTTATTTTAAATCGCTCGATGGAGTTGTCTGGCGGGAGCTGGCTTTGGAGTTCGTCGCTGCGTTATTTTTTTATGGTGCCTTTTTTATTGTGTATCGTACTGGCACGAAAAAATCTGAGGCCGCTTTTTGACATGATGAGGGAACGGTGGGGCAGCTGGATTCTTTGGTCCACCGTCGGTTTTGGTCTATTTTACGCTCCCCTTTGCTTTGCTGCCGCATATGCACCTGGCTGGCTGACGGCTAGTACTTGGCTGATTTCCATCATTTCAGGCTCGCTTTTGGCGCCCTTATTTTTCGTGACAGCAGGTGGGAAAACGGTACGGGGGAAAATTCCATTCCGAGGCCTTACTTTTTCCGTCCTGATCTTAGCAGGAATTGTCCTGATGCAGATCGAACATGCTGGACATATATCTAGCATAGAAGCGGCGCTGGGATTTTTCCCCGTTCTTATCGCGTCCTTTGCCTATCCGCTAGGCAATCGGAAAATGATGGAGCTTTGCGGGGGGAAGCTGGATGTGTTCCAACGGGTACTTGGAATGACAATTGCCAGTTTGCCATTTTGGCTGGTACTATCGGTATTCGGCGTACTGCAAGCGGGGCTTCCCAGTGCTGGGCAAACGTTTCAATCACTGCTCGTTGCTATCAGTTCCGGCGTAATTGCGACCGTCCTTTTTTTCAAAGCAACTGATCTCGTTCGTGGGAACATGACAAAACTAGCTGCGGTCGAAGCGACTCAGTCAATGGAAGTTCTATTTACCGTCTTTGGTGAATTACTGATTGTTTCTACTCTTTTCCCGTCACTGTTGTCTTGGGTGGGGATGTTGATTATTATGGTTGGTATGGTGCTGCACAGTTACTTCTCTCAAAGAATGAACAGGAAGTTAAGGGTACAACTATAGCTTCTTTGTCTTCGATTGGGACGTAACCAATTTTAAACAAAAACGCCTGATGTATTCAGACGCTCTGCTTAGTTTGGTTTCTTTTTTTTACCCATAACCAACAAACGATAATGCCAAGGGTACCCCCAACAGTGTCTAGCACTACATCCTGGATCAGAGGCGTGCGATCACCAGTGATTTTTTGGTGAAGTTCATCTAAAGAAGCATAAAGAATGACGAACATTAAAGCACCAGGAAACCAGAGTTGTTTCTTCTTAAGGAAGTAACTTAGTACTCGATAGGTTAAAAAGCCGAGGACGAAGAAAATCGATAAATGGGCTGCCTTGCGAATAAAGAATTGAACAAATGAGACAACGCCTACGCTCTGAACGCTGACTTCACTTCCTGCATAATTGAAAGAGATACCATCCAATTTATCTTCTAAATGTAAGGGTTCTAGATATGTTTGTAAAACAGGGGTAAGATCCTGTTCTTGATAGGGTTGCGCAGAAAAATTAAAGATAACTAGCATCCAGCATACGAATACAATGAAGAAAATTGTTTTTTTTGTCATGAACGGACCTTTCGAGGTAGGAGTACCTTTTAGTATAATCATTTCCATTTTATAATTCGCACTGAAGCTTGTCTAATTAATAGGAGAAAAACAGTTGATTTTCAATCTATGTACCTAATGTTTTACCAGTAGAAGGTATAGGAAAAACCTCCTAGGCGGGAGGTTTTCCATTTCCTACAGTTTCAATGTTATGAAGAGTTTATAATCGACATACCCTTGACCATCACAGGTTGCACAGTCAATAAATGAATCGTAATTACCCGTACCATCACAGGCGGGACAATGTCTGTACCCGGCAGGCACTTTCTTTACGGGACCTGTATAGAAAAAGGTTGAAAGAATACGTAAAAAGTCTATCACAATCAACACCCTCTCTACTGTAATTATATTCATTATTTGGTAAAAAATCCAGTTTAACTTATAAGTAGATACATAGTTATTTGAATTTTCAGAACAAATATTTGACGGTGTATTTTTCTTGATTTAGTATAAATGTAACAGCTTGATTGCAGGGGCATAAGTGGTTCGTATGTTTGAAGTTTTGAAAAGGAAAGGGGGAATCAATTTTGAAGGGGAAGGTTGCTGTGATGACTGAGGCCGAGGTAATGGAGTATCGGGATTATGAGGTACCTGAGCCTGCGGCAGGCGGAGTTGTGGTAAAGGTTTTGCGGACGAATATTTGCGGATCTGAACTGCATATTTGGAAAGGGATGCATCCGACGAAAAAGAGCGGTGTCCTTGGTCATGAAATGGTCGGGGAAGTGTATTCGCTTGGCGAAGGTGTGGACCGAGATTATGCGGGAGAGGGTATTAAGGTTGGTGATCGAGTCGTTGCTGCCTACTATATTACGTGCAGAAAATGTACGCCATGTCAGGAAGGTAACTTTCATCTTTGTGAACATGCCTATGATTTCTGGAATTTGGAGCCGGATGTTGCCCCTCATTTTCATGGAACGTTTGCGACTCATTATTATATCCACCCTGATCAATATTTTTATAAGGTGCCGGATTCTGTGTCAGATGTTGCGGCTGCCAGTGCTAATTGTGCGCTGTCGCAGGTGTATTTCGGTATTGATAAGGCCCAGATTACCTATGGTCAAAGTGTTGTCATTCAGGGCGCTGGAGGATTAGGGTTGAATGCTGCAGCGGTAGCAAAGGAAAAAGGGGCAACGGTAATTGTCATTGATGGGGTGCAAAGCCGTCTAGAGCTTGCAAAGAAATTTGGTGCAGACCATGTGATTAATTTGAATGACTTTTCGACACTTGAGGCGCGGGCTGAGCAAGTGTTGCGGTTAACTGACGGAAAGGGCGCACATGTTGGCATCGAGGTAACGGGTGTTCCTGCGGCATTCGCAGAAGGTATCCATTTGATCCGGCTTGGTGGAAAATATGTGAGTATCGGCAATATCTCACCTGGTAAACTAACACCGTTTGACCCAGGATTGTTAACAAGAAAGTCCATTCAGGTGCTTCCAGTTGTTCGGTATGATCCATGGTATTTAAAGAAGGCGTTGGATTTTCTGAAGTCTACATCGGAGAAATATCCTTTTAATGAAATGCTTGACCGGGAATTTTCACTAGCAGAAATTAAAACGGCATTAGATGAGTCGGCAGCTAGAAATGTAGTCAGGGGATCGATTGTGATTGCAGGAAAATCCGCGCTAGTAAATGAAAGCGTTACCAATTAAAAGGGGGCTATGATAATGATTAAACCAAAAGTGTATGTGCTGGATACAGGGACGATGCAAATGGATAAAGGATTTATGGTGGCGATGCATAATCCGGCTTCGATAAACAATCAAAATCCGCCGGCTGAGTTTGTTGAATTTCCAGTGTATGCAGTTCTGATTGATCACCCTGAAGGTAAAATTCTCTTTGATACGGGCTGTAATCCAGAGGGGATGGGCGATGACGGCAGATGGCCAGAAGGGGTTCAAGAATTATTTCCATATCAGGCATCTGAAGAGTGCTACCTAATCAACCGACTAGCTCAATTAAATGTCCGGCCGGAGGATATTAAGTATGTGGTGGCTTCGCATTTACATCTTGATCATGCCGGCTGTTTGGAATTGTTCAAAAACGCGACGGTGATTGTTCATGATACAGAGCTGTCAAATACAATGAAAACCTATGCGATCAATAAAGATATGGGGGCTTATGTGTGGGCAGATATTGATCAATGGATCAAAACAGGCGTGAACTGGAAAACCATTATGCCGCATGAAGATGAGCTGGAGCTTGCTGAAGGAATTAAAATTCTGAACTTTGGGCCGGGACATGCCTGGGGAATGCTTGGTCTACATATCGAGCTGCCGGGTGAAGGGGGAATTATTTTAGCATCTGATGCGGTTTATTCTGCTGAAAATTATGGTCCGCCTGTTAAGATCCCTGGGATTATCTACGATTCAGTCGGGTTTTTAAACGCGGTGGAACGAATTAAAAAGTATGCCGAGCGCACCAATTCACAGGTATGGTTTGGCCATGATTCTAAGCAATTTAGAGAGTTTATTAAGTCAACCGAAGGATTCTATGAGTAATTAGGGGGCGTCTAGATGAAAACTGTTGAAGTCATAGTGTGCGGCTCGATTATTGCTGGGAAAGAAATCGTTTCGGATCGGAAAGAATTAAGCGTGACTAACCCGTTTACCAATGAAATCATTGGGCAGATTTTTTGTGCGACAGAAGAAGATGTTCAAGAAGCCGTTGAGATTGCGGACCAGGTTTATCACTCGACAATGAAGCAGATGCCGGCCTATGAGCGTTCGCGGATTTTACGGGTTGCGGCAGATTTGTTGGAAAGCCGTGGAGAAGAATTTGTTCGTCTTCTCGCAATGGAAGCAGGAAAACCGGTTCGTGAAGGACGTGTTGAAGTCAAAAGGGCAGTCCAGGTGCTTCGATTTGCTTCTGAGGGAGCGAAACAGATTAAAGGCGAGCAAATCCCGATGGACAATGCGATTGGCGGCGAACACCAAATTGGCTTTTCAAAGCGCGTTCCGTTAGGTGTAGTGGCGGCGATTACCCCATTTAATTTTCCACTTAATCTAGCGCTGCATAAGATTGCACCAGCGATTGCCGCTGGAAATACGGTTGTGTTAAAGCCGGCGGAGAAAACCCCATTAACAGCAGGGTTAGTATATAAAATTTTTCAAGAAGCGGGGCTTCCAGAAGGGGCATTTAATATTATTATGGGTCCGGGAAGTGAGCTGGGTGAGGCACTTGTGACTCACAAGCTGGTTAAAAAGGTGACGTTTACAGGAAGCGGTCCGGTAGGCTGGCAGATTAAGAACTTAGCGTATAGGAAAAAAGTGACCTTAGAATTAGGGTCAAACGCACCGAATATTATTTTTGATGATGCCGATTTGGAGTCGGCGGTATCATCGATTGTGAGAGGCGGCTATACGTTTGCTGGTCAAGCCTGTGTGTCGGTGCAAAGATTATATGTGCAACGGGGAATCTATGATTCGTTGGCTGAACAGCTGGTGGCTGCCGTGAAAACATTGACGCCGGGCGATCCATTAGACGAAGCAACAATGATTGGTCCGATGATAACTGAAGAAGCCGCCATTCGGGCTGAAGCTTGGGTTCAAGAAGCTGTTGATCAGGGAGCAGACATTCTATGCGGCGGCAAAAGAGAGGGTGCGATGGTTGAACCTACTATTCTAGCAAATGTTCAACCATCGATGAAGGTTGTCTGCGCGGAAGTCTTTGCGCCAATCGTCAGTTTGATACCGTTTGATAGTGAGGAAGAAGTGATCCGTGCTGCCAATGATTCCGAATATGGCCTACAGGCGGGCGTCTTTACCAATGATATTAACCGAGGATTCCGAATGGCTGATTGTTTAGAGACAGGCGGTGTCTGGATTAACGAGGTTTCTGTTTTACGATATGATCATATGCCGTATGGCGGGGTCAAGTCGAGCGGAATTGGTAAGGAAGGCATCCAATATGCAATTGAGGATATGACAGATATTAAGTTTATTGGGATTAATGTGAGAGGGAGGACTATATGAAAATACGAGCAGCAGTGCTTCATGAGTTAGGATTGCCTCAGCCATATGCAGAAAGTAAGCCGATAAAAATCGAAACGTTGGAGTTGGATTCCCCGCAAATGGGTGAAGTATTAATTCAAGTGAAGGCAGCGGGTCTTTGTCATTCAGATTTATCCGTGATAAACGGAAGCCGGCCGCGCCCGCTTCCGATGGCATTAGGGCATGAAGCGGCGGGAATTGTCGTCGAAGTAGGGGAAGGAGTAACCGATCTTGAGCCAGGTGACCATGTGGTGTGTGCGTTTGTCCCAAGCTGCGGACATTGTTTGCCTTGTCAGGAAGGAAGACCAGCACTTTGTGAACCGGGAGCAGCTGCTAATGGTGAGGGAACGCTGTTGAACGATGGACGCAGGCTCCATTTAAATGGTGAAGAGGTGTACCATCATGTTGGTGTGTCAGCATTTGCCGATCATGCGGTGGTCTCAAGAACGTCGCTGATAAAGGTAGTAAAAGATATCCCGTTTGATGAGTTGGCGTTATTTGGCTGTGCCGTAATCACAGGAGTCGGCGCGGTGGTGAATACGGCTAAAATCGAGATGGGCAGTACGGTCGCGATTATCGGTCTTGGCGGAGTTGGGTTGAGTGCGTTATTAGGCGCAGTCACAGCTGGAGCGGGACGGATTATTGCGGTTGATTTGAATGAAAGCAAACTAGCTAAAGCGAAGGAACTGGGCGCAACGGATATCTTTGATTCGAAGCAACCAGACTTTATCGAGGAAATTCGAAGGGTAACCGGAGGCGGAGTCGATTATGCCTTTGAAACTGCCGGAGCCGTTGCTGCCATGGAAATCGCCTATAAGATTACTAAACGAGGCGGAACAACGGTCACAACCGGATTGCCGCATCCAGAGCATAAATTCTCTTTCCCGCAGGTAACGCTGACAGCCGAAGAACGAACCATCAAAGGTTCCTATGTCGGCAGCTGTGTACCTAACCGAGACATCCCAAGATTTATCCAGCTATACAAACAAAATAAACTCCCTGTCCACGAACTCCTAACAGGATCCATCACACTAGAAGAAATCAACGAAGGATTCGATCGACTAGCAAACGGAGAAGCCACAAGAATCATACTAACGTTCTAATCAAGAACCCGTACAAGGAAAATTGTACGGGTTTTTTTGTGTGCAAAGCAAAGAGCAGAGGGGTTGTTGAAAATGCGTCATTTACTAGAATCTGAGTTGGATTTCCAAACGTAAGTAGAGAAAGATACTATTTTTCAAAAGATTGTATGTATTTCAACTACGGTACGTGCGCGGACTGGAGGAGTTTGTGTGCGCTTCAGCCACTTTTTTGTGCGGAACGAGCCAAACTATGTGCGGAAGCATCTCCATGCTCTCTTCCACTGCGAAGAGGTTCCAATGGGGTTGTTGAAAATGTGTCATTTATTAGAATCTAAGTTGGATTTCAAACGTAAGTAGAGAAAGATACTCTTTTTCAAAAGACAAACTTGCGCTGCTGGGATGTTTTAAGCATTTTAGCTACGGTATGTGCGGAAGGCCGTTCAAGGATCAGATAAAAAAAGCAGACCCCGACATTGGGATCTGCCTCGCATTCTATTTATAAGCAGGAATTTCTACGGTTAAATGATAGGAATCTAGCAAGCTATATAAATTATAAATCTGTTTGACTTGTTTTGCTGCCCAGCCGATATCGGTTGCGTACTGGTGGGTGGCATAGCCATATTTTGCTGCACCTGCTGGATTCCATCTCATTTTATAGAGGGTGTCTTGCCCAGCTGAAATATATCCATTGGCAATAAATTTGGCACCGCCGATGATGGCCGCTTCGGGAGTAAACCAGCCGGCATTATACGCATATTGGGCACCGCTGGTAAGTGCGGTTCCGTCATAGGCACCGATACCGTACATATTATAGACTGTTTTTCCATTCACCTCGACACCGGTTGCGAGTGGGGAGGTTCCTTTCCCTGTTTCCAGCAGTGCATGTGAAATAAGATAAATTTCATTTACGCCATACGTTTCTCCAGCTGTAATGAAGGTGGCGGCTTGGTTAGCTAGAATGCCTTTTCCTGCAAGAATTCGTTCATTTACTTCGGAAGCATTCAGGCTTGTCGGTTGAGAAAGCTTTACAAATTGAAACATATTAACGGAATCATTCGCAAAATTATCCGGGTTCAGATTATATTTCACATCGTCAGGGCTTGCATTGACCCATGATTTATTAATATTTACTTCGTACCAATTGTACCCGTCAGAACCCATTTTTTTTGATAGAATAGTCAATTCCTGGTGATCGTTGACAGTGGCGATTACCCAGTTTTCTGGGCCTGCTCCGCCTCTGACACGCCAGCCGATTCCATCAACCGTCCCTTTCGTAGAACTGATAACCGTTAACGCATCCTCACGTATGTACGTTTGATAGTTTTTATCCGTTTGCGCATCGGCGGCCATTTGGAAATCAACCATTTTATTAAGGGACAGATTATATGGTGTAACAATCTTATCAATCGTTTTATTTGAGCCGCTTGGCGTTTCCGCTGCCGTATCTGCTAAAAATGCCGAGCTGACATAACCGGTTTTCCCATTCGCTGTCACTCGTGCCCAGCCATTTTCTTCTGAGTAAACGGTCACTGCCGTATTATTGACAAGCTGTGTCACAACAGAACCAGACGTGGAAGCTTCCGAACGCATATTTAAACTAGACCCATCGCTTACTTTTACAAACTTAATGATGGTCGTTTCTTCAGGTTCAGAAATTGGTGTCTTTGGTTTGTCCGCAGATAAAAAGGATGAATTAACATAGCCTTCTCCGCCATATACTTTAATTTTTGTCCATCCCCCAGACTCTGAAATAACCGTCGTCTCAGCGCCTCTTGTTAATTTTAAAATGACTGCCGCACTATCTGATGGTTGTTTTCGAAGATTAAGGGAGCTCCCTACGCTGACATTAACATATTTGATCACTGGTTTAACTTCTGAAGGTGTTGCAGCCACAGGCTTCGTCGTTGAGAGATATTGTGAGCTGACATAGCCGGTTTTGCCGTTAGAGGTAATTTTTGCCCAGCCTTTGGATTCGGAAGAAACAGTAACCTTTGTACCTTTAGCAAGCTTAGCCAAAACGGCTGCACTTGTGGAGGCGGATTTTCGCATCGCTAGCGTACCAGAGCTGACATTAACATATTTCGTCGTTGTTTTAACGACTGCCACTGGATTCTTTGTGGAGAGATATTGTGAACTGACATAGCCGGTTTTGCCGTTAGAGGTAATTTTTGCCCAGCCTTTGGATTCGGAAGAAACAGAAACCTTTGTGCCTTTGGCAAGTTTAGCCACAACGGAGGCAGTAGCCGATCCGCTTTTCCGCATGTTAAGTGTGCCTGAGCTCGTGTTGACATATTTGGTTGTTATTTTGGCTGCAACGGTTGCCTTCACCGGATTGGTAGTCGAAAGATATTGTGAACTGACATAGCCAGTTTTGCCGTTGGCGGTGACTTTTGCCCAGCCTTTCGATTCGGAAGAAACGGAAACCTTTGTGCCTTTGGCAAGCTTAGTCACAACGGCTGCACTGGGTGACCCGCTTTTTCGCATATTGAGTGTGCCTGAGCTCGTGTTGACATTATTTGGTTGTTGTTTTGGCTGCTGCGGTTGCTTTCACCGGATTCTTTGACGAAAGATATTGTGAGCTGACATAGCCGGTTTTGCCGTTGGCGGTAATTTTTGCCCAGCCTTTCGATTCGGAAGAAACGGAAACCTTTGTGCCTTTGGTCAATTTGGCCACAACGGAGGCAGTAGACGATCCACTTTTCCGCATATTAAGCGTGCCGGAACTGACATTCACATACTGCGTTTTTTCAATAGTAACTTGTGCGGCTGAAACAGGTGCCGCAGAAAGCTGAGCTTCTATAGCTATAGTACTCATCACTGCAAAACAAAAAACTGGAATAACTATTTTTCTCATTTTATTCTCCCTAGTAAAGTTATATTTTTATGTATAGAACTATATTGAAATAGGTGTTAATAACTACTAGTTCGGAATAAAATAATATATATTAATATTTTTAGTGGATTAGTCATCGTTTTTAATCTAATGGTAAAATAATTAATATAAATGTAATCTTAATTAAATATAAAATCCATTTAAAGGATTTTATGTATATTGATATAACTAATAAAAGCTGATGTAGCAAAAGATGAGTTTAATATTGTTTAAAGTGTAGCCGTGGAAGAGAAAATTGTGTATGTTGGAAGAGATGGCAATGAAAAAGCGGTATAAATGATTGTCTTTTTCTTTTAGGAAGCTTAAAATGAACTATTATGCATTTATTATGAGGAAGGACTTATTTAACAGTCACTTTTAAAAACAAATCCTCAACTGGGAGCTTACAAAAAATGAATGAATTAATTTATAACGATTTACTAGCTATTTTAAAAACAAATCATGTGAAAATGAACGAACCATTAAGTAACTATACATTTACCAAAACAGGCGGCAAAGCGGATATCTTAGTTCTTCCGACTAGTTATCTAGAAGTTCGCGATACGTACAACTATGCGTTGACGCATCAGATTCCTATTACGGTGCTCGGAAATGGATCGAACTTGATCATACGAGATGGCGGGATTCGCGGGATTGTTATGGTCCTTGTTCAAATGAAAGAGGTTGAATGTAAAGGAAATCAAATTATTGCTCAAAGTGGTGCGACGATTATTGAAACGTCACGTTTTGCGTTGGAAAAACGATTATCAGGCCTTGAATTCGCTTGTGGAATTCCAGGTACGGTCGGCGGAGCACTCTATATGAATGCGGGCGCATATGGCGGAGAAATTTCTGATGTGTTGAAAGAGGCGCTTGTCCTCACTTCTGAGGGAGAGTTGAAAACCTTCGCAGCCGAGGAATTAGAGTTAAGCTACCGTAGCAGCCGCTTTTCAAAAGAACATTTATTAATCCTAGAGGCAACCTTCGAATTAACGCCAGCGAATGTTGATGAAATAAAAGCGAAAATGGACGAACTCACTTTCCTTAGGGAATCCAAACAGCCGCTTGAGTTTCCGTCATGTGGAAGCGTGTTTAAACGCCCGCCAGGTTATTTCGCAGGTAAATTAATTCAAGATAGCGGATTACAAGGAAAGCAAATCGGAGGAGCTCAGGTTTCGACGAAGCATGCAGGCTTTATCGTAAACGTCGATGGTGCCACTGCCACCGATTATCTAGAACTAATTGAACACGTACAAAAAACGGTGAAAGCGAACTTCGGTGTAGACCTAGAAACAGAAGTAAAAATTATCGGTGAAGATTAATGATTTCAAAAAGACTTTCTCATTGAGAAGGTCTTTTTTTTATTGTATAAAAAGGATTTATTACCCATTTTATGGTACGTTAGAAGCGTGGGGAGGGGATTATAAATGTATACGAGAATCGTTAAATATGGTTTTCTTTTATTGTTTTAATTTTGCTTATTATCCATCTCGCTGTCGGACTCAAACATGGGTTTTGGATCGTAATCGTTTTAGCTATTCTTCAAGCAGCAGCCTATACCATGGCTGAAAAGGCAGATCAGAGTAAAAAGTTAGGGGAGTAAATATGTATAATCACATAATTTGGGATTTTGATGGAACGCTTTTTGATACCTATCCAGTAATGGCAAATGTATTTAGGGAAGCGCTCAAAGAACAAAAAATAGAAGAGCCAGTAGAGGAAATCATCAAACAGCTGAGGGTATCTATTTCTACTGCATTGAAATACTATGAGGAAAAATATCAGATTACCAGCGAATTTATATCGAACTATCAAAAACGAAGAATAGAGGCTGAATTAGAATTATCCAGACCATTTGACGGGATTCAAGAGATTTGTAAATACATCCACTCAACAAATAGAAAAAATTATTTATTTACGCATCGAGGAGAATCCTCAATTATATTATTAAAAAAGTATGGTTTAGTGGATTACTTTACTGATTTCATAACATCTAAACAAGGATTTGAAAGAAAACCAAGTCCTTATGCGATTAACTACCTACTTAACAAACATAATATGATTCACTCAGAATCTATAATGATTGGTGATAGAGAGCTAGATTTATTATCAGGAAAGAACGCAAAGATAAGTGCCTGCTACTTTACCGAAGGAAACGATAATAATAACTATGCAGATTACACGATAAATGATTTCCAGCAACTATACACAATTATTTAAGCTAATTAGGATTTTGGAGGTAAGTTATTCACCATGTTAAGGATGGAAAAAAGATGATAATCACTCAACAATGGAATCAAAAAGATAGTGAATATATTCGGAAAAAGGTAATTGAACATAATCTTTCTAACCTGCCTGATGATGTGAAACATCCAGTTAAGAATATTAGCTTCATTCTAAGGGATGAAGAAGGAGAAATTTTAGGGGGAATAACAGGAACCGTTTTTTGGTGCCACTTACATATTGATTTCTTATGGGTCGATAAGTCACTGAGGGGTAAAGGATATGGGAAAGAGTTATTACTAAAAATAGAGGATTTTGCAAAAGAAAATAAATGCAACCTAATTCAACTCGATACATTTAGCTTCCAAGCTCCTGCCTTTTATCAAAAGTATGGTTACGAAGTAGTTGGTGTGGTAGATGAACATCCAATTAAAGAAAGTCAGCAGTTTTACCTGAAAAAGAAATTGGGTTATTAACAACAAAAACTCTGATTATAGCAAGGAGTGACCTCAAATGGGGATATACCCGGATTGCCCAGTTATTAATAGAAAAATAGAGGTTGGCGGTCTATCGAACTTGCAGCTTATACACAAATTAAAACAACATTCTGTTTTGATGAATGAGCTTGGAGAGAGACTTTTATCTGATGATAGATTTCCTACTTCTAACACAAAGTACAGCGTAAACACTGTTGAACTTACCGTTGGGGATCTTGCGTTTCCTGATGGAGCTGCTTTACCGCAGATTTTTGAGCGAGCCAGTGAACTTGGCTTGGAAGCTTGCCCGCTAGAGTTGGGACCTCATCTGAGAATACAGTATCTAGATCAGCCAGAAGGTAATACGAAAAATCTTTCACAGCAGCATCAAGCTCCATTAGGCTCCATCACCATAGCCTCGACGATAATAAGTGAAGACGATAATTTTCCAAAAGGATTTTACCTTAGAAAAATTAACGGGAAGTTGTGGCTGCGTGGATACACGGCTGATTACCTGCATGTTTGGAATCCTGATGATCATTTTATATTTAGAGCATTTCCCTGAATGGAGGAATGCTTTTTTTGTCTAAAAATAAATGGACATTTCTATTAACAATAAAGATATAATTAGAATCAATAATCATTTATTATGAAACAATAAAATGAGGTGATTTTTATGAAACGAAGTTCAACACTCTTTTTGAAGGCAGCTGTCATTTTTATAGGGATTCCAGTTCTTGCATTGTGTATCTTTTTGTTGCCTCAGATAGTGAATGAAGCAAATGAGGTAGCCGAAAAAGGTTCGGACTTAGCTTATGTGGTATATGGAATAGTAACGGTTATGTATATTACGGTGATCCCATTTTACTTCGCTTTGTATCAATCTTTTACCCTTTTAAGTTATATTGACAGAAACCAAGCTTTCTCGGAATTATCTGTACGGGCTTTAAAGAAAATCAAAAACTGTGCCCTCACAATCAGTGGATTCTACGTGATCGTTCTCCCTTTTGTGTATATCCTAGCCGAGGTAGATGACGCACCGGGGCTCATCCTAGTTGGAATGGTCATGGTCTTTGCTCCCTTGGTGATTGCCGTCTTTGCAGCTGTTTTACAAAGACTTTTAAAAGAAGCCATAGATATAAAATCAGAGAACGACTTAATAGTCTGAGGTGACTAACATGGCAATAATAATCAATATTGATGTAATGTTGGCTAAAAGAAAAATGAGCGTAACAGAACTATCGGAGCGGGTGGGGATAACAATGGCTAACCTTTCTATACTGAAAAATGGAAAGGCAAAAGCGGTACGACTAACTACGTTAGAAGCCATTTGTAAGGCCTTAGATTGTCAGCCCGGAGACCTTCTAGAATACAAAAGTGACGAGGACATTTTAGAATAAACTTCTTCAAAAGAGAGAAGTTCTCAATTAACATAACCATACATTTCAATGACAAAAAGCAGTAGCTAAGATATTAGCTGCTGCTTTTTGTTTTCTTTAATTACTTCGTAAGAGTCCCTATGGTACCTACTAATTTTATGGTTCCTTTCTTGACATCTTCTATCAAATAAACTTTTGTCTCGTTTGAAAATGAGTCTGGAGCCATGAAAGAGTTACTCTCTGATATTTCTTTTTTGGCTACAATAGAAAGTGGATCAAATATTGTATTTAAAATTAGATAAATGGATTCATCATCCACATAAGCTAAGAAATTATCAGGCTCTATACGATAGAATGCATTTTCTGATGTTGCCCGCAAAGTGATTCCCGTATCCGCATCGTTTTGGCTAACGCTTGAAAGTTTGATATTAGAAATTTCGATTTCATTTAGAGGGATTTCTAAACCCGTTTGATAGCTCTTTTCGAGCATGAACAGATAGCCTGCTGTACTAATAATGACAATGACTAATAAAGAAATTATAAGTTTGAATTCTTTTTTTCTGTTTCGTATCTAATGAAAGTTGTTTAACCATTTTAGCATCCTCTCGTAATAGAATATCAAGAGAAACATCATACAAATCACTAATAGCCACTAAGTTATCTAAATCAGGATAACTTCTTCCCACTTCCCAACTAGAAATAGTGGATCGAGAAAGATTTAGTAAATTTGCAACATTTTCTTGAGTAAGCTTTTTTTCTAATCTAGCTTTTTTTAACTTTGAACCAATCTCCATCATGTTTTCTCCTTTCGAATATATTATCTATAGTTTTTCTACGTAATCCTAGCCAAGATTGCTATCATTGGTATATAAGCGATGACAAGATTCTTGTCATCGCTTATATACCAACGTTTTAAACGTGTATGTTTGCACGCTGAGTTGACCGGAAAATGCAACAATAGGGAAGAAAACCACCCAAATTCACTTTCCAGTTAATTTATTTGAGAAAAATAATGATCCAAGATTAATCAGAAAAGTATTTTTTTACATTAAATTAATATACTTCATATATCTTGGTTTTACTAGAACTTAAAAAACCGGCGCTTAATAGGCGCCGGTTTTTCGTTATTCTTGATCATTTTTGTAATAGGGGTTTAGATGAATTAATACTTCTGATATATTATCGTGCTTTGATTTTAATTGATTGCGGATATCCCGTGTGAGGTCATGTCCTTCTTGAATATTTTTAAAATAGTCAATACTGATTCTAATGTCGACTAACACATAGGCACCTAATTCTCTGGCTCGGATGCTGTCAATCCTTCGTACTTCTTCGAAACTGAGAACGACTTTCTCAAATTCCTGAAGGGTATCGCTATTCACATTTCGTTCTAGTAGGATATCAAACGACTCCATCAACATTTCTTTTGCTATTTTAAAAATGAGATAGGCGACAATGATTGTAGCTACTTTATCCGAATAAAGGAGAAATTGCAGGTCTAGTTTGTCTCCAACAATGGACAACACAACACCTAATGCTGCGGCAACGGATGCAAGAATATCCGCCTTATGATCGAGTGCAATGGCCTTAATCGCGTTACTCCGGTGTTCTTTTGATACAGCTAATGAGTAACGGTATAGCCAATGCTTAATGGCATATGAAAGCAAGGCCGTCCATAATGCGATTAAACCGGGCACTTTGACTGGATGGAAAAAGCCCGCTATGGCTTCATAAACTAAGTAAATGGACACTAATAATAATATTATTCCAATAGATGCAGAAACAAGAATTTCTGCTTTTCCATGGCCGTATGGATGTTCGTCATCAGCAGGTTTGCTGGCTATTTTTAATACTAATAAAACAATAACTGAGGCAAAAACATCTGCTGCGGAGTGAATACCATCAGCAAAAACGGCATCACTATCGCTAAAATAACCGACAAATAGTTTGCCTAACATTAATAGTACGTTAAAGGCAACGCTTATGACGGCTACCTTACGAACAACTGAATCTCTTGCAACCAACTTCATCACTCCAAAAAAATTCTAGCGTTTATATCGCTTGAACATCTTACCAATAAGTAATCGTGTAAGTCTATAGCAATCTTTTTACGTTATCCTATAAAAGTAATGTGGAACTAATAAAGTTTCTCTTGGGAAACAATTTGATACCTTTTCGAATCAATTCGTGGATAAGGAGATTTAGCAAGAAGCCTATATGTTATGTAACGGGAAGGTAATTGCAAAAAGTCCTGAATTTCAGAAATTGTTGGATTGCATTTTATTAGAATAGCAAAATCATGTAAGGTGAAAAGATGAGCATCTGTAGAAAAGTGATTACATTGAGGGCATGTCCAGCGAGAGCGTTCACGGAGCATGGGTAGAGCAAAGCAAGCAGGGCAAGTGACTCCCTTAAAAAAATCGAGTGTCGTTATCGAATATTTTTCACGGAGATTTGGGTAAGATGGAGTGTGCTGAGCGAGCAGCATTTTGGAGAGTTTTCTAATGTCTTTCGGTGGGAAATGTTCAGTTTTATATTTTGATTCGATTGTTTGTAACTTTGGAAAAAGGTTTTCTTTATGTAATACGATTTGTTTAGTATCAGAGTAACCGGGTGAACTTTCAAATGACAACAAGAATTTCAACGGGGACCTGTGGGGATTTATGATCTTTTAACCAGGTCAATAAAAGCATTTGCTGCCGTTTTACTTGGGAGATAGGGTCAGTGAATGATTTCTCGAGGTTATCTTTTGTTTGGATGAGTTGTGAAAATTCACGATCGAAGAATAGTGTACCTGCATAATTTTTGACTTCTAAAATAAGAAGATGGGTTGAGCAAACGAGCAGGATATCGATTTGAAAGTAATAGGGTTCAGTATTGGGGGTATACGGTAAGCGGAGATCATGAAAAATTGTATGCTTTTTTGAAGAAAGGGCACCTAAAAAGTAATCCAGCGATTGTTCACCTCGATAACCGGCTTTGGTAATTCGAAGTTCTTCCTTAATCTCGTCTATCCGTGGGTGTTTAGGTGAAAGACGACGCACGAGGGCTTCCAAAACTTGAATGGAAAGCGGCGGTTTAATGGGTTTGATAAACAAAGTATTCCTCCTTTATTATGATTCTATCTAAAAATTCTCCGGAATAAGTCGAAATTCCTGCATCGTGTGAAGATTTTTTAAGTACGAACGCTTTTTATGTGCGGATGAATCTCCATACTAAATGCGTCATTTACTAGAATCTAAGTTTGATTTCTAAAACATTCTAGAGAAAGATACCCATTTTAACAAAACAAAACGCTTTTAACTCTGGGCTGCTGGGATGTTTATCTCACTCGGAGACGCCTATGTGCGGAAATGCGGAGTTTTTGTGCGCTTGGGGTCAATTTGTGTGCGGAAAGTGGCAAAGAGTGTGCGCTTCAGCTGGTTTTATGTGCGGAAGCTTCTTGAGCCCTGACGTTTCAATGGGATTAAATCCAAACAAAAGGAAGCGCTCAATATGCGCTTCCTTGTTTGTGTTCTTTCTTTAGGATGTATAGGTAAAACAGTAGTGATAGGAAGACGGAGCCTGCGGCGGTCCAGTAGATGCTGGCATAGCCGTACATATAGGCGATTTGGCCGAATATGATGGCTCCGATTCCGACGCCGAGGTCGAAGAAGGAGAAGAAGGTGGCGTTGGCCATTCCTTTACGGTTGCGAGCCGCTTTTTCCATCGACCAAGCTTGTAGGGCTGGGCTGACTGATCCGAATCCAAATCCGTAACAGATTGCCGCGGTATAAAGGACGGTATTGCTTGGCAGCCAGGCAAGCAGCAACATGGCGATAATCATCAAAAAGACGGATGGAATAAAGACGAATTTATGTCCATGTTTATCGTAGAGTTTGCCTGCGAATAGACGAGTGGACATTAGTGACAGTGCATAAATCAGAAAGTACCACTGAATCCCAGATATGCCTTTTTGTGCTGCGTATAGCGGTAAAAAGGTCGCGATACCACCAAAGGTGACCGTGATAAATAATAACAATATCGACGGGGGTAAGGCTGTTTTTTCATAAAAATCAAATTTGATGGTCGTTGTTTTTACCGCACCCTTTTCAACTTCCGTGTAACGAAGTGTGGTTGCAATAAGGAAGGCAGCTAGACCTAACCCAGCAGAAATGAGAAAGAGAACTTTAAATGATACGACACCCACAAGCAGTAGTCCAAGTGATGGTCCCATGGCAAGTGCAAGGTTTCCGGAAAGGGAGTAATACCCCATTCCTTCACCACGCCTTTTTGCTGGTATCAGATCAGTAGCGATGGTCCCAGAGGCAGTGGACGAGAAACCCCAGCCTGCTCCTTGAACAATTCGCATCGCAAAGAGAAATGCCATGCTTCCCATAAAACCAAACGAGCCGACTGAGATGACATAGATGATAAGTCCGATTAGAAAGACGAAACGGCGTCCCTTGCTTTCAAGAAGTTTGCCGGCAAATGGTCTGAGCAGTAATGCAGAAAAGGTGAAGATCCCAACAACAACGCCGATTAGACGTTCGCTTCCACCTAAATGTGTGACAAAAAGCGGGATGGTCGGCAGGGTCATTTGAAAGCCTAAAAAAATGAAAAAGTTGGCCACACAAATTAAGACAAAATCCCGTGTCCATATTTTATCCGTGCTGAGAGGATTTGGTTTAGTTAGTGTACTCAAGTGTAAAATCCTCCTTGTATTTAGTCAAAATCTATTTTACAAGAAAAAAGTTGAATTTGCTATGGATTGAGAATATATATTTCGGATTACTAAATATTTTTGGCACAGCAAAAAGGAACAGCTCCAAATTTATGGGATGCTGTTCCTTTTTAGGCCCCATCAAGAGGGCTGTCTTCTTTGACATGTAAACTCTGCATGGACTTCTCACCTTTCAATTAAATAATCAAACAGTAAGAAGTTAAGCAAGCTGTTCTATTCTTGTTTTGCTGATTGCTTGTAAGATAAACATTTTTTCTTGTGGTGTAAGCATGATCCAACTACCGGCTTTAATTTTCAATATACCCACCCCTTCTTAAAAAATGATGAATCTATCAACAAAATCTGTCATAAATGGTAATTTAACTATGTAACTCTATAATACCGCCTTTTCTTCTATATTAAACTAATCAATTAACTACAAAATTCGTAGAGAAATGAGGAATTTGTCAAAGCAAGGTTCAAATTGCGTATCCCCTAAGAAAAATGATCACTTATATAGAAGAAAAAGACGAAATATAGCGTAATATTTCCTAGAAAATAAATGTTTTGGTCTTATTCAACTTCTAGCTGGGTTTTTAATTCATTTTGAACATTTTGCAGTTCTGTATTGTCAACAATTCCATAGTAGACGCCGTTTATTTTTTGCCCTGTTTCTTTAATCGTGCTTTGTACGATTGATTTGGTTGCAGAGCGGTAATTGGATTGGATGTCTACCATTTGGTCAAACTCAAGGTTGGTTTGTATATTTTTACTGAGCGCAGAAAGAATATCGCTGAAATTAGCGACAGATGAAATACTTGCGCCTTTCTGGAGGACGGCTTGAATGATCTGACGCTGACGTTCTTGTCGACCAAAATCACCGTTTGGATCGGAATGTCGTTCACGCGAATAGCTAAGTGCTTCTTTTCCATTTAACGTAAGCGTTCCAGCCGGGAATTTTTGATCTCCATTGGTAAAAGCAGCCGAATTCTCAACTGTCACACCGCCAACTGCATCGACAATATCTTTAAAGCTTTCCATATTTACCTTTACATAATAGTCAATAGGGATATCGAGAAAATGCTCAACCGTGTCCATTGACATTTCTGCACCACCAAAAGCCCAAGCGTGATTGATTTTATCAACGGTGCCTTTGCCAATAATATCTGTCCGTGTATCACGAGGGATACTGAGAAGTTTGGTTGTATTTAGATTCGGATTTACGGCCATGACGATCATGGTATCTGAGCGGCCGCGATCTCCTTCTCGTTCATCCACACCCAGCAATAGAACTGAAAATGGCTGCTGTTTTTGTAAGGAGACTGGTTCTACACGTTTTTCTGAAATTTCACGATTAATAGGAGTATGCATTGTGGCTACCGTACTTGTAAGAGAATGATAGACATAATAAGCTAAGCCGCCTGCAACAAGAATAAAAAATAAGACAACAAACCCAAAAAATTTGAGCCAAGGATGTTTCTTTTTTCGTTTATCCATTACGATCCCACTTTCTATTTATAATAACTTCATTATAAAGAACAAATTCGGAAAAAGATATGGAGTTTTACTGGATGGAATCCGAATTTGTTCTTTTTAGAATATTATTTAAAAAGGTATTGCACACTTTTATCGTTTTAGTGTACTATATCACTAGAACACTAATATTTGGAAGGGGTTGGCTGTATGAAGCCATTTTTGGGATTGATGAAGAAGGAGTGGAAACTAGGGAGGAAATCGCTGGTTTGGCTTTTGCTGCTGCAAATGGTTTTAGTATTGATAACGTACCTGCTGGGCAACCACTACCAGGTGCCTGGAATCATGTTTGTTGGGATTATTCCCTTACTGCTGATTCATATTTTAATGGTACCGGTCATGTTGCTGACACTTCTTAATGTCGAAGGGAAATCACAGCTCTGGCTTCATAATCCTCAATCGTCTATGCTTCTGCTCGGATCAAAGCTGCTAACTGGACTCGGACTGCATTTGATTTCCTTACTATTTTCAGCGGTGGTTCTCGTCTTCGCGCTTATGAATTCTTCTTCGATGCTATCAAACGAACAGATGCAGGGATATGGAATCTTTGAGTTAGGAACCGTTTTGGGCGTCATTACAATTTTTAGTTTATTTTTGGCTGTAGAATGCCTGCTGCTGTGGGTGATCTATCATGCTTTAGTGAAATTTCCTCAAATAAAAAATGTCCGTTGGCTGATTATTACTATATTATTTTTCGGTATTAATTTTTTATTAAACTTTTTCCAAGATACGGCTCTGTACCAAGCCTTAGATGAAATTGCCAGGGTGACTATTTTTCAATTTAATTCGTTTAGTGTAGATACGGATGAATTTTCGTTAGCAGGAGAAGTTATCGATTTTTCTCTGCTGACATTCTCAATCGATACTTTATTTGTTGTCGGCTTGTTTTATCTTGCTTGCTGGGTATTTGATAGAAAGCTTGAGGTGTAAAAATGCCAGATGAATTTCATGCATCAAAGCCGATTTATCTACAAGTAGTGGATCGTATTTACTTTTCCATTGTCCGTGGTGAAATTAAACATGGGGAAAAATTGCCGTCGGTTCGCGATATGGCGGTGCAAATGGGGGTTAATCCGAATACAATTCAACGGACTTATACGGAGATGGAGAGGGATGGAATGGTGGAAACGAAAAGGGGCCAGGGAACCTATGTAAAGAATGATCCAGCAGTGGTTGTTGAATTACGAAATAAAATCAAAACGGGAATCGTTGAAGAATTTGTGGAAAGTATGAATGAAATTGGTTTGACTAACGACGAAATGCTTGAGGGGCTGCAGCAGTTTTTTTCGAAACGAGAGGGTGAAGTGTAATGACAGTGGAGTTAAGGAATGTTAGTAAGAAATATGGTAGTCTGGCTGCTTTAACGGACGTGTCTATTACGTTTGAACCAGGGAAAATTTATGGTTTAATTGGTGAGAATGGGAGTGGAAAGTCGACAACCTTGAAGCTGATTGCTGGTCTCGTTAAACCTGATTCTGGGGAAGTCATGGTCATGCAGGAAAGCGTGACACGACGGATTGCGAAAAGCGTTTCGTATATGACGGAGCTTGATTTCTTTTATCCGATGTATACAGTTGATGAAATGCTTCATTATTATGAATCACAGTTTGCCGATTTTAACGCTGATAAAGCTGCTAAAATGCTCGAGATGATGAAGCTTGATCGTACGAAACGGATACAGGCATTATCAAAGGGATACCGCGGCCGTTTACGACTCGTTCTAGCGCTGGCCCGTGAGACTCCGGTCGTACTGCTTGATGAGCCGTTTTCCGGACTCGATCAAATGGTCCGTGAAGCCATTGTGAAAAGTTTACTTTCCTTTATCGATTACGAACACCAAATCGTCATTCTGACCACACACGAAATTGATGAAGTAGAGACGCTCCTCGATGAAGTCGCCATCATTAAGAATGGATCAATCATCGCAAAGGAACCTGTCGAAGTGATCCATGCCACTCAAGGTAAATCCATTATTGAATGGATGAAAAGCATCCTCCGCACAGGAGCCTAAAGACTAACACGCCGCATTATATCCGAAAAGGATCCGATGAGGCGTTTTTTTGTCGGCAGAGCGAGCAAATCAAATCAAAGATTTTTTAACACCCACACCAGCTGAGAATTCCCCATAGGCATATAACGATTTAATGAAAGAGTGGGTAAGTGCATATGCCATAAAGGATTAAGGCGCATATACATGCTGTATGGCTATCACTAAAGTACAAACAACTATGGGAGGCAAGTGCACTATGGCGGATACAATTAATTTGACATATCTAAATGATTTAGTTGGAAGAGTCGTGAAAATCAATAAGGCAGGTCCAGATTTAAAGACTGGAAAACTACTTCAAGTAAACGATGATTATCTTACGTTGCAAACAAAAGAACAGCAGGTGGTTTATTTTCAGTTGAAACATGTTAAGGCCGTGGTAGAAGATACAAAAGGGAATGTAAATCCAACTGATTACCCTGAACTAAGTTTTTATGAAGAAGATACGAAAACGATGGGGGATTTACTGGGGCAACTTCTTCTGGGGTCGGTCCAAATCAATGGTGGAGGTCCTGCATCACGTGTTGGAAGACTGCTAGCAGTAAATGATGAATTTTTGACATTGGAAACGAAAAAGGATGGTCTTGTGCTGTATCATCTTGACCATATTAAAAGTGTGAATGAAGTTGAACTAAAAGAAAAAGAAAACGAATCCGTATATGAGCTTGAACCAGCTTTTGCTGAAGCGGTCACTTTGCCTCAGTTATTTGCAGCGCTAAAACGCCAATGGGTCACCGTTAATAACGGACCGGATAAGGTTGAAGGTGTGCTATCAGAGTTTGATGATGAAACCCTTGTTATTGTTCACGATAAGGAAGTATATTATGTTTCTACATTCCATCTGCAATCAATCGTAGTTCCCATCCAAGGCAGAGAAGATGAAGTTTCTGAGGATGAGAACTCCGACAGCGACTCAACTAACTCCAACGAGAACTCTCAAAACAAGACAGAAAAGAGTTCTAATAGCCAAACTAGAAGAAACTCCAAAAGCAATGTGTACAGAAAAATTTTGATGGAGAGTATTGCACGATCACAAGCTGCTATTAATGATCGTAATTAAGGGAAACTTAGGTACAGCCAACCGCTGTACCTCTCCTTTTCGAAAAAATAGTACAGGCCATAAAAAGGGAGCTAAATTATGTTATCCACGTACTTAGAACAGTTCATTTCAATTCAACTTTCTGAAGAGATTGAAATCACTGGGGTTTTAAAGGATGCAAGTCCAGATATGATTATTCTATCCGAATGTGAGAGATACCGTTACATTCCAATTCGGCATATTCAACAGATTACTTTCCCTGACTGTCAGATGAAAACTGTCAAGCTTGGATACGGAAAAACGTCCTTTCGCAAATCATTAATGAGTGCAAAAGGACGCTGTGTTTACGTGCTTCTTGGAAAAAACACGGTGTTGAACGGCTATATTATGAGTATCATGACAAATTATATTGTCTTTTATTCTCCTATTTATAAAACCATATTCATCTCGATGGATCATGTGAAAAGCATGACTTTCGCTGAGATGGACGCTCCGTATGGACAAGTTACAAGAGATTTCCAGCCTTCTACACATGCACTGTCAAGAATGTTCGAGGAGCAGTTGCAAAAATTAATCGGAAAACTTGTGGTCTTTGACTTAGGTGACATTCCTCAGAAAACCGGCACATTATTGGGTGTAGAAGATGGTCTAGTCTGCTTTATGACTGCTAAAGGGGATGAAACTTTTTTGTCCATTAAACATATACGCCTATTTTTTACGCGTTAATTTTTCATAAACGGCGGCTAGAGCTTGTTCAAACTTCCCGCTTTTTTTCGGTTTATAGTATTGCTTTCCAAGGAGTTTGTTTGGCAGATATTGTTGTTCAACCCAGCCGTTATCAAAGTCGTGAGGATACAGGTAACCAATGCTTCGACCAAGTTCCTTCGCTCCCTGGTAATGACCATCTTTCAAATGATCGGGTACATCACCGCTGTGACCTGCCCGTATATCAGCTAGTGCAGCATCAATCGCTAGGTAAGCTGAGTTCGATTTTGGTGAAAGACAGAGCTCAACAACTGAATTGGCAAGCGGAATCCGTGCCTCAGGAAAACCGAGTCGTTCCGCAGCTTCAACGGCCGCAAGTGCGCGAGGACCAGCTTGAGGGTTGGCTAGACCGATATCTTCGTAAGCAATTACGACTAGCCGGCGGGCGATACTGACAAGATCACCGGCTTCGATCAGCCGTCCTAAATAATGAAGGGCTGCGTTGACATCACTGCCGCGAATTGATTTCTGCAGTGCAGAGAGGACGTCATAATGGGCGTCGCCATCTTTATCATGCGAAAAACTTTTTTTCTGAATGCATTCCGCAGCAATGTCAACATCAATGTGAATGGTCCCACTCTCGTCCGGCGTGGTCGAAATCACGGCGAGTTCAAGGGCATTAAGTGCACTGCGGACGTCACCGTTCGAGGCGGTCGCTAAGTGTGCAAGTGCTTCGCTGCTCACGTCGGTTTGGTAGCTGCCAAGACCGCGATTGTCATCAATCAACGCTCGATTCAGTGCGGTTATGATGTCCGCTACTTCAAGCGACTTCAGCTCAAAAATTTGACAGCGACTGCGAATCGCTGGATTTATCGCATGAAAGGGATTACTCGTTGTCGCCCCGATTAAAGTAATCATCCCATTCTCCAGATACGGCAGCAGAAAATCCTGTTTTGCTTTATCAAGACGATGGACTTCATCCAACAGAAGAATGACTTTACCAGACATTTTCGCTTCAGCTGCTACGACTTCCATATCTTTTTTATTATTCGTGACTGCATTTAAGGTGCGAAAAGCAAACTGAGTGCTACCAGCAATCGCACTCGCAATCGACGTTTTCCCTACACCAGGCGGACCATATAAAATCATCGATGAAAGCTGCTTGGCCTTCACCATCCGTTCAATAATTTTTCCTTCGCCTACCAGATGCTGCTGGCCAATTACTTCCTCAATTGACCGCGGCCGCATCCGAAAAGCAAGCGGCTTAATACTCATCTTCCTCACCCCACCATACATACTCGTGTTATCGGAATTATAACGCTAAGTCGAAAAAAAGGCTAAGGATAGGGTGGGACCTTTTAATTTAATAGAAGGAGATAGGTTACGCTTGAATTAAGATTAGAAAATACACGAAGATCAGCAGGCTTTTGAATGAAAGATACTGAATATATTACTAACCAGTATTTCTTTTACAGGAGGCGTTAGATTGTGGATTTTCTAGGAAAATACAAAGAATTCCCTCAAACTCTTCAGATGTTAACTAAAATAGACCTAGAATTACAAAAGGAGGGAGTCAGCTTATTCGATCAATTATCACTTTTCTTACTAGATGATGATTATTCTTATGACGTCACTCCGTATGATGTCATTCCCTTTGCAAACATAGGTGCTGATGGGATCCATTATGGGTTCCTCACTGATTTTGGCAGGGTGAAGGATTTAGAAGAAGCTTTCATCGTTTGTATTAGCCCCATGAATTTCGGTAATCATGTGCAAATCATAGCTAGAAACATTAAAGAGTTTATAGACGTAGTCCTCACCCTGAATGATGCCTCGAGTATTGAGAACCTTCTAGATTATTCAACAAAAGAGGAATATCGTGATTTTTTAGATTGGATGGCTAAAGATGCAGCGATGAACCCAGAGTTCACTGAACAAAGCCCCTTTATTTGCGAAAGGATTCAACAGAAACTCAACCGAAAACCGATTGACGATTTATATGAATATGTAGAAGTGATTGTACCTGAGCAAAGAAAAAAATTGGCGCCCATTAATACTTTTGATACTTTAGGCGTTGTAAGTAATCATGCAGGACACAACCAAGAAATATTTCCGATGAATAGTGATTCAATCATCAATTTAAAAGAACTCAAGAGTTTTTTTAAGCGGAATGAAAATGAAACCAAATTAGCGACTATACGAAACTTGCAATTTTTTTACCTCATACAGGATGATGATGAATTGAAGGGAATTGTGAAAGCTGAAATGCAGAAGATGGGTTTGATAGACGAAGTGAACAGAATGGAATTGTAAAAGTTTCAACTATCCAAGAGTACAATTCAAGTAGGTATTTTTTTATGTGCAAGTACTTTTTAAATCCCTATCGACATAGTAAGGATAGGTAAATGCAATTGTACTTGGAATATGCTATAATTTTTAGAGCCTATTAATAGATAAGATGAGATAAAACAGATAGATAAAGACACCGTATTGTCAGGTGAAACTGTGAAAAGATAGAGGTGTTAAGAGTGAAAATATCAACTAAAGGCCGTTACGGCTTAACGATTATGATCGACTTAGCGAAGAATTATGGTGACGGACAAAGTCCAACATCCTTAAAATCAATTGCGAAGAATAATGATTTATCTGAACACTATTTAGAGCAGCTGATTGCTCCGCTTCGAAATGCTGGTTTAGTCCGGAGTATTCGAGGTGCGTATGGTGGATATATTCTTGGGAGAGAGCCTGGACAAATTACCTCTGGTGATGTGATTCGTGTGCTTGAAGGACCTATTTCACCGGTGGAGGGAATTGAGGATGAAGAGCCAGTGAAGCGTCAGCTTTGGATTCGTATTCGTGATGCGGTCAAAGGTGTGCTTGATAATACAACCATCGAGGACCTTGCTAATTATAAAGATGAAGGCGAACAAGATTCGTATATGTTTTATATTTAAATGGAGGCGACGTGGAAGTGGAACGATTTTATTTAGACCATGCCGCAACATCGCCCATGCATCCGTCCGTCATTGACAGGATGATGAGTGTGATGGCGGCGAATTTCGGTAATCCGTCAAGCATCCATTCATTTGGCCGGGAGGCACGTCATAGTTTGGATGAAGCTCGAGTGGAGATTGCTGCAAGTATCGGCGCGAACCGCCAAGAGATTGTATTTACGAGCGGCGGGACGGAAGCTGATAATACGGCCATGATTGGTGTTGCTCATTCGTATCAGCATCGCGGCAAGCATATTATTACAACAGAAATTGAACATCATGCGATACTTCACCCGGCCCAATTCCTTGAAAAAGAAGGCTTTGAGGTGACGTATTTACCAGTCGATAAACAAGGACTGATTTCCTTAGCTGACCTTAAACAGGCATTGCGCGAGGATACGATACTTGTTTCAATCATGTTTGGGAACAATGAAGTAGGAACGATTCAGCCAATCGCTGAGATCGGCAGCATCCTGCAAAACCATCCTGCTTTTTTCCATACCGATGCCGTACAGGCTTACGGTGTAGTCAAAATTAATGTCAATGAGTTGGGAATTGATTTACTGTCGGTTTCAGCCCATAAAATCAATGGGCCCAAGGGAATCGGCTTTTTATATATCCGCGATGGCATTAAGCACAAGCCTCATCAGCTTGGCGGTGATCAAGAGCGAAAACGTCGTGCGGGAACAGAAAGCGTGCCGGCAATCGCTGGTTTTGCTGAGGCAGTCAAAATTGCACAGCAGAGCCTATTGGAAAAAAATGCTCGGTATGAGTCATTTAAACACTTGATGATTGATGTGTTTAATCAAGCAGGAATTGCCTATTCAATAAATGGTTCACCTGAGCATACACTGCCACATGTGTTTAATATTAGTTTTCCGGGAACGAATGTGGAGTCGATGCTTGTTAATCTAGACCTTGCAGGAATTGCTGTTTCAAGCGGATCTGCTTGTACAGCGGGTTCGATTGAGCCATCGCATGTCCTTGTAGCGATGTTTGGCAAGAATGATGAACGGACAAAAAATTCGATTCGATTTAGTTTCGGTTTTAATACCACTGAGCAGGAAATTAGCCAAGCAGCGGAAGAAACAGTTACAATCATCAACAGATTGGTCAAATAAAGAGTTAAAAGGAGTTTCATTATGAATAAAGCACCAAAGGACACTCGTGTCGTTGTTGGGATGTCAGGAGGCGTTGATTCGTCAGTTGCAGCCTTGCTTTTGAAGGAACAAGGCTACGATGTAGTCGGGATCTTCATGAAGAACTGGGATGATACTGATGAAAATGGTGTCTGTACCGCGACAGAAGATTACAATGATGTTATTGCTGTATGTAACCAAATTGGAATCCCATATTATGCTGTAAACTTTGAAAAGCAATATTGGGACAAGGTGTTTACGTACTTCTTAGATGAATATAAAGCGGGCCGGACGCCGAATCCGGACGTTATGTGTAACAAAGAAATTAAATTTAAGGCGTTTCTTGAGCATGCAGTGAGCCTTGGAGCCGATTATTTGGCTACTGGTCATTATGCGCGCGTTGAGTTCCGTGATGGTGATTACAAAATGCTTCGCGGAATTGATGAGAATAAGGATCAATCGTATTTCCTTAATCAACTTACGCAAGAACAGCTTTCAAAAGTAATGTTCCCACTTGGCGGCATTGCAAAGCCTGAGGTTCGGAAAATTGCCCAAGAAGCTGGACTTGCAACGGCTGCTAAAAAGGATTCAACCGGAATCTGTTTTATCGGCGAACGTAATTTCAAAGAGTTCCTCGGACAATACCTGCCGGCACAGCCTGGTAATATGGAAACATTCGATGGAAAAGTAATGGGAAAACATTACGGCTTGATGAACCATACAATCGGCCAGCGCCACGGTCTTGGAATCGGCGGCAGCGGTGAACCTTGGTTTGCAATTGGTAAGAATCTGAAGGACAATATTTTGTATGTAGGCCAAGGCTTTCACCACGAAAAATTATACTCAGACTCCCTTACAGCCGTGAACGTCAGCTGGGTCGCAAACCATGAACCAGCGGCAGAATTCAAATGCACAGCAAAATTCCGCTACCGTCAACCGGACAGCGGCGTAACTGTAAAAATGCTTGAAAACGGTGACGCAAAAGTCATCTTTGACGAGCCAGTTCGTGCCATCACCCCAGGCCAAGCAGTCGTCTTCTACGACGGCGAAATCTGTCTCGGCGGCGGAACTATCGATGAAGTCTTCAAAAATGACCAAAAACTAACCTATGTAGGTTAATAAGAGAAAATCCCCAGCTGAAGATCGCTGGGGATTTTTTTGATTTTCAGCGGGTTACTAGGTCGTATGGAAGAATGAATACGAGTTCAGGGAGAATGATTGACAATTTGGGCAGAATCAATGTGAGTTGAGGAAGAATGAATCCGAGTTCGGGGAGAATCAGCCAGTAGAGAATGCAGTAAAGGAGACTGAATAAGGGCAAGTTACTCGTTTTTTGTTTACGGGGATGTCCAAAAAGAGTATCAAAAGGTCGTAGGGAAGAATGAACCCGAGTTCGGGGAGAGTGATTGACAGTTTGGGCAGAATCAATGTGAGTTGAGGAAGAATGAATCCGAGTTCGGGGAGAATCAACCAGTAGAAAATGCAGGCAATGAGACTGAATAAGGACAAGTTACTCGTTTTTACGCTGTTTTGTTCACGGGGTTATCCAGAAAGAGTATCAATGGGTCGTAGGGAAGAATGAACTCGAGTTCGATGAGAATGATTAGCAGTTCGGGCATAATCATTGCGAGTTGAGGCACAATTAATTGGAGTTCGGGAAGAATCAACCAGTAGAGAAAGCAGGTATTGCAGCTGGAGCGGATGTAGTAACGAGAAAAAACCCTCAAGACTAGCTCTTGAGGATTTCTTGATTTTTTTATCCCATCAGGTTAGTGACAAAATAGAGAAAGACGAAGGATCCTAGGCAGCTTATGCTAGTCACGAGTACTGAAATGGAGAGATAAGGGTTATAACCAGATTTCTTTCTCGAACGAGTTAAAAAAAGAATAGAAAGATATAAACTGATGCTGAAAAAGATAACCCATAGAATATTTAGTTTAAACGTATCATAATTGCTAAGAAAATTAGTTATGTAGAAAACATTACCTATGAGCAAAACAATTAAGAGAAATCTTCTCAAAACAACACCTCCTTCAAAAACTATTTTGTTATATTTTACCATAATATTTTGTTGTGTCATAAATATTTCTAAATGAAGACGTTTTGTGTCTTTAGCCTGTTAAATGGTATACTTTTCGTAGATACATCAAGTCTTAGCAATTATATGGAGTGTGAATAGAATGGACAAAAATCAACAAGGAATTCAGTTTATGCAAGAAGGTAAGTATGAAGATGCAGTCCGCGTTTTTTCGGAGGCAATCGAGGAAAATCCGAATGAACCGGTGGCTTACATAAATTTTGGAAATGTCTTGACTGCCGTGGGAGAAACTGATCGCGCGGTGTCTTTTTATCATAAAGCTCTTGAACTAGATGAAAAAGCCGGTGCCGCTTATTATTCACTGGGGAATTTATATTTCGATGGTGATAAATTTATTGAAGCAAAGGACATGTTTGAAAAAGCTATTCGTACAGGTCTTGAAACGTCAGATACCTTCTTTATGCTTGGTATGACGCTGCAGCAGTTAGATCAGGCGAAGCTTGCTATGCCATATTTGCAGAGGGCAGTCGAGTTAAATCCAGAAGATGTGGATGCGCGCTTCCAGTATGCCCTTTGTTTAGCGAATGCGGAATTGTATGAAGAGTTGATTAAGCAGTTAAATATCATCGTGGAGCAGGATCCTGGGCATGCCGATGCTTATTACAACCTCGGAGTTGCTTATGCTGGGTACAAGGAAGATGCCGACTTGGCAATAACGTATTTTGATAAAGCACTTGAGGCGCAGCCGGACCATATGCTTGCGGCGAATGGAAAGAAACTGATGGAAACTTTCAAAGCTGAAAATTAATTTCGAGCGGATGCAAAAAGGAGGGGAGTAAGATGGTGCAGGATTCGATGGATCTCTTTAGTGAGGAGAAGCCGTTTATGAAGGGGCGCCATTTGGTGACGATTTTTCATAATGAACAAAATATGTATTCCGTTGTTAGAATTCGGGTCGATGAGACGAATTTGAGCTATGAGGAAAAAGAAGCAGTCGTCACCGGCTACTTTCCGCGTATCCATGAGGATGAAACGTATACGTTTTACGGGAATATGAAAGAGCATGCGCGATTTGGACTTCAGTTTCATGTTGAGCATTTTCGAAAAGAAATGCCTCAGACGAAGGACGGAATTGTTAGTTATTTGTCGAGCGATTTATTTAAAGGCATCGGTAAAAAAACGGCTGAAAGCATTGTCGATACGCTTGGTGAGAACGCGATTTCAAGGATTCTTGCTCAGCCATCGCTGCTTGACAGCATTCCGAAACTTGCTGGTGAAAAAGCGAAGACGTTTTACGACACACTCGTTGAGCACCAAGGACTAGAGCAAGTAATGATTGCCCTGAATCAATACGGATTTGGTCCACAGTTGTCAATGAAAATCTATCAAACGTACAAACAAGAAACGATTAGTTTGTTACAAAAAAATCCCTATCAGCTTGTTGAGGATATTGAGGGCATTGGATTTGGACGTGCAGATGAACTAGGTTCTCAGCTTGGTTTAAACGGTAGTCATCCTGACCGAATTAAGGCGGCGTGTTTATATACGCTCGAGTCACAGTGCGCTCAAGAAGGCAATGTCTATCTTGAGGCGGAGCAGCTGCTGGAAAGTGTGAAAGCACTGCTTGAAG
>NZ_AJTN02000154.1 GCF_000305495.1 Peribacillus psychrosaccharolyticus ATCC 23296 | reverse complement strand
TCATTATTGCACTATTTATTGGAGGAGCATTCGGCCCGTCTCAGGAAGAGTTAGACCAAGTTCTATCAGATAAACAAGACATGGAGATAACCCTATCTAAAGAAAAAGAGAAGAATGATAAATTAAGCGATACTAATAAAGAACTTGCCGCGAAGGTCGAAGAAGCGGAACCATATTTTAAAATGGAAGAAGAAGAACGAAAAAACAAACAAGCTGAAGCGGAAGCCAAAGCTGCAGAATTAGAGAAGAAAAAGGCTGCTGCTGAGGCAGAAGCGGAAGCTAAAGAAAAGAAAAAAGCTGCAGAATTAAAGAAGAAAGCTGAAGAAAAGGAAAAGAAAGGGTATGAAACAGGAATCACTTATAATCAATTGGCAAGAACTCCCGATGACTATATGGGCGAAAAAATTAAATTCCGTGGAAAAGTCATTCAAGTTATGGAGGGGGATGATACTACCCAAATAAGATTAGCAGTTGGCGAAGATTATGACACCATACTCTTTGGGGAATATGACTCATCTATTGTTAATTCTAGAATTTTAGAAGATGATATTATTACAGTTATGGGCCTATCCACTGGACTATTAACTTACGAATCTACAATGGGTGGAGACATATCGATTCCAGGGATGTCTATTGATAAAATACAATAAAGCTATATTGGTCATTTAAGTCTCCTTTTATAATAGAGGGGACTTTTTAACCCTTCATGGAATGTTTTAATTTATGTAAATTTATGCATCTTTTTCTTGAATTTTGTAATAATATAAATATTATTTAAAAAGGAAAAGAGGTACAGGTATTATGAACTACAAAAACATAACAGTGGCCGGAAGCGGCGTTTTAGGAAGTCAGATTGCCTTTCAGACTGCATATAAAGGAAAATTTAATGTAGTTATATATGACATTAACGATGAAGCATTAGAACGTGCGAAAGATAGAATTTTGAACTTAAAGCCATATTATAAAGAAGATTTAGGGGCTTCTGATGAGGACCTTAATGACGCTTATAATCGACTGTCTTTCCACTCTGATTTAGCAAAAGCCGTAGCTAATGCGGATCTTGTGATTGAAGCGATTCCAGAAGTCGTAAACATTAAAACGAACTTTTATAACCAACTGGGGAAAGTGGCTCCGGAAAAGACCATTTTTGCAACTAACTCCTCTACATTATTACCAAGCCAATTTGCTGAAGCGACTGGCCGTCCCGAGAAATTTCTGGCTCTACACTTTGCTAATGAAATTTGGAAAAACAATACAGCTGAAGTCATGAAACACCCTGGGACAGCTGAAGAGGTCTTTAATGAGGTGATTGAATTTGCAAAAGCTATCGGAATGGTCGCCCTCCCATTACATAAAGAGCAGCCCGGCTATATCTTAAATTCTTTATTAGTCCCTTTATTAGAAGCAGGTCAGGGGCTGTTATTAAATGATGTGGCCGATCCTGAAACCATCGACAAAACATGGATGATTGCAACTGGTGCACCTCTTGGACCCTTCGCTATACTAGATGTGGTTGGAATTACAACTGCTTATAACATTGCCAATGCAAAAGCTCAAACAGGTGATCCACATTTCAAAAAATTGGCTTCCCTCTTGAAAACGGAGTATATCGATAAAGGTAAAACCGGAAGAGCAGCAGGAGAAGGATTCTACAAATACCCTAACCCTACTTTTGCTCGAGAAGATTTCTTAAAAGAGTGATTTGAATTATCCTGAGACGTAACTAAAATAGGCTGTCTGCACCAAATTCGTTTGGATGCCAGACAGCCTATTCTTGAATTTCTCCCCAGTTACCGCTCTTACTACTGCTCTACAGCACTCCCACAATTGCGATACCGAGGATGCACTTTTTAGGAATTTCCATCATAAGGTTCATTGGGACTTCGCCATTTTTTTGTTAGTATCTCTAATTAAAACTTGCTTAGTTCAATCGGGGAAAATTGATTTTTGAAATAAGGTTTGAATCGCACTTCAAATTCAAAAGCATCAGGTCTTAAACGATATTTTTCCAGTACATCTGGACCGCAGCTGGATGAGCCAAGACCATGCTGTTTATGATCCAAATTAAAGGTAATGTAATCCTCAATCTTCAAGTCATGCGTATGGTTAGCGTTTTCAATATTTTCAGTAGTATAGTAGTGAGCACTAAAATCTATTTCTGGTTCGCCGACCGCTAAAAGCCCAAAACCATTTGCATCCGTTAATGAGACCCATTTAACCTGATGCCGATTGCCATTTTCTTGCGGCCAGACATAAGGGGTATATAACCCTTCAACATTATTGGTCCATACGCCTATTTTATTGGCCATCATGCTATCCACATAAGCTTCTCCAGGGCCGCGGCCGTACCAGCTGACATTCTCCAGCGTTTTTGGCAGCTTCATCGTTAACCCAATTCTTGGCATCGTTTCTGGCAGTTCTCCTTGTGGGTCGCCTTTTACATTTAAGAAAACATCGCCGCTGCCTAAAATGGTATAGGTGTATGTGGCGGTGATTCCCCATGCTAACCTTGGCGGCGCAATTCGCACAGCGACATGAATATCCACTTTCTTCTTGTTAGAGGAAACAACATACGATACATCATCGATTCTATGTTGCATCCAGTGCAGACCATATTTTTGCCATACTTCCTTTGAACTAATGCCTTTATGAATAGCCAATTTGTCGTTATCTGTCGGTGCCCTCCAGAAATTCAATTTTGGCCCTGTTTCCAAAACCTTCAATCCTTCAACAGTCCATGAGTCAATGACACCAAAAATTTTATTAAAAGCAAATTCAAACGTATCTCCAGATACAGAAATCAACGAGTCACACTCTTTAACCGTCATCGGATAAGATAGCGGGATGATTTTTTCAGTTACTTTGGCTGAAACAGGATAGTTAAATTGCTCCCATGCTAGTTCATGACCTGCTTTAGCCCATAAGGTGTCCACAGTCGTCCGTAAACTAACATTCAACATGTAATCAGTGTGAGCCTTTATATTTGCAGGCAGCGTAAATGGTATTGTGATATTCTTCGAGTTACCTGCTTGAATAGCTTGTATTGATTGTATTCCCTGATCAAGAATTTGATCATCACATATAATAGACCATGATAATTGTAGATGGTCTAAAGAAATAAAATCATAGCGGTTGGTGATTGCGATAATCCCTTTCTCTAAATCTACTATTTCTGCTTTAACTGGCTCAATTACCTTCTTGTATTCTATTAACGCAGGTGATGGCGTACGGTCAGGCCTGATAAGACCATCTATGACAAAGTTCGAATCATGCGGCATTTCGCCAAAATCACCGCCGTACGCAAAATACTCTTCTCCCTTATCATTTACTTGTCTGATACCATGATCAATCCATTCCCAGACGAAACCTCCTTGTAATCTTCTATATTTATAGAAGGTGTCCCAATACTCTTTGAACCCTCCAGGACCATTTCCCATCGCATGAGCATATTCGCAAAGAATATGCGGCTTAGTCAAGTCGTTCCTTTTTCCTAATTCGTCCATTACCTCGACTGGTGTATACATAGTAGTGTGGACATCAGAAGCGATTGGATCCCTGGACGGATTATTTTGGTCCTCATCCATAATGAAGCGGCATTCCCCTTCATAGTGAATAGGCCTTGTTGGATCTTTTGCTCTGGACCAATCAGCCATAGCTTCATGATTTCTGCCAAATCCTGATTCATTCCCAAGCGACCACATAACAATGGAAGCATGGTTCTTATCCCGTTCAACCATTCGTTTCATTCGATCAACGTAGGCCTCTTCCCAATTGGAGTCATCACTGATTTGATTAAAGTTATTAATCTCTTCAAATCCATGACATTCCAAATCCGCCTCATCGATGACATACAACCCATAAATATCACACAAATCGTAAAAACGAGGATCATTAGGATAGTGGGATGTCCTGACCGCATTAATATTGTGACGTTTCATCAGCTGGATATCTTCAATCATCGAATCCAGTGGAACAGCTCTTCCGAGGTCTGGATGGTGATCGTGACGATTGACCCCTTTAAACATGACTGGAACCCCATTTACTAGCAACACACCATCATTTATTTCTACTGTGCGGAAACCAACTTTAGTTGGGATGACTTCAATCACATTCCCCTTTTCATCTTTTAAGGTAAGAAGCAGATGATATAGGTATGGACTCTCAGCATTCCATTTTTTTGGGCTGTAAACTGGGATTGCAGCAGATATCTTCTGTTCATTCATCACATCAATGCTGATATTATCTAAATTCTTTGTTTCGACTTCTTCATATAAATGATTTAATAGTTTTATTTCCAGCTGATAATTGGTAATCGTATTATTCTGCTGGTTTAATAAAAAAGCTTCAATTTCTAATTCGCCATTTTCGTAGTTTTCATCGAGAGTCGTTTTGACAAAGTAATCTCTCACATTCGTCTGTGGTCTTGCGAGCAAATAAACGTCTCTAAATATACCACTGAGCCACCACATGTCCTGGTCCTCAATATAACTCGCCTCAGACCATTGATAAACCTGAACAGCTACAACATTTTTCCCTCCATGTACAAACGAAGTAATATCAAATTCACTTGGCAGACGGCTGCCCTGACTATAGCCTACTTCCTTGCCGTTTACCCAAACATGGAACGCACTATCCACCCCTTCAAATCGCAAAATGATGGCTTGATCTGCCCACTCACTTGGAATAGTGAACTCACGTCTATAAGAGCCAGTTGGATTTTCAGATGGAATATGCGGCGGATCTACGGGAAATGGATATTGTACATTCGTATAATGAGGTCTTCCATATCCATGCATCTGCCAGTTAGATGGAACCTGCAAATCATCCCATTCACTAGAATCATATGATTCTTCAAGAAATTGTTTTGGTGCCAAGGCAGGACTCTCAGCATAGTGGAATTTCCATACACCATTTAGCAGCTTAAACCCCTTAGCTTTACCTCTGTCGTAAGTCAACGCGGATGATTCACTTGCATAAGAAAAGAAGTAAGCCCTCTCCTGCAAACGATTCACGTGAAGTATAGATAAGTTTTCCCAATCCTTCGATTCTTTTGTCATAACATTTCACCTTTCTTTCCACTTATTAAAGTACAGAAACTTAGTAGTTTTTTTGTGACATGATCAATTTATTAATAATGATGATACACAAATCCACTTCAACTATTTAAAAATTACTTTACTGACCCCATCATGCCGGCAACGAAGTGTTTTTGCAGTATGAAGAATATCAGTGCAGTTGGCAGGGTTGCAATAACGATTGCTGTCATAATCACTCCAAAGTCTGGGGAATATCCAGATCCAAGATTTGATATGAGCAACGGTAATGTATGCTTTTCTGAAGACTGGAGTACAACAAGCGGCCATAGGTAACTGTTCCAGCTAGCCATAAATGTAATAATGGCGGCTGCAGCATACGTTGTTTTCATTGTTGGAATATAAATTCTTATGAAAACCCCTAGCTCCGATAACCCATCAATTCGCCCAGCCTCAATAATTTCCCTAGGGAACATCTTTGTACTTTGGCGAAAGAAAAAGATTAGAAAAGCCGTTGCACTCGTTGGTAAGATGACTGCGGCAAGTGTATCAATACCAATCATTGGTGCGGCTTCGGAAATGGTGCCAAACATCCGAAACAAGGGCACCATCAGAGCGGCAAATGGAATCATCATTGAGAGTAATAAGAAACTAAACACATAGTCTTTCATTTTACTTTTAAAAATTTCAAAGCCATAACCGGCTAATGAGGCAATCAGCAAAGCAAGCAGTGTTGTTATAACGGCTATTTTAATAGAATTAATCAATACAGGTATAAGATCAACTGTATCCAACAAGCTCCGGAAATTTTCTAAAAGGTGACTCCCTGGCAATAATCGGCCCTTCGTCACATCCACTGACTTATTTGTCGAACTGACAACCATCCAGAGAAACGGGAAGATGGAGACAATGGAGGCTAAACTTAAAAAGGTATAGGTAAATATGCTCGATAGTTTACTCATTTTTATCACCTGCCACCTTAAACTGAAGAATGGAAAAGATGCCAATCATAATCACAATTGCATAAGAGACAGTCGCCGCATAACCAAAGTCAGGAGTATATTTAAACGACAGATTGTAAATATACTGAGAAATGGTCATCGTTGCATTTCCTGGCCCGCCCTGTGTAATATTCATGACTTCATCAAACAATTGAAGGGTCCCGATTGTTGAAATAATTGAAGTAAACAAAATAATTGGTTTTAGTAATGGTATAGTAATCTTAAAAAATTGCTGAATTGGGGACGCACCATCCATTTTTGCTGATTCATAAATTGAGTAATCAATATTTTGCAGGGCAGATAAATAGAAGATCATATTATAACCAGTCCATCTCCAAGTGATGGCAACAATAATGGTGATTTTCGCCCAAAAAGGGTCAGTCAACCACTGAATTGGTTCAGAAATAAGTGAAATTTTCATTAGCAGGATGTTAACAATGCCATCTAGAGAAAATAAATATTTAAAAATAACCGAATATGCAACAAGTGAGGTTACACACGGTAAGAAAATCGCTGTTCTAAAGAACCCCCTAAACTTTAGTTTGGGGTTATTCAGCAATACCGATATAAATAGAGCAAGGATAATCATAATCGGAACTTGAATAATGAGATAGATAACCGTATTTTTTACAGTTGTCAAAAATGTTGGATCCTTCAATAAACGTGCATAATTGTCCAATCCGACAAAGGTAAGATTTGTACCTGTTCCTGATTGCAAAGACATCATAAATGCATGAACCATTGGATAGAAAGTAAACGTACAGATCATGACGACTGCCAGTACGACAAAAGACCATCCAATCGTTGCACTTTTTATCCGATGCTTCCGACTGTTTTTCATGAATCGCACCTTTTGGCCGGTCGTTGTCGTAGAATAACTTTGTTTGGTTTTTGCCGGGATCACTTTGCATCAACTCCTTACTATCTTGATAAAAAAACCTCGGGAATCCCGCCTGTTACACAGAGTAGCTCCGCCATACCAATATGAGAAGCCGGCGAATTCCCGAGGCAATTATTCTATTATTTAATTTGTTGTTCCGCTTGTTTTTGAGCGTCTTTCAAAACTGTGTCAAGATCTTTTCCTTTTAAGTAATCCTGCATACCGACCGCTAATATATCTTCAATTACATACGTATGCGCACCGTAGTTTACTTGTGGAATGTCTGCCACCCATTTAGAAAAATCTTGTGTGATTGGTTGACCTCCAAAGAATTCATCTGCAGCTTTGTAAGCCTCTCCTTCTGCAGCAGGCTTATACGTACCAATAGCACCAATTTCTTTGTTGATGTCCTGATAAAAATCAACATTTGAACCGAATGTTTTAGCCAATAAATCTGCAGCCTTCTCTTTACCTGATATATTAAGAACGTACCAGGAGCTTCCACCAAGGTTAGTTGCATTAACAGAATTTGCATTACCCGATTGTTTAGGGAAAGGGACAACTGCCCACTTGTCCTTTTGAGAAGCTTCCTGCTTTACGGAAGCTGTCATCCAGTTACCTGTTAGAACGGATGCAGTTTCGCCGCTGTTAAAGGACGCAAGGTATTGCCCCCAGTCAGAGACAGGTTTCGATATATCTGCATCTATAATTTCTTTGTAAGTAGTAAATGCTTCTTTAAGAAACTCATTATCCCCTAAGTCTGGAGTGACGCCATCTTCCTTTAGATACCATGAGCCACTGGTCTGAATCATCTGACGAATAAGCCCAAGATCTTTCGGATCCATTGATATCATAGATTTTCCAGTAGCTTGTTTAACTTTTTTACCGATTTCTATATACTTGTTCCAGTCTATTCCTTGCAAATCTTCAACAGTATATCCAGCCTTCTCTAAATAATCTGTTCTTACGTAAAAACCGGATACTCCTGTATCAAATGGAATTCCATAGTGTTTATCTTCCAAGCTGGTAGGAGCAAGTTTATATTCTGCAAAATCTTCTGCTTTGAAGTAACTTGATAATTCGAAGAATGCATCTGGATAGGCTTTAAGAAAACTTTGCGCACGATAATCTTCAATTAGGACGATATTAGGCATCCCTTTAGATGTACCTGAGCTTAAGCTGGTATTCAGTTTTTGGACAATATCTGCTTGGGCATTCTCAATGACTTTTAGTTTAAGCTTAGAATTTTCCTTATTATAAGTGTCCATTGCCATATTAATTGCTTTCACGTTGAAGTTTGGATCCCAAGTCCATACTGTTAACTCGTTGGTTTCTTTTTCTGTGTCGGAAGCCTCTTCCGTCGTTTTTGATTCAGAAGAGCATGCTGATAATAAAAGCAAGCTTGCTAACAATAATGCGAAAATCTTCTTCAATGATATCCCCCCAATTCTATTTGTAAGCGTTATCATTTCTACATATTTATGTTATCACCTCTTCACCATTACTCGGTAGGAAGATATTTTCGTAAACTTGGATTATTTTTAGGATTTGGTCGTGCGTTTATTTTTTAGAATTTGGAATATCTTTAGATTTTATAACTATTTTTGTTCTACATGAGAAGGAAGGATAATCCGTACCTTTGTTCCTTCACCCTGTTTGCTGGAAATGGTTACACCATACTCTTCCCCATAAATGAGTTGAATTCGCTCATGAACATTCATAACACCTATTCCTGAGAAAAGCTGTCGTTTATATTTGGGAAGATTAGTTTCTGTTAATTCCCCTATTCCATCACCGTTATCTACTACTTCACAAATCAGATTGTCCTCTTCCTGCCAAATTAAGACATGGATTGATCCCCCCGCTTTACGATTGAACCCATGGAAAAATGAATTTTCCATAAAGGGCTGTAAGATCAGTTTAGGCAATCTGACATTCAGACAATCAGGCGCAACCAGATAACTTACATTTATTTGATTACCATAACGCTTTTGATTTATGAAAACATAGTTTTTCAAATTATCCAATTCCTCTCTGACAGTAACAGTTTCATTAACATTCCCTATTGTATTCTGAAGCAGCGAAATCAAAGCGGTAATCATTGCTTCGGTATCTTCCTTACTGTCCTGCTGCACCATAAATTTGATGGAAGCCAATGTATTGTACAAAAAGTGTGGATTGATTTGTTGCTGCAGGGCTGCCAGTTCCGCATTCCGTTTTTGCTTTTGCGAAAGCATCAGCTGCTCCACATACTCATGCAGCTCGTCCAGCATAGAATTAAAAGCATGGCCGATCTGCCTCGTTTCATATGTACCTAAGACAGCCACATATTGACGAAATTCAGATTTTGGCGCATTTTCAATCTGTCTTACAAGTCTTGATAAAGAGTTAGTCAGTCTTCTTGATACGAAAAATACACTGACCAATGCTATGAAGACAATCCCTATCGAGATCAGCACAATTTTTCTTTTATCGATTAAATTTCCAAATGCCTTTTCCTTGTCAATAATATTAAATAGATACATATCTAAAGAGGGAAGTGTTTCCACTAAAATAATCTGCTCCTTCCCTCTAAAACTTCCAATCATGTACTTATGAGAATTGGTTTTGATCTCTTGCGCATACCGCAGAAGATCCACTTCCTTTTTCCCAATTAATTGAGATTGATTACTGGAAACAATCATCCCTGACTTATCAACTATGAAAATATCATTCCCAGGGCTAGTATAGTTCGCATAGACCTTTTTGAATTCACTTTCCCTAAATGAAAAATAAAGGGAGCCATATACCGTACCGGAAAGTCGATCCATTAATGCTTTAGTAGCCACAACAAACCTTGTTTCCTCAATACTTCTCGTTTCACTCTTTCGTTCATCATATTGATACAGCAGTCTTTTTGGTTCTTTTAGTGTATTGCTTGTTAAAAAACTCTCATTAAGCTCCTGATCAGTAATTGGCCAATGAGGCCGATTGGTCGTTAAAGTGACCCCATTTTCTCCTTTAACAATGATTTCAAACTCATACGTATCAAAGTTCGATTGAATTTGCTTAATGTACTCCCCCATAGTAAAAAATGAGATCATTTTCTCGGCATTTGTTTGCTCTTCAGTAAGATTGGTCTTGATTACACCGCTTTGCAGTATATTATTGGATGCAATTACAATAGAATAATGAAAAGACTCAAAGCTTTCTTTTATTTCATTTATGATTTTCACATTCGTAATACTAAACTTTTCAAAAAAGAATTGCTCAGACATCCGAATCGTCGTCCATGTAATGGTTACTGAAACCAGAATGATAATCATAAAGGTAATAAGGGATATTGTAATAAACAAAGTATTATGTTTAAAGCGCATGGGTATGAATCTCATATCTTATCACGTCCCTTATCATATCAATTGTTTTCTCTTGTATTGACTAGGGGACATTCCCTTTACTTTTTTAAATACCTTACAAAAATAACTGTGATCCGAGAAACCGACCATTTCACTAATCTCCGAGATGGCCGCTGTTTCTTTTAGGAGCAGCTTACATGCCTCTTCAATCCGTATTCTATTCAGAGATTCTATAAATCCTTCATTATTGTGAGCACTGAAATAACTTGAAATATAAGAAGGATTAAAATGAAAAGTAGCAGCTACATCGTTTAATGTAAGCGGCTCCGAATAATGATTCTTTAGATAGTCCATGAACTTCTTCATATTTATATTTTCCGCTCGGTTTTGCATTTTGAATATGCTTTCATTCGCTTCCACAATAAAACGATCCAATAGTTTAATTGTCTCCCTTGCAGAATTTGCTTCGTCAATGAGCTTGAAAAAGGTGTACCTGCTTTGTTCAAGTTCTTTTATTTCATAATTCATATTGCCAAGGAGAATCGTGATGTTAAAGATGATATTACTGAAAAATGCTTTATACTCAAAAACGTCCATAGTAAAACAGTTGGATAATTTTTCGGCATAATCCCTTAAATAGAAAAAGGATGAATCAAAGTGTTTGCGCATAAACTCTTCTGTAAACCAATCTAGATTGAATTTTTCACTTTTAGGCACAATACTTGGCAAATCAAATTCAGTTAAAACGAGGATATCGGGAAAATAAAAACGATAGTTTAAGAGTTTTAGAAGGCTCTCCTTAAACATTTTTCCTAGTTGACCAAATTGTTGAAATCCCTCGGTTAAAGCAAAACCGCTCTCAACCTGCGAAGCTGCTAATTGATTGGCACCATCCCTAACCTTTGTCAAATCTTCTTGATTTACATTAACCAGAAATACGATTATGTTCGAATCAAAGTTAAAAGAATAGTAAGCGGCCTCGCTTAGCTGTTTGTTGAAGGCATTTTCAACGATATCTTTGACTTGGGCAGGAAATTCAGCAGAACCCTTAGATGGTTGTTTTTTCATGTCTACACCCATTAAACAGTAATGACTATAGGGAAACGCTCTTGTAACCTGTTCCAAACCATAATATACATCGTATCCTAAAACTAACTTGTTGATAATTTGATCGATGGATAGATTAATACTTAAATCCTTTTCTCTGGATTGAAAACCTGGAATTCTTTTAACAGCCGTTTTCAAAACATTTAATAGACTGTCCGCCTCGAGCTTTGGTTTTAGAATATAGTCGACCACTCCACGTTGAAAGGCGGAGCGCACATAATCAAATTCTCCATAACTACTCAAAATAATAATTTGAATTTGTGGATATTTTTCTTTGACGATTCGTGTTAATTCTTCTCCATCCATGATAGGCATAACAATGTCTGTAATAATAATGTGAGGATACGATGCTTCTATCAATTCCAAAGCTTCTTGACCATTTGAAGCTTCACCAACGATTTGAAAACCTTCCGATTTCCAATCTAAATAATGCATAATCCCTCGTCTGATTAATATTTCATCATCTACAATCAGTATTCTGCACATTTCCCCAGAATCCAATATGATCAACCTCCAATTGGTCACACATTTAATCGTTCATTTTATATTTATGGTGGGTATGAAGTGCTGCTGTAAGCCAAAAGGAAATCACCACTTTGAGAAGGTTCTTAAAAGAAACTGAGAACTTACTTAATCACTTCGACATATTAGGAAATTCCTCCTTTTTTGTCAAAACCCTTGTGTCTCTAGCATTAATAGATTTTAATTTTGTGATGAAAAATTATTCAAAGGACTGTCCTAGTATGTGTGGGGTAAAGCAGGAGATCGTTATCTGTTTGATTGGTGTTCTTCTAGCGTTATAGAGGGTAAAAGTTGAAGTGCCTGGGCAAAGGCCAGACACTTTGAAAAACACAAATTGCCATATACTATTCCAAATATTGCTCTGTGTACTGAGACCGTCTTACCCTTGTTCCCGTAAGTTCTTTGTTCATCCAATCAATATCTTTTTGATATAGTCATTTAGAAAAATTTCTTGCGGATCTAGTTCATGCCTTATGGCTAAAAAGTCAGGCAGTTTCGGGTAACAGGCATGTAATTCCTTTTTTCCTAGGCTGTGCATTTTGCCCCAATGCGGCCTTCCTCCGTATTTCTGCATAATCGCTTCCACTTCTCTAAAATACTCTTCATACGGCATTCCTTTGTACATATGAAACGCAATATAAGCGGAATCTCTTTGATAAGAAGGGCTAAACCATATATCATCCGCCTTGACCGTCCTGCATTCTATCGGAAAATGAACCTTATGCTTCTTTAGTTCAATACACTCCCGAATCTCTTGAATGGCGCTCTTAAAATAGTGAAGCGGAATACAATATTCTATTTCTCTGAACTTCACGAGTCTTGGAGTAGCAAATATCTCATGACTTTTTGCCGTAATGGTTGTTGTTCCAACGGCCATCGCGGATAATCTGCTGATGGTTGGACTGCTTTTTGGGAACAATCGACATACCTCTGACAGTACAAAAAATAAGTAATTTTCAAGAATTAGATTTTTTAAATTGTGGAATAATAAACGCTGTGGTTTATGCGTCGTAATATTCATCGTTTTAACTTGGACAAGATCTGAATATGGGAATAGATAAAACTCAAAGTGTCGGTTTTCGTTGATAAAGTATTCAAGTTGTTGCACAAAAAGTGGATATTCTATCTTTTCACTTCTATATTCGTATATAGGTGTTCTAATTATTTTCAGTGTTACTTTTACAATTATTCCAAGAACTCCGAGAGATAGAAGACAAGCCTTAAAATATTGCGGGTTTTGTTCCTCGGAGACAGTAAGTACCTCTCCTGACGCTGTAACAATGACAAGTTCCACTACTTGGGTTGGTATATTGCCAAACTCCAGGCCTGTTCCATGCGTTCCAGTTGAAATAGCCCCCGCAATACTTTGGACATTGATATCCCCTAAATTTTCTTGAGAATATCCTTCTTGACCAAGCCCTTCTCCTAATTGAAATAATCTAGTGCCGCCCAGAACGGTAACTGTGCTAGCTGCCTCATCAAGTTGTTCAATTCCACTAAGTAAATCAAGTGATACCAGCCAATTATCTGTTTTTACTAAATCAGTAAATGAATGCCCTGCTCCTACTACTCTAATCTTTTTCTTTTGTTTCACTGCTTCTTTAACGAATGAAACAACCTCCTCAATTGAGGATGGATACAGGATTTTTTCCGGAGTACATTCACATGTTTTAGACCAATTTCTCCATCGTTTTCCTTGCGCCGTTTTCATTATAGAAAACATTTCCCTTCCCCCCGATAGGTTAGAAATTGATTCACTACTTGTTGATTAGAAAGACAAATAATTTCATTAAACCGTTCACATATTTCTCCAGCTTTAGCTGCCCTAAAAATGATGACATCTCCAATTTCTAACGTTTCCTTTTCATAATAAACAGGGGTTTGCACTTCCCCCGCTCCTTCAAATGGTAATAGTTTACCACCCGGCGGATAGACTGGCATGGGCACCTTATCCCGACCATGCACTCCAGATGAAACATACCCACCTCCAAGACAAGTATAAATATTGGGGGATGGTTTTCTAACGACTGGCAACGAAAAAAATAAGGCAGGGGTATAGCGGAAATCTCGATAATAATCAAATAACAGAGGGGCATAGAAACCTGAACCTGCAGTCAGTTCCGTAACACCTTCTTCTTTCGACGTCGTATCAAGACTACCCGTCCCACCTCCATTTACAAATACTAGTTGAAGATCCTCGCTCTGAAGAGATTGCACAATTTTCTCCCTTCGCAGTTTAATTTTATTGAGTGATTTCTTTTTCATAAAAGAAACAGCTATGTTTTTTAGTTTCTGAGAAGGCAGCTTATCACTTACCCCAGCAATTTGAGCTTCATAGCCCATGATGCCAATCAGCTTTAGTGTCGGATATTCCTTTATATATCGGACTAGCTGGATGACATCATCAGATATTCTTAATGGAGAACGCCTCACTCCAAAATGAAGGCTGCCAAACGTGGTGCTCATATCAATATCAATACATAAATAAAAAAACCATTTGCCTTTATAGCAATCTCATTTAACTGCTTAACCTGTTCAATGGAATCGACCATACAGGTAATTTGGTTACCTTCACCATTTAATTTTGCTATATTAGTATGAGCTTCGGGATCGAAGCATGGATAACCTATAAGGATATCCGCAATGCCTTGTTCTGCAAGAAAAATAGCTTCACTGAGGCTATAACACATAACGCCTTTAAAGACAGGGCTGTATTCGAGAATTCTTTTTAAAACTGGAATTGACCGTATCGATTTAGTAGCGATTCTGATCGTTTTTCCATTTGCCTTTTCAGCGATCTTCTTGCAATTATGATCAAAAGCATCTAGATCCAATAAAAGAGCAGGAAGAGACAAGTTCTTTGCTATTTCATTCATCAAACTAACACCGCCTTTCATTTTTATAATAAACGAGGAAAGGAATTTAAAGAAGTTTTATTTTGAATATTCAGTTTTTAATATATCGATGTAAAGCTTTTATTTATGAAAAAAAGCCATTAAATGAAAAATTTCATCAATGACTTTAGATTACGTGTGTAGTTTTAAAGCAAAAACATTAAGATAGGTCATTTATCTTGAAATAGACCACACTCACTTATAAATGGCTCCCTGTATTGAAAACCAAACTCATTATTTATAAGACTCCCTTTCCTCTGCAACACTCTTCTTCCCTTCAAAAAACTCGTTAGGCTCATACTGTGCTTGGATTTCTCCAATGCGTTCGAGCAAGTAATTTTCCAAATCCTTATTTGTACAGTAGACGAAGCACCCTTTTTGCCCTCTGGTTAAGAGCGTCCTATACGTGTTCCGGATAATCTCATCAGCCAGTTTCATTGCTTTCTCTGGTTCTTCTTTTGATAGCTTTTTTATTCCTTTTAATGAACTGTCGGTTTTGGCCCTTTTTGTAAAATCGGTTTGTACCAAATCATCACTATGGTACATGTCATCTCCAATGATTACTCCTACATAATCAAATTCCAACCCTTGAGAGGTGTGGATACAGCCCACTTCTTGGACAGAGTTTTCATCTATTGCCCAGCTGTCCGAATTACCGAGATTCCAGCTCATGCTGAATTGATTCGATAGTTCAATATCATGTACCTGTGAATTGTTCTTGCCTTCCTTTTTCCAGTCCCAGCAATAACCTGCTAACAATCGGGCTTTGTTATTCAACTTGTTCAGCCTGTAAATTTCATCCCTCATCTGAACTGGATCACTATAAACACGAAAATCATAGTTACTGCCAATATAGCTCTCATTAGCTGTTTTTCGTATTTGAAGAACATCATCAATCCAAGCTAAATAACCATCCGAGCCATTACATCGGAACTGTGAATCCAATAATGCTGTCGATACACTAGCCTGATCTTGTTCAGCAAAGTGATGAATTGACGATATGCTCCCAGCATCCTTTAGCGTTACGCGTTGACGCTCATCAATGAAAAAGATTGAGAAGTTAGAGGCATGAATGATTTCCTTCATTTGATTCTCACCAAGATGATTGAACATGCCTGATTTTTCATTCAGACGATGCGCTTCGTCTACAATCAGCACATCGAACGTATTTTTCGGAACATCAATATAACTCCCCGATCCTTTAAAGAGGTTATCGATATGCCCCTTTCGAAAGTCCTTCTTTAGCTTTTTAGCATAAATAGCCCTTGGCGCAGCATTCTTGGTCACATACTGACAAACCATATTTTGTGCCGTCAACTCAACTAACAGGTTGATTGCCAGCACTGATTTCCCTGTTCCTGGTCCACCCTTAACAATCAATACCTGCTTTTTATTTGTTCTCTGCGCTTCTTTTGCAAGCATCTTTGCTGCTTCGTACACAACCTTCTGATCATCAATCATGACAAATTCAGTATTTCCCTTCAACATATTAAGAAGGGAATCCTGCAATGATTTAGATGGACGAATTCTGCCATTCTCAATCTTGTACAAGTTTTCCTTGTTATCACCAAATTTGATATGTTTCTTGATGAAATCGCGGAGCTTTGCCGCATCGCCTTTTCGAAAAACGGGTGCCTTCTCTACATAATATTGATAACTATCATTAACAATAGGATCATCAGGTACCTTGATATAATTATGCAAGTAAGCGCAAGGAAATAATTCCATTTGGTTATCTTGGACATTTTCATTATAATCCTCAATTAGCGCAGCGTACGACCACGCCTGATAAGAAGGGTGAGTAGTTTCTCTTACACCGCCGCCAAGAAAAGTCTTAACAATAGCTTCTTTTCCATCTACTTTCTCAATATCCTGCCATTGCTTGAGCTCAACGATAACGACAGATTGATTTCTATCATTACTGCCAGATATCAAAAAATCAACCCGTTTAGATGTATAAGGAATCTTAAACTCTATCGCAACACCTGCATCATCAGGTATTTCTGGATCCAATAGAATAAGATGCATATACTTCATTGAATTATCCCAAGCTCTTAATTCACTTTTATTTATCCCGCCTACTTTTTCTGCGTAATTATTTACGATATTATCTATTAATTTATCCTCAAAAACATCATGAAGGAATTCACTTTTAATTGCCTCATATATTATCATCCTTGATTCACCTTTTCTATTGTCGTTCTGTAATCTAGTCCCTTTTCACTACTTATTGTACACTAAGGTTCTATCTAGTACTTATTTGAAAATAAAAAAGGCTGTATACAAAAAGGCTCAAGCAATAAGAATTTCTCCTTATCACCCAAGCCTATTGTTTTCTCGTTATCCTCTATATTTCAAAGTTAACCCTTTTAAGAAGTTACGAGCATATCGGTCGCCGCACTGTTTATAATTTCGATGTCCTTCTTTTCTTAGAATAGCACCTAACTCACCTTTTGTTATATCGACACCTGCTTCTTTCAGGATATCAATCATATCCTCACTAGTTAAGCTCAGAGCGATTTTCAATTTCTTAAGAAGGACATTATTCACACTTTCCTTCCCTGTCGGTGCAGGGCTTTCTGGTTGTCCTGGTTTTGGCTGTTGTTTCCCTCTTTTAAAAATAATCATGCCATTCAAAAAGGATTCCATCATCTTATTATTGCACTTGATTGAATCTTCTTCCTCATCATACTCATAAAAATCAACATCATCGTCGTAGTCATCATAGTCATCTTCTTTTGGTTTGGTAAGCATCTCTAGCACTTCTTCTTTAGTCACGTTCACGCCGCCAAGTTTAAACATCTCTACCATATCGTTATTTTTTATATCTAGAGCATAGCGTACTCTGATTAAAATATCATGATTATGCATCCATTAACCTCCTATTATCGTACCTGTTTCAGCAGCTTCATCTTTATCATTGCCCGAGTAATTTCTTCGAATACTAAACGGCAAATGAAAATCCGAGAATCTATTACAGATTCCCGGATGCTGTAAGTGTACTGTATGTTTTATTATACCTAAAAAAGGATTAAGACGACATTAAGTTTGGATAAGCATCGTAAAGCTTACGATTCCTCTTCACCCTTAGCTTCCCATCTGCCAATTTCCTCCCGAACCATCGGGGCAACCTCTTTGCCCAACAGTTCGATGGCCTTCATTACATCATCATGCGGCATTGATCCCACGGGTACATGCAGCATAAAGCGTGTAATCCCCACGTTTTTGCGAAGATGAATAATTTTTTTTGCGACTGTCTCCGTATCGCCAACATAGAGCGCACCTTCTAAACTACGTGCAGAATCAAACGTTGCCCGCGTATATTCCCCCCACCCTCGCTCTCTTCCTATAACATTCATCGCTTGCTGAGTGGAAGGGAAGAATTTATCTGCTGCAAGTTCTGTACTCTCGGCAATAAATCCGTGTGAATGTGAGGCAATTGGCAGCTTAGTTACATCATGGCCAGCCTCTTTAGCGGCTCTTTTATAAAGTTGTACGAGCCCGGCAAACTGCCGCGGGCTTCCGCCGATAATGGCTAGGACGAGCGGTAGACCAAGGATGCCTGCACGAACAACTGATTGCGGAGTCCCACCGCTGGCAATCCAAACAGGTAACGGATTTTGAACTGGGATAGGGTAGATACCCAGATTTTGAATAGCCGGACGATGCTTGCCATTCCAAGTCACCTTTTCGGACTTCTGGATTTTTAACAATAAGTCCAGCTTCTCATCGAACAATTCATTATAATCATCTAAATCATACCCAAATAACGGAAAGGACTCGATGAAAGAACCCCGTCCCGCCATAATTTCTGCACGGCCATTTGAAATCGCATCGAGCGTCGAAAATTGTTCAAACACTCTCACTGGATCGTCCGAAGATAACACCGTAACAGCACTAGTAAGCCTTATCCGTTTTGTCTGTGAAGCAGCTGCGGCTAAAACAACCGCTGGTGATGAGGCCGCATAATCCCTCCGATGATGCTCGCCGACACCATAGACGTCCAAACCCACCTCGTCTGCTAACACAATTTCCTCCACGACTTCTCGTATACGCTCCGCATGACTGATTACCTTACCAGTCTTGACATCTGGAGTTGTCTCCACAAATGTTGTTAAACCTATTTCCATCTTCAGTTCCCCCCTCAATTTAAGAAAAAGACGGACTCCTGTTTAGAGTACCGTCCTATACTGTTTTTCACTTATTAATGAATATCCTTCTTCTTAAAACTACCGCCTTTAACTTCTGCTACGTCATATACCGTAACAAAAGCGTTTTGATCAATCTCGTGAATAATTTCTTTCATCTTACTTTCTTCCAAACGGTTAATAATACAAGTAATCTCTTTAAACTGTTCATTTGAATACCCGCCATAAGCATCATTGTAAGTAGCTCCACGGCCTAACCGATCACGAATCGTTTCTACCATCAACTCAGGTTGTTTCGTAATAATTTTAAAGGTTTTAGAACCGCTCAAACCTTCTTCGACAATATGTATAACCTTAGAAGCAATAAAGTAGGCAATTGCAGAAAGAATAGCCCCTTGAAGTCCAAATACAGTTGATACAACAATAAACACAAACGTGTTCAAAAACAGGATTAAATCACTTGTTCCAAACGGTAATTTTTTTGAAAGCAAGACGGCTAACATATCAATTCCGTCTAAAGCACCGCCATTACGCAAGGCTAAACCCATACCGAAACCGATGATAATACCACCAACAACGGTAATTAATAATGTATCCCCTTCAATAATCGTAGGGACATGATGCATGACAATCGTTCCAACCGCCAATGAAGCAATACCGATAACAGAATAAATAGCGAAACTTTTACCAATCTGTTTATATCCTAACCAAACAAATGGAATATTTATAACACCAATTAGAAGCCCCAACGGTAAACCAAAAAGTTGCGAACCCACAATACTTAGCCCTGTTACCCCACCATCTGAAACGTTATTTGGGATTAGTACTGCTTCTAGTCCATAAGCTGTGATCATGGCTCCGATAATAATTAATAATACTTTTGAAGATACCTTCAGCAATTTTGATTTTTGTTTTGTTTTATCACTCATTTATTTTCTCCATTTCACTAAAAATTTAAAGAATCTCTCCCGTAATTTCTTCACTATAATAAAGTATAGCTTATCTTATTAAAGAACTAAATACAAAGGTCCCGATCAAAACCCATCCTTACACCCTACGATTAATTACACGTCACTTCAATAAGTACAAATCAACTTTCTCTTCAACAAGGGAAAGAATTAATTAACTGGATATTTAAAAAGAGATAATGAGTTCATTATCTCTTTTTTTAATTCCCCTTAACGTTATTTGTCTACGAAGTGAGATGAAAGGGATTCAGCATAATAGAATTTATCAAGGCATTCAGTTGTAGTAATGCCTATTTTCAGGTTTAAGCTAGTTCAGGTGAATACGTATTTACGGGAGGAATACAATTGCCAAAGCCAATTGATTTCAAAGTTTATGCTGGTGAAATACCGGAACCTATTCGGGCTGATGGAGCTGGCGCAACGGATCCCGGACCACGTGATATTTTGCGTGCGTGAAATCCAGATATGCTTGTACCGCCAGTTACGGATGCAGGAACAGTGCCAAACTTACGATTTTCATTTTGCGTACCCTTGAGTGCATTTGATAATATCCCAAAGCAGGAGAAATATATTTACCAAGGCGATATTCCTGGATCTCTCGAGAGTGTCTCTATTCCTGATCCATTTGGTACGAGAAACTTTACGCATAATTTACTTGGTCAAGAACCCATTAAGTCTCCGGGCGGCTCAGTCCGAATTGCTGACTCTACAAATTTCCCAGTGTCCGAAAAAATTTCTGTAGCGCTTGTGGAAATTTTACCAGGAGCCTTAAGAGAATTGCATTGGCACCCAAATAATGATGAATGGCTGTATTTTTTATCAGGTCAAGGACGTATGACGGGATTCGCTGCAGACGGTACAGCAAGCACATTTGATGTGAGGGCGGGAGATGTAGGATATATCCCTTTCTGTTACGGACACTATGTTCAAAATACGGGTAAAGAAACGCTTTGGTATTTAGAAGTATTTAAAAGCTCTAAATATGCGGATATATCGTTAACACAGTGGATGGCACTAACCCCTAAACAAATCGTCAGCAGTAATTTAAATGCAGGACCAGAATTAATGGATGCATTGCGCAAAGAAAAATAGGCTGTTGTTCAATTCCCTGGTTATACTTACAATGATTTGGATTAATTATTGCTATCATTAAAACTAATCAATAACCGAGACAAGCACCATATACATTTACTAATGAAAAAAACACCTAATTCAGAAGAAGTGCTTCCTGAATTGGGTGCCTTTTTTACTTTATTTCAATGTTAATTTCGTAACTACTTCAACATGGCTTGTCTGAGGGAACATGTCCACTGGCTGCATGAATTCTACTTGATAGTATTTGTTCAGGATATCGATATCCTTAGCAAGTGTGGATGGGTTGCACGATACGTAGACAATTTTCTTCGGTTTTACGTCTAGAATGGTTTGCAGCAGGGCGTCATCACAGCCTGAGCGTGGTGGGTCGACAACGATAACATCAGGTTCGAAGCCTTCTTTAATCCAGCGAGGGAGGACTTGTTCTGCTTTTCCGACTTCGAATGAGATATTTGCACGATCATGACGAATGGCATTTTCTTTGGCGTCTTCAATCGATTCTTCAATCGTGTCCATGCCGCGAACCTCTGCTGCTTCTTCTGATAGCCAAAGGCCGATACTACCAACGCCGCAATAGGCATCAACCACTTTTTCCGTACCGGTGAGAGCAGCTGCCTCTTTAACTTCATCGTAAAGTTTAACCGTTTGGATTGGGTTTAGCTGGAAGAATGTACGAGCTGATAACTCGTATGAAAGGTCGCCAAGTGTTTCATTAATAACCTGTTCTCCTGCTAGGTGAATCGTTTCCTTACCAAAAATAAGTGACGTGTCTTCGTTGTTTACATTTTGGACAATTGATTTAACCTCAGGAAGCTGTCCATGAATCAGTTCAATGATTCGATCCTTTTTAGGTAATTCTCGTGTGCTGGTAACGATGACGACTTGTACTTCTTTACTTTCGAATCCGACACGGGTTATCACCGTGCGGACAGCACCTTTTTTCGTTTTTTCGTTATAAATCGAAATGTCTTCATTCTTCAGAATCTTTTTAATGATTCGTGTGACTTTATTACTGGATTTATGCTGCACCAAACAATTGGGGATATCAATTAAATTATGTGAATTCATTCCGTACAACCCTGCGATGATTTTGCCATCACGGAGCCCTACTTGGTATTGGCTCTTATTCCGGTAATTCCATGGGTCGTCCATCCCAATAGTCGGACGAATTTCAACTTGATCTGCTGTAAGTTTTGCATGGCGTTCCATTGCTTGAAGAACAAGATCACGTTTTTCTACAAGCTGCTGGCTGTAGTCTAAATGCTGAAGTTGACACCCTCCGCATTGCTCGTATATTGGGCAAGGCGCTGAAACCCGGTGAACGGATTCTTTTCGGATATTTTTAATTTTAGCTTCTGTGAATTTTGGATGAAGCTTGGTTGCTTCTACAACCACTTCCTCGCCTGGAAGTGCTCCAGGTACGAAAACGACGCTCTTTTTAAAAAAGCCTACGCCTTCACCATTAATACCCAAGCGTTTTATAGTTAATGGAAATGTTTGTCCTAATTCGAGTTTGATGTCTTCTGAATTTGTCATTTCTTATCACTCCGTTTTTCAATGCTTCTCCATAAATAAAGAGACGCATAACTTAGGTATGGAGACCAGTTTATACTGAATTTCTCCATTTCCTCTTGTGTTGGTTTTTGCGGCAGTCCAAATAACTGCTTTATTGCGTTTTGAATCCCGATATCTGCTTTAGGAAACAGATTAGGACGGCCAACTCCAAATAATAAAAAGTTTTCCGCAGTCCATTTTCCGATACCGCGAATCTTTGTCAATGTCTCGATAATTTCTTGATCCGATCTCTGCGCAAGCTGTTCAAGATCCAGACGGCCCGCGGTGATTTCCTGAGATAGTCCAATTACATATTCTGCTTTTCGTCCGCTGAACTGAATGTCTCGAAGCTGTTCAACAGTCAGGTTTGCTGCTGTTCTTGGTGATGGATAAAACCAGGCTCCGTCGAGCTCAAAGCCGAAAGTCTTCACATAGCGTTCAGTTAAAGTATGTGCAAAGGCCAAGTTTAGCTGCTGATGGACGATGCACTTTACGAGACAGCTGTAGTAATCAAAGTCGAGTACAATCGGTGTGCCGCGATGGTCTGTAAATAACCCCTTTAAATCTGTATCTTCAAAATGGGTCGAAATGTCCTGCAGCGGCTGATGAAAATGAAAGACCTTTTTTACTCGGGTTAATCCTTGTTCCATTTGCTCCTCTGTGTTCCCGCTGATTGTAAACGAGGGATCATCCGTACTTCCTTCCGCTTTCACGGTTAGAACAACTGGCTTTTTTTCTATATATAACGGAACCCTTACTGTCCGTTCTTCTCTGTTGATTACATGAAGGGGATCGAGCGCCAAACGCTCTACTACTAAATCGAAATCATAAGGCGGTTGAACCCTAATAGTTTTCGTCCACATAGTATTCCTGCCTTTAACAGTTTTCCCCGTATTATATCATGTTTCCTCTTTAATTACTTCCCAATACGCTGGACAAAACAATCACACATAGTTGTTCCAATATTTTAAATATTTAGGTATAATTAACCAAAACTTACCAAGGAGATTTTTATGACACTCTTTTTAAAGTTATTGGTGAATTTATTCTTTTGGGTCTCAATAGCTGTGATTATTGTTCTAGCAGCCCTAATTCCCAGGGAAACCACCTTTGAACGAATTGGTACAATTGATTATATGGCATGGGATTTCAGCTGGAAGGCTTATGAAGAGAATATTGTGAATTATTATAGGGACGTGAAAGAAAACAAAAGTCTTGGTACCACTCAATTTAAGATCCCTGTAGAGACTGAGTTGCATCATTATGGCCTCCGCAGTCTAAAAATTATGATTCCTGCATTCTTACTCAGTATTATTCTCGGTATTATCAAAGGTGTCTATGATTATACCTATCAAAAAGGGCCTCGGAAACTTTTTGGTACATTTACAACATGGCTTGGTCAGTCGATCCCAGACTTCTTTATCATCTTCTCTGTTCAAACTTTCTTATTCTTCCTTATGGACCAAGGCTTCATTAAAGTTGATATGTATGGTGATGAACAATGGTATAACATCATCATGCCAATACTCTTTTTGAGTATGTATCCAGTCTCTTTAATCGCTAAGTATACAGCTGAAGCGCTCGAAGAAGAGGAACAGAAAGATTATATCCGAACCGCACTTTCAAAAGGAGTACCTCGGAGAATGATTATATGGAAGCACGCCCTGCGAAACTGTTATCCAAAACTGCTGCTTCACTTTATGCCCGTCGTCATGACTCTACTGTCTGCCATGCTCGTAGTTGAATTTTTGACCATGTACCGTGGAATTGGCACAAGGCTGCTTTCTATTCTTGCCATTCAGACTAAAATGTTGCCTGGCCAGCCGCTTCCAATCGATCCTGGTGCTTTTATCGGGTTTAGCTTTTTAATTATTTTTGTTCTTTTAATTGTCCAATGGATTGACTCCATCCTTACTCATTTTTTAACGAAGCAGAAAGAGGAGGCTGCGTCATGAACAGAAATTGGTCGTTATGGCTGGGTACCCTCGGTTGTTTTATTTTTTTGATTATTATCTTTTTAGGTCCAAATTTTCCAGGCGTGGATGCTCAACTAAAGCAGAATTTTTATTGGAAAGATCTCTTCAATATTCCGATCTTCTCACCCGATGCTGATTTTCCATTTGGTTCCGATCGAAAAGGCGTAGATATGTATAGTGCACTTATTATGGGCACCCGATATACCTTACTGACTGTATTAAGCATCAGCATTATTGCGTTTTCACTCGCACTTGTTTTAGGGGCAGGGGCTGCTCATAATCGCGGGATTCACTGGTTATTAAAGGCTTGGAATGGAGTGTTTTCTAGAATTCCGCTTCTCTTTTTTGTCATCTTCTTTGCCACCATCCCTTTTTTCATATTCTCCCCACACCGCTTCTACTACCTTGTTGGGGCTATCATTGTGATTGAAACAGGGAAATTAGCCGAATTTGTAAGGAAAAGCATTCTGATTATCCAAACGACCGACTATTTTCAATCGGGAGTGGTCATGGGAACCGGTTTTTGGGGATTGTTTAAATGGTATTACTGGCCAAATTGTTTCTCACAATGGCTGTCCCACTTTTTTAGCCATGTTGGCAGTATCCTGTTTCTACTCGGCCAACTAGGGATTTTCAATATTTTTTTAGCGCAAGCCATGATTCCAATTGGCGGAGTTCCTGGGGGACTTGCTACTTATGAATTCCAAAATACATTACCCAACTGGGCGACTTATTTATCCAATTTTTATTTTGACATTGATCCAGCCCCATGGATTCCGCTATCAGCGGCTGCTTTTATAACTGCAGCAATGCTCTCCTTCCACGCTCTTTCAGACGGAATTCGAAGGCATTACGTAAATCAGCTTCCCAAAGGTCAGCCAAAATTAAATGCATTTATTGAAAAACAAGCTCAGAAATGGCGGAAGCCGGCCTGAGCCTTGTTTTTCTGTATGAATGAGGGGGGTATATGGTTAATCTATTCAACATAAAAACGATTTATTCCCTTCAGGAAGTAGCTTATTTCCTTCAGAAGACTGCTTAGTAAAGCATAGGAGAAGGCAGCTGTTGATCAATCATTAACTGATCAAGACTTTTAAACACGTATCCTTGTTTTTTCAAATCGGTAATAATGGAGTCTAAGGCTTCGGCATTATCCTTAGATACGGTATGCAAAAGCAGGATTGCCCCTGGATGAATCTGCTTCATCACTTCATCATACGCATACTTAGCACCTCGTTGTTGATCAACAACCCAATCCCGGTATGCAAGTGACCAAAAAACATGGGTGTACCCTTCTTTCTTTGCTACTGCCATCGTTCGTTCATTAAATACGCCGCGCGGTGGACGAAGGTAGTTCATCGTTTGCTGTCCGGTTAGTTTTTCTGTTTCTTCTTTCACCCGTCTTAACTCTTGGCGGATTACTTCATCTGACGAACGGCTCATATCTGGATGTGTCCACGAATGATTACCCACAATATGATTTTCTTTTACCATTCTGACAACCAACTCAGGTGCTGTTTTTAAGTAATGGCCTGTGATAAAAAATGCTGCTGGAACATGCTGACGACGCAGTACATTTAAAATATCCCCCGTATATCCATTTTCATAGCCATTATCAAACGTTAAATAAATCTCTTTTTTTCTAGGATCTCCTTTGTAAATAGCAGCGGATTTTTTGATCATATTTTCAAACTTTGGACCAGCATCGGCAGGCTGTCCATTTTTCCCTTTATTAAAGCCCCATCCATACGAATCGGCAGCTGCACTTGCAGTAACTGGCAGACACAAACAGATGGCCAATGTCAAAATGCTGATTTTCTTCAATATCGTGTTCCTCCCAATTTCTTTTTTCTCTTATTGTTTGAAGAAGGGAGGATCCTATACATTTTCATAATAATAAAAGCCATTCCTCGGCAGAGAAATGGCTCAATGAGTATTCAATTTATAACGGATTATTCGTTCTATTTATTAAAGCTCTAATAGCCCGCCAAATAAGGACAAAAGCAAATACAATAACCACTACGACACCAAGTGTAGTCAACACAACCTCAATGCTGGCAAAAATGGTTCCAGCTAAAGCAAGCTTGATTAAGGCAAATCCGGCTAACATAGCTGCAAAGAAAACTACTGTAAGCGAATCCATAGGTATCCCTCCTTTCTCTTCACTATATGTTGCATTTAGTTTCTGCGCTTCAATAAAAGTAAAAACTCTAGAAATAAAGTAGATCTTCTGCATATACCTCTATATAGGGGGGGATTCTAATGGCGCACTTTTTGATTATTACGATTGGATTTATTATATGTCTCGGTTTACTTGGGTGTGTTTTTTTCTTTGCCTTAAGATCTGGGCTCGATCGCAGTGATTCATCACGAATCGATCCTTTTCCCATTATTGAAAGTAAGGAAGTGAAGGAGAAAAAAGAAGAGTAAAAAAGAAGCGCAAACACAAGGCGCTTCAGACTGTAGACAAACTCAGGTGAGATCTTTAAAATCGTGATGTTGATTTTCATTCCAGGCGCTTCGCTTTCCGCGGGCGGGCGGTGAGCCTCCTCGTCGCTTACGCTCCTGCGGGGTCTCACCTGTCCCGCTGTTCCCGCAGGAGTCTTCACGCCAACACTCCCATCAACTGACTTTCTACACTTAAAAGTAAAAGGCCTATTTATAAATAGATATAGAATTTTGAGGTGATAAGGAGTATTTTCGAAATGGTCACACTAGACCAGCTTATTCCCGCAGGCCTATTTGGTCCGAATAATGCAAAAGAGGTTTGGAATGAAACCATTCCGAACCTCTTTTGTCTACAAACTGAAGCGCCAACACATGGCGCTTCTTTCATTTAACCAAAAACAGGTTCTTTAAATTGAGACAGCTTTTCAAGTGATGACTGATCGACATCACGATGTAAACTATTTCCATGCGAATCCATGGTTACAACTGCAGTAAAACCTTCTACATTTAAATGCCACATGGCTTCCGGGATGCCGAATTGCATGAGATCAACACCCTCAACTGATTTGATACAGTCTGCATAATACTGAGCAGCCCCGCCGATTGCGTTTAGATACACGCCGCCATGTTCTTCTAAAGCGGCAAGTGTTTTGGGTCCCATACCGCCTTTACCAATTACGGCGCGAATTCCAAAACGCTTCATAATATCTCCTTGATATGGTTCTTCACGAATACTCGTTGTCGGACCAGCTGCTTTAACATGCCATTTTCCTTCATTATCTTTAAGCATAACCGGACCGCAGTGATAAATGATTTGGCCGTCTAAATCAACAGGCGCATCATTTGTTGATAGATATTTATGGATGGCATCACGCCCTGTGTACATTCGACCGCTTATATGAACCACATCGCCAACCTTTAATTCACGGATTTTCTCTTCTGTAATAGGTGCTTGAAGGATAATTTCACGGCCTGTATCAGCAGGCTTTTCAGATGTGGCAGCCATTTCTAGTCTCGCACTTTCAAGTTCCTTTTCAGCAGCAAAATCAATATTTTCTCCTTCTTGATAAAGCCACTCATTAATAGCCCCTGTTTCTGCATGAACCTCTACGCCCAACCGACGGAAGGCCCAGCAATTGTACGCAACAGATACAAAGAAACTAGCTGGGATACGATGCATAACGCCTATTTTACAACCTAGCAGCGTAGTTTCTCCACCAAAGCCCATCGTGCCAATCCCTAATTCATTAGCTTTTTCTACTATGTATTCTTCTAATTTACGTAGATCTTCGTGCGGGTTTATATCTTCTGAATTTCTGAAAAGCTGCTGTTTAGCAAGATCATAACCAGCCGATCGGTCTCCGCCAATTCCTACACCAATAAACCCAGCACTACAGCCCTGCCCCTGCGCCTGATAAACAGAATGAAGGATACATTTACGAATTCCATCTAAATCACGGCCAGCACGCCCTAGTCCTTCTAATTCACAAGGCAGACTATATTGGATATTTTTATTTTCACAGCCGCCGCCTTTTAAAATAAGACGGACATCTATATAATCTTTTTCCCATTGCTCAAACTTCATCACCGGCAAGCCAAGTCCTAAATTATCACCGCTGTTTTCTCCAGTTAATGAATCAACAGCATTCGGGCGCAGCTTCCCAGCCTTCGTTGCTAAAATAAGTGCGTTTTTAATTGCTTGTTTTATTTCCAGCTGATTTACACCAACCGGCGTCTTAATTTTAAATGTCGGCAGTCCTGTATCCTGACAAATTGGAGATACATTGTCATCTGCCATCGTAATATTCTTAGTAATCGTCGCTAAACTCATTGCGGAACGAGTTCCCGAACTTTCACGTGCTTTTGCCGCTTTAATTGCTCTGCGCACATCTTTTGGAAGATTTGTTGAAGTTTCAACGATTAAGCTATACATGCTTTCTTGAAATTTCTCAATATTCATCGTACTCTTCCCCCTAAAAAAATATCTTTGCAAAACGGTAATTATCAGCCTGCGATCAACGAACGCGTGTACTCGGCATACCCGTCTTATTATACAACTAACATACTATTTCGAAAAGAAGAGAAAATTAAGAATTCAGGGTTATTTAAAGAATATGGATAATAAAGTACGCAAACCAAACGACAGTGAAGGATTGTAAGATAACTCTCAAAAACCGCTTCGAACACTTCCAAAAACCTACCTACTCTTTTAACTTGGATCCAATTGCTCAAAAAAAGAGCTGGGTATCCCAGCTCTTTTCACCTATTCTTATTTAACTTCAAAAATTGCTGCAATTTCGTCTAGCACTAGGTTAGCAGCTAATACACCACCTGCTGTGTTCCAAACAGCATCCTCTACTTTATGAGCATTGCCATTTTTCACTACACTTAGATTGTTCCAAAGGCCATCTTTTGTCCATTCTTCCTCTGTTGCAGTGGCTTCTTTGTCACCTTGTGGTGCATATGTAAAATAAAAGAGTATATCTGCATCCATGTCTGGGATTGACTCCTTGCCTACTTCGATGGCTAGATTTCCAAGCTTGTTGTCTTCATTAAATAAGCTCGCTTGTTTTTCTGTACGCTTGAAGCCTAATTGATCAAAGATGACACCAGAGAATGAATCCGTATAATAAATCCGAGTGATTCCTGCCATAAACCGAACCACCGATATTTCTTGATTCGTCTTATCTCCTAGTTTTCCTTTTAAGTCTTCTACTTTTTGGTCATAGTCTGTTAAAACTGTTTTGCCCTTCTCTTCAGCATTGACAGCTTTTGCATACAGGTTAAAATTTTCTTTCCAATCACCTCGTAATGTTTCAGCAAAGATGGTTGGAGCAATTCCTTTTAATTGCTCATACACTGCTTCTTGACGAATTTTGTTGCCGATAATCAGGTCAGGCTTTAATGCCGCGATTTTTTCAAGGCTGACTTCACTTTCTGTTCCAACAACCTCTACGCCTTCCATGTCAGCTGCGATATGTTCGTACCATGGATCTCCCAACCATGATTGAACTGCTCCAACCGGCTTAATGCCTAACGCTAAAAGTGCTTCCGTTCCTTCATTTGTCAGGACAACAACACGTTTGGGAGTCGTTTTGAGTTCAGTTTCACCCATTGCATGTGTAACCGTATAGCTTGTCTCTTCTGTTGAACTCTCTCCTTTTTCTTCCTTCGTGGCTGATTCTTTATCTCCGCATGCCGCTAATGAAAATAGAGCGAGCATAGACATTACCGTTAAAAGTACTCTTAGTTTCTTCTTTTTCACTATTTTTCCTCCTGAAAATATGGTATTATATTCAAATGATAATCATTCTCAATATCACTTTTTCCAGAATAATGCATCTTTTCTTTTCTGTCAACCCTAAATTCTGAAGACTTTTTATATTCAATCTAAATTTAACTAGAATAGAATGGTAGGTTACTAATGCTTAAGACATCTCTTTCTAAACTAACTATTTTCATACTAACTGGTTTCCTCATGGTCTTTTTCATTGGCATGAGTATTGTGTTTGGATATACCAATACTTCAATCCAATTGGCCTATGAAGCCTTTACCCAGTTCAATGAATCAAATGAGCATTTGATCATTCGTACAGTCAGGCTGCCTCGTGCATTAATTGCCGCGGCCTGTGGAGCCTCTCTCGCCATCACAGGCGTGCTGATGCAAACACTGACGAAAAATCCACTTGCTTCCCCTGGAATTCTTGGAATAAACGCAGGAGCTGGTTTTGCGGTCGTGCTTTCCATCACCATTTTTCATATTAGTAGTTTACAGGCTTTTGCGTGGATTTCTTTTCTTGGTGCCGGCCTTGCTGCCATTTGTGTTTATGTAATCAGTTCTGCAGGTACAGGCGGGTTAACCCCGATGAAGATTACGCTCGCTGGTTCAGCAATCTCGGCGATGTTTTCTTCGCTGACACAAGGGATTCTCGTTACAAATGAAGCCGGATTTGAGCAGGTATTATTCTGGCTTGCGGGATCCGTCCAAGGAAGGAAACTCGAACTGTTAGCGGCCGTTTCCCCCTACCTATTTATTGGTTGGACCGCCGCACTCATGATTGCACCCAGAATGAACGTGTTAGCAATGGGGGACGATGTAGCAGTAGGCCTCGGTCTTAAATTGGGAAGGATTAAAATCTTCACTGGAATCATTGTTATTCTGCTCGCAGGAAGTTCCGTAGCTGCAGCGGGACCAATTGGCTTTATTGGCATTATCATTCCACATATAGCAAAAAAAATAATTGGTTTGGATCATCGTTGGCTGATTCCCTATTCTGCATTGCTCGGCGCATCTTTACTGCTGGCCGCGGATATAGCAGCAAGGTACATAATTATGCCCCGAGAAGTTCCCGTTGGTGTAATGACGGCGCTAATTGGAACACCGTTCTTTATTTACATCGCAAGAAAGGGGCTCAGTCAATCATGAGTAAGTATTACAGTTTTCGTATTCTGGCTGATAAAATTTCCTTTTTAATTGATAAGAAGGCAATGATCAAAATCGGCTTCCTCGCTCTCTTAACTCTTCTCATCTTCATCATAAGTGCAGGTCTAGGCGGGATGCCAATCAACCCGCTTCATGTACTTCAGGTATTCTTTGGAGGGGGAGAGGATATGGAGCGTCTGGTCGTCATGCAATTCCGCCTCCCTAGAATTATGGTATCAATATTTGCCGGAATGGCTCTTGCTGTTGCTGGAGGAATTCTGCAGGGGATGGTCCGGAATCCATTAGCCTCTCCTGATATTATTGGAATTACTGCTGGCGCAGGAGCCGCAGTCGTTGCTTTTTTATTTTTATTCAGTGACCATAACCATTCATTAACGGTCAGTATAAAATGGATGCCTGCTGCTGCCTTTATTGGAGCTGCCATCGTGGGCTTCAGCGTCTATTTCCTGTCCTGGCGAAATGGCGTCACACCTGTTCGTCTTGTGCTTGTTGGAATTGGTATTGCAGCACTCATGCAGGCGTGTACAACATTATTAATGGTAACCGGCCCTATTTACCGAGCTGCTGAAGCTAATATTTGGATAACTGGAAGTGTTTCTGGTTCCAGCTGGGAGAAAGTCCAGATTCTTGCGCCTTGGACGATTATTTTACTAATCATTGCTTTTCTCTCAACTCGGACTATTAATGTTCAGGAACTTGGTGATGAAGTAGCAATAGGCCTTGGCAGCTCTGTTGAGCGACAGCGCTTTTTCCTTTTACTAATCAGTACCTGCCTTGTAGGCGGAGCCGTCGCGTTTGCCGGCGGCATAGGATTTGTCGGATTAATGGCACCGCATATGGCACGACGTCTTGTTGGTTCTTCCTTTGACGCACTTCTGCCCACCTCGGCCTTTATTGGTGCCGTCCTCGTAATGCTTGCGGATCTTATCGGACGGACAGCATTCGGTCCCCTTGAAGTTCCAGCTGGTGTATTTACAGCTGCCATTGGCGCTCCTTATTTTATCTATTTGTTAGTTAAGACTAAATGAACAAAAAACAGCATCGCGTCACCCAAATGGTGACGCGATGCTGTTTTTCGCATGTTCTAACTGGCATTACATATATTTTTTATTATTCACTACGTTTTTTAAATTGCTCTATTTTTGTTTCTAGTTCATCAATAATCGTAATTAGACGATCGATATCATCAAGTTCTGTAGTTTCAGGATCAATATTTTCAAGAACCTCTAGGAACATCGCCAGGCGCTCTTTTAAATAACTCAGTTGGTCGTCTTTTTTATAGATGGATTTTCCCATGGGGCACTCTCCTTTCATTGTTCTTCTATCGTACCTAACAAAAGGAAAAAGTTCAATACCTCTCATATACGATTTCACAATTGACATTATTTCTTGGTAGTCCATAATGAGTAGTGCAATCTTATGTAAGGAGATAAACATACCATGACACTATTGAAAAACCAACCACTTAAAATTACTCCGTCACATGATCCATGGGAAGCATATATGGATATTGAACAATATGGAAAAATGACATTGACTAATATCGAGTTTACAACGACTACGCTTTGCAATATGCGCTGTGAGCATTGTGCTGTAGGATATACGCTGCAGCCTAAGGATCCGAATGGGCTGCCAATAGAATTACTTCTTCAGCGTCTTGAAGAAATTCCTTCCTTGCGTTCACTCAGCATAACCGGCGGTGAACCGATGCTTTCTAAAAAAAGTGTAAAAAATTATGTGGTCCCCCTTTTGAAGTATGCGTATGAAAGAGGTGTGCGGACACAAATTAATTCAAATCTAACGCTGGATCTTGAACGTTATGAAGAAATTATCCCCTATCTAGATGTTTTACATATTTCACATAACTGGGGAACACTCGATGAATTTATTGACGTTGGATTTGCCATGATGGACCGGAAACCAACTCGAGAACAACGAGCAAAGCTATTTGATAAAATGATTACCAATTCACGCGCTTTAACCGAGGCAGGAGTACTAGTCTCTGCAGAAACCATGCTCAATAAATCAACACTTCCTTATCTTGAACATATCCACAAACAAATTGTGGAGGAAATGGGCTGTCAGCGTCACGAGGTGCATCCAATGTACCCAAGTGATTTTGCTTCAGCTTTAGAAACACTTCCATTACCTGAAATGCGGAAAGCGATTCATCATTTACTTGATATTCGAGATGAAAATACGTGGATGTTATTTGGCACACTTCCTCTATATCCGTGCAGCAACGATCCGGAAGATCTCAGGCTGCTTCAAAGACTATATGACAGCAAAAACGTCACTGTTCGAAATGATCCCGATGGCCGCTCCCGTTTGAATGTTAATATTTTCACTGGTGATGTCATTGTGACCGACTTTGGCGATGCACCAGGTCTAGGGAATATTATCGATCAACCGCTGACAGAATCGTACAATACGTGGATGAAGTCAAAACTAGCGAAATCACTGAGTTGTCATTGTCCGGCCGTAAAATGCCTTGGACCAAATGTTCTCGTTAAGAATGCTTATTATCCTGAGATAAACTTTTTAGAAAATAAATCGAACATCTAACAAAAACAGGGCCTGCTAAGGTCCTGTTTTTGTTAGATGGAAAGCTTACCGTGGCTGCTGGGCAGCGGTAAAACTAAAAGTCAGATGATCTTGTATTGGAATCCAAGCACCAATTCCTTGAGATGTGATGTTTTTAATATCAATAGTCCGTGTATTCCCTTTTAGTATCAGATATACCTCGCCATATGTGACCTTCCCCTTCTCATTTATTGCAGGTACGTAAGCATTTAGGTACCCTAGACGCTGCGAAGGAATATTATACGTCTGGTCTTTTTTTGTGCCGCCTCCAATAATTGTTTCAAAGGAAAGAGGTAAATTGGTTTTTTCAGATGCTTTAAGCAGCATCATTTTTTGTACATCTGCAGTAGCAGGTATTTTAGCAGTCAGTCCACCACGAATTACTTTTTGAGCTTGTTGATTATAATGAAGTGGGTAGACAGTATCTGTGCCGCGATTGTCAAAAAAATTGGTATTCACTTGCTGGTACTCCCAATTAGGTGACGTTTCCGTGGATTGATAATTTAAAGCCCAGTGACCTAAATAAATGGTTGCCCGGTATCCAATGACCAACGGAGCTTTTGATATCGCCGTTTCATTCAGCATATGAATGAGTTCTGGGTTTTCAATCTTAATTTCAGTTGTTTTAATCAATGACTTTGCAAACTTGCTAGGCATGAGATACGGCAAATCCTGAGTTGGATTTGGGTATGTATTTTCCTTAGCAATATTTAAAACAGAAGATGGAATCTTTGTCTTACTCGCCTCAGGAACTTTGTTTGAGGGTGTAGTTTCTGCAAAGGTCTGTTGTCCAATCAGCAGCAATATCATCATAGCAGCTAAACAAATAAATCGTTTCATCGTGGCACTCCCTTTAAAGAGTAGTCAATTTTGTTTTTATCATCTGCCAAGCCCGTCCATCTTATGCATGTTAGATAAATATTTTGCCTTTTTTTAATTAACTGAATCTTTACAAAACTTAATATGTGTTATATACTGATTTTACCTTAATATGAAGGAGGCGAAGCTCGTTTGTAACACATCTAAGTCTAGGAGGAATGCTTATAGAGACAATTCCCTGCTACCGATGCTTACTTATACTAACGAAATTCGCTGGTGATACTTAAATAAAGGATGGTGACATTCTAGAATAACTTGTTCATTGCATGTTTTGGCATTTACGTATTAGTACGATAAGCTGCTAACCATTAAGTTGATAATCATGTATAAGAATAATGTTCATTTTGGATAATTAGATGCTCGTACACTTACCAATATAAAATGGCTCTTACTGTAGGTTTCATTACAGCGAGAGCCATTTTTGTTTTTCCACTAAAAAACCAACCTGCGTCAATGCAGGTTGGTGACGAACCTTATAGTAAATAAAAACCAATTCCCATGATGACATAAGCTGCAAGCAGCGTAAGACCTTCAAACCAGTTTGTTTCTCCATCGTTAGAAATACTAATCATTAATAATACTGCAGTTACCATAGCTATTAGCTCTGGTAGTGTAAAGACAAGCGGCATCGAGGTGGAAAACAGTAATGAGATGAGCACTAGTACTGGTGCAACGAACATCGCAATTTGCAGGGTTGATCCCACGGCTATTTCTACCGTAATGTCCATCTTGTTTTTATAGGCCATTACTAAGGCTGATGCGTGTTCTGCCGCGTTTCCGACAATGGCAACAATGATTACCCCGATAAACAGCTCAGACCAACCAAAGCTTTCTCCAACTTCACTAAAGGTATGAACTAAATGTTCAGATACATACGCGACTGCTACAGTAGCCGCTGCTAATACGAGTATGGCTGTCTTCTTACTCCATTCTGGTACCTCTTCTTCATGGTTTTGGTCTGCAAGACGTTCGGTCGGCTGATACACTCCACGATGAGTGACCAGCTTAAAGAATAAGGCAGCTAAATAAAGTAAGATTAATACCACCGAAATTCCTATGCTTAACGACATGGTTGCTTGCTCGTTCATATTAACCGAGAAAACCTCAGGAATCACAAAAGCCACAACTATAGCAAAAATTAATAGTCCGGCATTATGTCTAGCATCAAATACATTGAACGTTTGTCTTTTGTATTTTGTTCCTCCGATAAAAAAGGACAAACCTGCAACCAATAACAAGTTTCCTAACACGGAACCTGTCAGCGAAGCTAACACTACGCCGATTAACCCGGCTTTTAATGAGTAAATAGAAATAATTAACTCAACTGCATTACCAAATGTTGCGTTAAGTAATCCCCCAATTCTTGGTCCTAATACAATAGCTAAACTTTCTGTGGCTCTCCCCATAAAACTAGCAAGAGCGATGATGGTTAAGCAATAAATGACGAACATTAACACACTTGGCCAGTGCAGCAATGTGCCTGCCACTGATAATGGTACTCCAACACCTACAAGAATTAAAAACAGTTTATTAATCATCGCTTCAATCTCCATTTTACAAATTTTACACATTATTTTTATGTATTTATACTATATTCCCTTTTTGCTATTGTATAATCCACTTATTAGTTTAAAAATTATACATATCAAGGAGAACTAGGGAATGAATCAGAAATTATTAATTGGCATTTTAATCAGCCTTGTGGGGATTTCAGGGTTTTCTCAAGGAATGCTTTTGCCCGTAATTGCGGTCATATTTGAAAACAATGGTGTAAGTTCTTCGTTAAACGGACTACATGCAACGGGACTATATATAGGGATATTGCTTATTTCACCGTTAATGGAAGGGCCGCTCAGGAAATTTGGCTATAAACCGTTAATTGTTGCGGGAGGACTAACCGTCATTCTTTCCCTTGGAATGTTCCCTGTTTGGAAATCCTTTTGGTTTTGGTTTGTTCTTCGGCTGCTGATTGGCATTGGTGACCACACGCTCCACTTTGCTACACAGACCTGGATTACAGCAATCTCACCTATACAAAGACGTGGGCGGAATATCGCTATTTATGGTCTTTCTTTTAGCATAGGCTTTGCCATTGGTCCACTAATGGCTAAACTTCTGGATATAAATGAAGCTTTACCGTTTATTATTTCAAGCATCATGAGTCTACTAGTCTGGACATTCGTCTTTTTCTTAAAAAATTCTTTTCCTGATCAAGACCCTGATCTTGAAACATCCTCATTTTTCGGTACACTTAAACGTTTCTCTAAAGTCAGCCGATACGCATGGGTAGCCTTTCTTCCGCCATTTAGCTATGGTTTTCTTGAGGCCACACTTAACGGCAGTTTTCCTGTCTACGCATTGCGTTCTGGACTTGACCTTTCAAGTGTCTCTATTATTATTCCAGCATTTGCCGCTGGCAGTATCATTTCGCAAATACCACTTGGTATGCTAAGTGACAAATATGGCCGGCATAAGATTTTGATGATTATTATGTTCTCTGGTTTTTTAATTTTCACCATCGCAGGCTTCGTTGATCAATCTACCGTAGGGTTATTTACGTGTTTTTTAGCTGCTGGCATCATGGTCGGATCCACTTTTTCTTTAGGAATCAGTTATATGGCCGATTTACTGCCATCAAACCTATTACCAACTGGAAATCTTTTGTGCGGTATTTTTTTCAGTTTAGGAAGTATTACAGGACCTTTCATTGGCGGAATCATCATACAATTTTTAGAAGGAGGATTTTTCTTCGTCATGAGTTCCATGCTGCTGATTATTTTTATTTCATTAGGATTATTTAAAGAAAAAAGCGCAGAGGGATACAGCATTAGTAATAGCAGATAGAGACTATATGTAGAGTAAAGGCTGACGAGAAATCTCGACAGCCTTTACTTGATGACTTTTAATGGTATGCATTTTTTCCATTAGCTGATCCACTTGTCTTATTCTTTGAGTGCTTCTTTCCCTTTTTCTTCGTACTGCTTTTCGCCATTTTTTCAACCCCCTAGTTGAACTTCCTTTTAGTATGGCTTTTCATAAGGAAACTCAACACAGAAATCAATGGATGACTACTCACATTTTGGATTATTCTTTTCACTTCTCATGGCATTTAATTCACCGCCGATAATAATAATTATCCCCGATAAATAAAACCAAATCATTAAGACAATTATTCCGCCAAGACTTCCATAGGTATTTGCATAATTACCGTAGTGTTCCACATAAAACGAAAATCCCCAGGAAACGATGCCTAACCCGCAGGTTGCAAACACAGCACCAGGAAGTACAGTCAAACATTTCAGTCGCTTATTAGGGGCAATCCAATAAAGAACCGTAAAGACTAACAACACAATCAAAAGGGTTATGATCCATCTTAACGCAATCCAAACGGACAAAAATTCCTTGGTCATCCCCAAAGCATCAAAAAGAAAGAGACCAATTTGTTTTCCAAATACGGGAAGCATGAGGGCAATAACAAAAACAAATAACATAGCCAGTGTCAGCAAGATTGAAACGAACCTCGCCATGATATAGTTTCTCGTCTCAGGTACATCGTAGGCTCTATTGAAAGCTTTAATTATAGCGTTTAACCCATTTGAAGCTGACCATATCGTTCCTAAGATTCCCAAAGAGAGCAGAGGTCTGCTCCCCTTCATAATCTCGGTTAAATTATCTTCAATTAATTTCATTGATTCGGGCGGTGCAAAACTGCCAATCGAGTTAAGGATATCGTTTTGTGAAATTGGCAGGTAAGGCAAGAGAGTAACCAGAAAAATCAGCAAAGGAAATAAAGACAATAGGAAAAAATAAGCCAATTGTGAGGCCATCCCCACTGCGTCATCTCCATGTATTCGCTTCATCAGCTTAACTAAAAAGGATTCATGCACCCAGTCAAAATTACTGGACATATCTCACCTGATTTCTGCCCCTTATTTTATAGCATTGTTTGTTTTTGCGGAATGTCTCTCGAAGTATTGCTGCCTTTGTCTTGTTCAAACGATTCCTTCGTATCGATTACCATCTTCACTAGTTGAGAAGGCACCTCTTTAAACTCATCCACTTTATCCGCAATGAAAGAAACATCATCTGATATTTTCTCAACTGTACTCCTCATCGTTCCCGTTGCTTCTTTCACCTGATTCAGTACACCATCTGGATGTAATAAAAAGTTTTTGACGCCTGAAGCAAAGGATTTACCATTGACGGCTACTGAGCTTCTAGTTTCCTTATCAAATAAACTTATTACCGCACCTGCCAGGGCGCCTAGTAATACTGCTTTCGTAAATTGACTGTTTTTTTTATTCTCATTGAAATGTTGAGTCATCACTTTGTCCTCCTTTACTATATATCCATTTTTAGAAATTTATTCTTTAAGTATATCTCATCTGTCCACATTTATTTTATATTATCACTAACTAAAAGGAGAAATGAACATTGACTTCTTCGAGTAATCATGAAAAGATGGACATAATTGAACCCTGAAGCGAAAGGAAGAAAAATAATGGATTTGTCTACTAACACACCCGAAACCATCGAATACATGGTGGATGAAATTAAAACAAAGCTTAAATTCATGAATTTCGGTGCGATTAAATCCACCAATTTCAATTCTGAAATGTACGAAGAACTTCGCGACATTTATGAAATGGTCATGAGAAAAGGTAATTTCAGTCCAAGAGAGATGGAAGCCATTGCGGAAGAACTTGGTCGATTAAGAAAATAGCTTTAGCTTAAACCGTCCCGTATAACCGGAACGGTTTTTTTGTAGTATCTTTCGAGAGCCTTGAAATATACCATCGCTGTCATTATTTTGTTATAGTTGTACCATAAAACAGGACATAGAAAAAATAGGAGTGAAAAATGATGCTCGAACGTAGAATACCAATCAGCGTAGCAGAAGCTGTTACTAAAATTATTGATAAAAAAGGCTTTGGAGAAAAAGAGTATGTCACCATAGCAGAATGTCAGGGGCGTTTTTTAGCTGAGGATATTGTCGCCACTCATGATGTACCTCATTTCAATCGTTCCCCCTATGACGGGTTTGCTCTTCGATCTGAAGATACCACATTCGGTTCGCTTTCTAATCCACTAGAGTTTGAAGTAATTGAAGAACTTGGAGCAGGGATGGTTTCTTCGAAAACTGTGCAAAAAAACCAAGCTGTACGAATTATGACAGGTACCCAAATGCCAGCAGAATGTGATTCGGTTATTATGCTAGAACTAACAAAAGGCTTTGAGAAAGATGGGAAGAAGTATATTTCTTTTAAACGATCCATAAAAAAAGGAGAAAATGTCTCTTTTCAAGGAGAGGATGCTAAGAAAGGCGACGTCATAATCAAAAAGGGGAGTCAAATTAACCCAGGAATGAAAGGTGTATTGGCTACATTCGGTTATGCGGAAGTACCTGTCGCAAAAAAACCGGTAATCGGACTTTATGCAACTGGTTCTGAGTTATTAGAAGTACATGAACCGCTTCAAGCTGGGAAAATCCGCAATAGTAATGCCCATATGATTGCTGCTCAGATAGCAAGAGCAGGCGGTGAGGTTGTCTACTTTGGCCAATTAGTGGATGAACTTGAAACGAGTTACCGTGCCATTTCAGTTGCGATCGATCAGGTAGACATGTTAATTACTACTGGTGGTGTATCGGTAGGAGATTATGACTATCTGCCCGACATTTATCAAAAATTAGGCGCAGAAGTTCTCTTTAACAAAGTTGCTATGCGGCCAGGTAGTGTCACCACGGTAGCTGCTCTTGGGAATAAATTATTATTCGGACTTTCCGGAAATCCATCCGCCTGTTATGTAGGTTTTGAATTATTTGTCAGGCCGATTGTCCGTTCTCTTTCTTTCTCTGATACACCGCATCTACGTAAGGTACAAGCCTACTTAGGTACGGACTTACCAAAAGCCAACCCTTTCCACCGCTTTGTCCGCACTACCTTGACTTATCAAGATGGCAGGCTCGAAGTAGTGCCAAGCGGCGTCGACAAGTCAAATATTATTATGAGTCTGGCTGGTGCAGATTGTTTAACGATTCTCCCAGGCGGGACCCGCGGTTTCCAAAAAGGTGACTTAGTAGAAACCTTATTACTTGATGACCAAACTGGAAGTAGCTGGCCATGGTAAATACCATTGTTTTTCAAATTGTTGGATTTAAAAACAGTGGTAAAACCACGCTTATTAAAAACTTGATTCACTTACTAACCAACCAACAAATTGAAGTGGCGGTCTTAAAACATCATGGTCATGGAGGGATACCCGATATTGGCGAAAATGATTCTGAACAACACTTTTCAGCCGGTGCAGCTGCCTCAATGGTAGAGGGTGCCGGAACGATTCAGCTTTTGTCACGAATGAGTAAGAATGAACCTCCTTCCGTGCCCGCCCTGCTTGGTGTACTGCGTTTTTTTGAACCGCATGTCATATTGATTGAAGGCTATAAACGCGAAATTTATCCAAAGGCCGTATTAGTTAAAGAAGAAAGCGATTTTAAACTGTTAAATGAACTAGATAATATTCAAGCAGTTATCGCTTGGCCAGATTGCTATCAGAAGGCTGCCAATCTCGTTTCAAAACCCATTCCTATTTTCCAACTTGGGGAGTCAGATTTCTATGACTGGTTCCTAAATGAATATTGTCAGTAACTAAAAAGATCATTCTGATGAAAGAATGATCTCAGACTGTAGACAAACTCGGGTAAGATTTAAAAT
>NZ_AJTN02000155.1 GCF_000305495.1 Peribacillus psychrosaccharolyticus ATCC 23296 | reverse complement strand
TTTTCATAAGCCCCAGAACTCGTAGAAGCTGGTACGGGCAGTGGATTGATCTTGATTGATTACCTTCATAAAGGAAGGGGCGAATGATGATGAGTTGGAGGAGAATGAAGCAGCGTTAGGGCAGAATAGATGCGAGTTAGGGCAGAATCAACATCAGTTAGGGAAGAATCCGCCTTCATCTTGAGTGAAAAAAAGAGAAAGCCTGGGTCGAACCAGGCAGAACCATCAGAAAACAGCCTGTTTTTGCCCAGAATGCGTAATTAAACGGGAAAAAGCTAATCAAAAAGAAAGAAAAAGAGAAAGATACACTATTTGGACAACTGCCAGGGAAAAATGGAGGAGAGTGTTCATTGGAGTACCTGCGATTACTGATTGGTGGCCGTTTGGTGAGGAATCAGTAGATGTATGTGCGGAACGGAGGTTGTACCGTACAGTTTGGACTGCTTTATGTGCGGAACGTTTTCACCTCGCCATTAAGAAAAAGGTGTCATCTGAGGATCTGGAGATCATTAATCAGGAACGTAACTCTTTTGACCGCAAATAAGTCAGCCAGAGTAAAAATAAAGAAAATTAAAAATGGGTTCGATTGGGGGTTTACAAAAGCGTCTTTTATGGATATACTTACCAAGTAAGGAAAAATTACTGCTAAGGAGGTCGAAGAAAATGATTTTATCTACTATGATGATTCCAGTTGCCAGCTATTCAACTCTATATCTTTTCGACCTGTACGGTGCAGAATTTATTTGAGGCGTAATGTCTATTAATTCATGATGCAATTAATCCGGCCGCAGGAAGAATTAAGTTCCTGCGGCCTTTCTATGTCTGCCGCAGAAGCTTGAATAATTCTGCGGTCTTTTTGTGTCCTTTTTTGGGACATCAGTGAAGGGGGGTGATACCATGACTCTGAATATATTATTTTTAACAATTACCGTCAAAAAGAATAAAAAAACAAAGGAAGCTTATTTACATGAGGAACGAGTGCATGAGCTTTATCAAGCACATCATGATCGATTTATCATGCAGCGCAATTATTAATTAAGCAAGTACATTATAAAAAGGAGGAAATAATTATGGGATTTATCAAGGGATTAAAGACAAAATGCTTTATATTGGGAGCGGTGAATGTGGTGACTGCTCCTCGCTGAGGGAGGTGAATATCCATGACTTTTAACATGTTATTTTTTACGATTACTTTTAAGAAAAGAACGAAAACACTAGCAGAGTATGTAAACGAAGAACGCGTAGATCGCTTACGTGAAAAACATATTGATGCGGTTTATATGCATCGGAAATTCTAATATGGATTATAAGAAAGGTGGAGGTTAAAATGAGGATCGCAGGATGGATTTTTCTAATAGAAGCAAGAGGTTGTATCTGGGTTAAGAAGGATACCGGTTAACGACGATTTACTCTCTTCACAAAAATGCCGTTTTTTGGATGCAAATTGTTCAAATCTACAGCAGTTGAAAACAGATTATACATGATACCTTAATAGTAAGAAACTAATAAGGGGAGTGTCGGATATGTTTTCAATCGTAATGGGTCTGGTTATTGCAACGGTAATTGGTATTGTCATTTCTTCTGAAGTGGCGGTTGACTCGGAGTAAGTAAATAGGAAAAGCTCATGCCAAAAAGGCATGAGCTTTTTTTGTGTTGGAAACTCTGGCCAAATGTTCTATTCTATAATGATTTTTTCATCGTACAGACACGAACCAGCCTAAATCTGCATAGGTATGAGGGTAAGGTAAGGGCACTCCAAAAAAGCGGGAGGTAGAAGCTATGTCTGGAATACTTGCAGCCGCTGGTTATTTAATTAAGGAGTTCTACTTATTAGTATCCTATGTTAAGAATAATGCCTTTCCCCAGCCGTTATCAGCACAGGATGAAAAGAAATACTTAAAGCTGATGAGTGAAGGGGATGAGCATGCACGAAATCTCCTGATCGAACATAATTTGCGTCTGGTGGCGCATATCGTTAAGAAGTTTGATAATACGGGGGAGGATACGGAGGACCTTATTTCTATCGGAACCATAGGGTTGATAAAGGCGATTGAAAGCTATAGCGACGGCAAGGGTACAAAGCTTGCTACCTATGCGGCCCGATGTATTGAAAATGAGATTCTGATGCATCTAAGAGCCACTAAGAAGACCAAAAAGGATATATCCCTGCATGATCCAATCGGTCAGGATAAGGAAGGGAATGAAATTAGTCTGATTGATGTGCTTAAATCGGAGTCAGAGGATGTAATCGATACTATTCAACTTAATATGGAGATTGAAAAGGTTAAAAAGTTCATCGGTATCTTAGATGAACGGGAAAAAGAAGTCATTGTCGGCAGGTTCGGGCTTGATTTAAAAAAAGAAAAGACACAGCGTGAAATTGCTAAGGAATTAGGAATTTCACGGAGCTACGTTTCACGGATTGAAAAGAGGGCATTGATGAAGATGTTTCATGAGTTTTACCGGATCGAAAAAGAGAAGAAAAGGGAGTCTTGAGAAACAGACAAAAAGCATGAGGAGCAGCAGCCTCATGCTTTTTTCACAGTCCTTATGATTCTTTTAAGTAACTTGATTTGTAATGGACTAAGAAAGGGGAAAATAAACTCACTAGGATATAAAGTAAAATGAATATTGAAATACTAATCGTTGCGTCAAAGGTCATTTTATTTAACGAGAAATTGATCCACAAGAGTGGAAGGACTACAAGCATAATCGTTGCTATAATTCTAGATGTAAATGTGATTGTATGTTTGGTCCCGCAGTTATTACAATGAATAGGACTGTACGCGAACCAAAGTGATTTATAAACTGTACTCCACTTAAATGGGGTTTGACATTGTGTGCATTCTTGCATGGATTAAACCTCCTATTTGATTTCAATCTCAGAACCAAGCATCTAATTCTTTTTTTGATATGTAATACACACCATCTATTTTTTTGCGGGGCATGGCATTGGGTTCGCCTTCAGATGATATAATGTTTTCTTTGAATTTTTCAGCTGATGAGATGCCTAGATACTCGGCCATCTCAGGGAGTGTTAATAAATCTTTGTCTGCATATTTTAATTCCGGATCCAGCTCTTTTTCCCGCATTACGAGTTGTTTGCTTTGGGCGTCTTTGCCTTCTATATTAGTCTGATTTAAATCCAGGTCTTTGTCATTTGAAAAAATAAAAAGAATGCCGCATAAGGTCACCACTATAACTAAAATTAGTCCCCACTGTGTAAGGGGATTTTTTAGTTTCTCATTTTGTTCTTCCATCTTATTCTCCTTTCTCCAGATATGAAAATTATACCATTTTAAAAGGGAGACCGAGAAATCCCGGCCTCCCTTCTTCATTGTCCACGCATCATATTAATCACAGCGTGATAGATAAAGATCACTTGATAGGTCATTAAATAGACAGCCGTAAGCGAGAAAGTACCAATCATTATAAACCGCATCCACATTGATATCTGCTCCTTTGATTGTTAGATTTTTTGATCCAATCAAATGTTGTGGCTAACGTAATTTGCCTGATGAAAGACTGGGGAGCGGTTTATCGTGAGTCTGGTTTGTTTGGATAAGGATAGGGTGAAAAATAAAAAAAGTCCGGGTAACAATAGGATATTCCATGACAGCACGGGGGTTGCCTGGATGGCCGAATCGATGTATTCTGCTACCAGTTGTTCGTTATCTTCGACTCCTATGGGTTTCACAAAATTTTTTTCATGCAGGGATAATTGACTTACTGAAAATAGAATAAAAACGGCCAGCATCACTTTGGCGAACGCATTCAATTCCATCCCTCCCGGCAGTAAAGAGTATTCATAGAATAGCATCAAAAGGCAGTAACCAACAGCAAAATAAATAGACAAAAAATTTGATGATGATGGCGATTTAGTATTAGTTTTTGAAATATTCACGCTAAAAAGATATAATAGTAGAAAGTAGATATAGGGGGTACATAGATGTCGTATTCATTGACGTGGGATTTAGATGTTTTTTTTGAGGGAGGCAGTTCCTCGCAGGAATTTGAAACGTTTTGGAACCAAGTGGAAAAGGACATATTGGAGTTTGATGGGCTGATTGACAGCTGGCAGGTGAAGTCTGAGGAAAAAGATGCTCAGCTATTACTAAGTGCTGTGGATCTATTTTCTACTCTTAAATATGCTCTTTCACAGGCCAGCGGGTTTGTGAGTTGCTTAGGGGCTCAGGATATGACGGATACAAAGGCTAGGGAGTGGGAAGCTGCTCTAACCACTGGGTATGCGGCATTTGATAATGTCTTGACAAAAATGGATCAAAAATTGGTTGAGCTTGATGAATCATTTTTTCAGGATCTCTTAAAAACTGAACCGTTGAACGAGTTATCATACATATTGACTGAACGCCGCGATCAGGCGAAGAATAAGTTGTCTGTAGAAGAAGAGTCGTTAATTAATCAGCTTGCAATAGACGGGTATCATGGCTGGAGCCAGTTGTACGATACGATTGTTGCCACAATTAAAATTCCCTTTAATGGAGAAGAGCTGTCTGTAGGCCAGGCGTCTAATAAGTTCTCAGATGCTGATCCTCAAGTTCGGAAACAAATTTTCGCAGCTTGGGAACAGGCATGGGGTGAAAAGAGCGAGTTGTTTGCCAAAGCTCTAAACCACATGGCAGGATTCCGCTTGAGTGTTTATGAAAAACATGGTCGCACAGATGTATTGGCTGAACCGCTTGAAATCAATCGTATGCAGAAAGAAACGCTTGATAGTATGTGGGGTGTAATTGCGGATAACAAAGAGCCGTTGGTTAAATTCCTAAACCGTAAGGCTGAATTACTAGGAGTAGAACGCTTAAGCTGGGCTGATCTGGATGCCCCGATTGCAGCAACAGGGAAATCCAGCAAAATGAGCTATCAAGAAGGTGCGGAGTTCATTACTAAGCAATTTGGTAAATTCGGCAGTGAGCTTGCTGCATTTACACAAAAAGCTTTTGAAGATAGCTGGATTGAAGCAGAAGATCGTCCAAATAAAAGACCAGGCGGTTTTTGCACGGGCTTCCCAATCAGCGGGCAATCACGGATTTTCATGACGTATTCTGGAACCCCATCAAATGTGTCTACACTTGCTCATGAATTGGGTCACGCGTTCCATTCCCACACGTTGAAAGAAACGCATCCATTAAACAGTGGTTATGCAATGAATGTTGCTGAAACAGCTTCAACATTTGCCGAAATGATTGTGGCGGATGCATCGGTGAAGGAAGCGGGAAGTGAAAGCGAGAAGTTAGCGCTGCTTGAAGATAAAATTCAACGGACAGTGGCATTACTAATGAATATTCATGCCCGCTTTTTATTCGAAACCCGTTTTTATGAAGAAAGAAAAACAGGGGTAGTCAGTGTTGCCCGTTTAAATGAATTAATGACAGATGCCCAAAAAGAGGCATATGGAGAAGCGCTTAGTGAATATCACCCAGGTTTCTGGTCATCAAAGCTCCATTTCTATATTTCTGATGTGCCGTTCTATAACTTCCCGTATACATTTGGTTATTTATTCTCCTTGGGAATTTATGAAAAGGCTCTTCAGGAAGGGAAAGGCTTTGAAGAAAAGTATATGGCGCTGCTGCGGGATACTGGTTCGATGAATGTAGAAGACCTTGCTGGTAAGCACCTTGGAGTAGATCTATCAGGGCGTACGTTCTGGGAGAATGCCGTGTCAACGTGTCTGAAGGATATTGAGGAATTCTTAGAGATAACGAATCCGTTAGTTAAGGAAGCGTAAAAGCATGGAAAGGGCCGCTGGTTTTGATACCAGCGGCTCTTTTTATACTTTTTTAAAGGTAAAGGAGCTGACCATTAAGAGCGACAAGAGAATGATCAGGCAAAGAAAGAACACGGGGTGGGCATGCGGGATAAACAGAAAACTGAACGTGGCTAAACATCCTGCTACTGTAATCGGCATTCCAGTGAAAAACCCATTGTTCTCAGAAATATTAAATCTAGCTAAGCGGAAGGCACCGCAGCCAATGTAAAACACGGCAAAAAAGGTACCTGGAGCACCCAATTCAACTAAAAGGCCTTGATATAATAGAAGGGCAGGAGCGACACCAAAGGAAATGATATCACACATAGAATCGAGTTGTTTTCCAAGTTCTGATTCACAGTTGAATTTCCTGGCTGCTATTCCATCGAAACGATCAGCAAGCGCTGCAAGAAAGATTAGTAATAAACCCAGGTTTAACTGATTATTTATAATCGCTATAATTGCATATCCGCCAAGGGATAAATTGACTAAGGTAAGTATGTTTGCAAGTTGGGCTTTCAGTTTTTTTACCGTTTGATCCAGTGCGTGATTAAACAAATGTACCCTCCTTTCTTGAAACAAGTTATACTTTGAATAAACCTATATTATATAATAATATTTTACGTATGACAGAATATGCAAATGGTTTTTGCATAATTTTACAGATGGTGGTGTTGATTTTTGTACCAATCTCTATATAGATTTTTTATTGAATTGACGAATGGACGAATCACTTCAGGCGCGCTGAAAAGGTTTGCTGATTCGAAATTAAGTAAACCGTTGATTCCTTCATTTGTAAAAGTTTTTAATATAAATAAAGAGGAAAGCAAAGAAGAGATTTCTTCATTTAATACACTTCATGATTTATTTACTCGTACGTTAAAAGAGGGTTCGAGACATATCACTGAGGACGCTTCTGCAGTGGTCAGCCCCGTTGACGGTGTATTTGAAGACATTGGAGAGATTAACGCTGATAAACAAATTGTTGTGAAGGATAAAATTTATTCGATTGAGGAAATGCTAGGGAATAGTGAGGCATTGCCTAAGTATCTTGGCGGTACATATATGGTCCTTTATTTAAGTCCGAGTCATTACCACCGTATTCATTCTCCGGTAACTGGCACGGTCAATAATCGATGGGTACTTGGGCAGAAATCGTATCCTGTTAATCGTTTAGGGATGAAGTATGGACAAGCACCGCTTTCGAAAAATTACCGTCACATTACGGAAATGCAGCATCAATTTGGTCATCTTGCCGTTGTGAAGGTTGGTGCGATGTTTATCAATTCAATCGTTATTACGGAGGAAGCAAAAGAACTGGCAAAGGGTCAGGAGATGGCCTATTTCAGCTTTGGTTCAACAGTCGTGCTTTTATTTGAACAAGGAACATTTGAACCACTTCAGGACATACAACTTCCTGCTGAAGTTCGGCTTGGACAAACGCTGGGGCACTTAAGATAAAGGCAAAAAAAGCGGCCTGATATTATCAGGCCAGGTTAAGGGTTAAAAATCCACATTGATTTTATGTGTTAAAGACCTTCTCCGAATTTCGATCTCAATCAAGCTGATAAAATCAATACTTAGCTTTAGTTTTTGGGCCTTAACATAGGATTCAATCAACAAATCGTCAGATAGTTTATTCATTTTGTTTGCCGATAGCGGCGATTCACCTCCATATATTTATGGAATATTCTTGTTAGTGTCGCATATATTGGTACGTTCCCTTTGTTGTATCTTTACTTTATCAGAATTAATCCTGGAGAACAATCGTTCCGGTTATCCACATCTACCCGTGGATAACTTGTGGTTAAGTTGTTTATAAATGGTAATTTTCTATACCAATCAGGGTGGATAATGTGCATAAAGTTATCCACAATCACATAAATGCAGTTTTTTGTCGAAACTTTTTCCCTATTAAGCACTATTTATGGTATCATTAAATTTTGCTGAAAATGATATTCCGGTGGGTCTAAATACCGTATAAAAGGGTATGAACTACATAATTAGAATACGACAATTTTCAGGACTTTCTTTGAATAATGATGAAAAATTGGATATGATGGAAGACAATAAATACTCGGAAATATTGAGAGGTGAGTCCATGTTTAAACAATTTATGCCTAGTGAACATGCCAAGAGCATTTTTGATATAAAGGCTGACGAATTAAAGGCCAAAGGAATTAAAGGGATTATAACGGATCTCGATAATACGCTTGTTGAGTGGGACAGACCATTAGCGACTCCTGAACTGATTATTTGGTTCGAAGAAATGCGTGCGCAGGGAATTTTAGTGACAATCGTTTCTAATAATAAGGAAATAAGAGTTAAGTCCTTCGCTGACCCTCTTCAAATCCCGTTTATTTTCGAAGCTCGAAAACCTTTTCGCCGTGCTTTTCACCGTGCTGCAGCTGAAATGGGAATTAATCGTGAGGAAACAGTGGTTATTGGTGACCAGCTGTTAACAGATATACTCGGTGGAAATCGAGGGGGTTATCATACGATTTTAGTGGTCCCTGTGGCTAAAACGGACGGATTCTGGACGAAAATGAATCGCAGAATTGAACGAAGAATTTTACGTTATTTAAAGCGTAAAGGAATGATAGAATGGGAGGACAACAATTGAGCAACCAAGAAGAAATATTATGTATTGGATGTGGTGTGCATGTGCAGACCGAAGATCCGAAAGGGTTAGGCTATGCTCCGACATCGGCATTGGAAAAAGAGTCAATCATTTGTCAGCGCTGCTTTAGACTGAAACATTATAATGAAGTCCAAGACGTGTCGTTAACTGATGATGACTTTTTAAAGATTCTTAACAAAGTGGGCGAAACGGATTCATTGATTGTTAAAATCGTTGATATTTTTGATTTCAATGGCAGCTGGCTGCCTGGATTAAATCGTTTTGCAGGAAATAATGATGTCTTGTTGATCGGTAATAAAGTAGATTTACTACCTAAATCAATTAAACATAATCGATTAATTCATTGGATGAAACAATCAGCGAGAGAATTGGGATTAAACCCGGTGGATGTGCTGCTGGTTAGTGCTGAAAAAGGCAACGGCATTTCTGAGGCCGCTGAAGCAATCGAGAACTACCGTAAAAACAAAGATGTATACGTGGTAGGCTGTACGAATGTTGGTAAGTCTACATTCATCAACCGCTTAATAAAAGAAGTGAGTGGAGAAGCTGATATTATTACTACTTCTCACTTCCCTGGAACAACGCTTGATATCATTGAAATCCCTCTTGATGATGGGACTGCTCTGATCGACACACCAGGTATCATCAATCATCATCAGATGGCTCACTTCGTTGATAAGCGTGACCTAAAGCTGATTACGCCGAAAAAAGAGATTAAACCGAAAGTTTATCAACTAAATGAAGAACAAACACTTTTCTTCGGTGGACTGGCTCGCCTTGATTACCTTTCAGGCGGAAGACGCTCATTAACTTGTTATATCTCGAACGAATTAGGGATACACCGGACAAAGCTTGAAAAAGCTGATGAGCTTTATAAAAATCATGCTGGTGAGATGTTATATCCGCCGCGCCGCGACCAAATGGACGAGTTTCCAACGATGGTCCGCCATGAATTTTCACTTAAAGAAGGTAAGATGGATATCGTGTTCTCCGGCCTTGGCTGGGTAACTGTTAATGAACCAGGTGCTAAGGTCGCTGCTTATGTGCCGAAGGGTGTAAATGTCATTCTTCGTAAATCATTAATTTGAGGAGATGGTAAGGGAAATGGAACATATCTACGGTGTTATTGGTGATCCCATTGCGCATTCCATGTCCCCTGCAATCCATAATGATGCCTTTGGGGCTGAAAATATTGAAGCCCGTTATCATCATTTTCATGTACTGTCAGAAAACTTGCCAGATGCTATTAAAGGATTGAAGGCCGTTGGAGTATCCGGGTTTAATGTCACGGTTCCTCATAAAATGGCTATCATTCCGCTTCTTGATGAAGTGGACGATCTTGCGAGAGCAATTGGGGCCGTTAATACGGTTATTTATAAGAATGGGCGCCATATAGGGTATAATACAGATGGTGAAGGCTTTTATCTCTCGCTCGTTGATCGATTAGGGACAGAGTTAACGTCGAAAAAAACCTTGATTATTGGTGCAGGAGGAGCGGCAAGAGCCATTTACTTTACATTGGTGAAAGAGGGCGTATCGAATGTGGATATCGCTAATCGGACGCTTGCTCGTGCGGAAATGCTTATTGCTGACTGTCCTTATCCCAAACAATCATCTGCTCTTACGATTTCAGAAGCGGAGCAGTCCTTGGGTGAATATGATTTAATCATTCAGACGACTTCATCTGGAATGAGTCCTGATACGAATGCGATGCCGCTGGACGGCAAACATTTGAGACAGAATGCCTTTGTAAGTGATGTTATTTACAACCCGCTTGAAACCAAATTATTGATTCAAGCGAAAGCGAACGGCGCTGAGATACAGAACGGTGTTGATATGTTAGTCAATCAAGCTGCGCTTGCTTTTCAGCTTTGGACGGGAATAATGCCGGATACACAAAGAATGAAAGAAATTGTTTTGAACAAATTAGGAGGCTCCACATGTTAACTGGTAAACAAAAACGATTTTTACGAGCGAATGCTCATGATTTAAACGCGATTTTTCAAGTAGGAAAAGGCGGCGTTAATGACAACTTAATTAAACAAATTCGTGAAGCGCTGGAAGCTCGCGAGTTATTGAAAGTCAGCATCCTGCAAAACTGTGAGGAAGATAAGCATGATGTGGCTAAAGCACTCGCTAAGGGAGCACGTGCTGAATTGGTTCAGTTAATCGGTCTAACGGTCGTTTTATATAAAGAATCAAGAGAAAATAAACAAATTAAATTACCATAAGGAGTTGCCTATGAAAAGGGTAGGTATCCTAGGGGGGACGTTTGATCCGCCCCATATCGGCCATCTAATCATTGCGAATGAAGTCCTGGATGCATTAAACCTCGATGAAATTAGGTTCATGCCCAATCATGTACCTCCGCATAAACAGAAAACGCAGCAGGTCTCCAATCTGGACAGGTTGTCAATGCTGGAAAATGCCATTAGTGGTGATCCGAGCTTTTTTGTAGAAGATATAGAAATTGAACGTGAAGGGACATCTTTCACCCTCGATACGGTAAAACTATTAAAAAATCGCGAGCCTGAGGTCGAATTTTATTTTATCATTGGTGCAGATATGATTGCCTATTTGCCTAACTGGCACGGCGTCGATGAATTGGTGACATTGATTTCCTTTATTGGAGTCAAACGGCCAGGGTATGAGGAATCGACCCGCTATCCGATTACGATGGTAGAGATGCCTGAACTGCATTTATCTTCATCGATGATTAGGAAACGGATCAAAGCGGGCCAGACCACCAAATATCTGCTTCCGGACAATGTGCGGGAGTATATAAAGGAGAATGGTTTGTATGAATCGTGAGGTAGCTTTGGAATTGGTGGAAAAACAATTGACTGAGCGTCGCTATCAGCATACGCTTGGCGTGACTGAAGCAGCGATTGAGCTGGCGAATCGTTATGGCGCAGATGTTAAAAAGGCAGAGCTTGCTGCTATTTTCCATGATTATGCAAAATTTCGTCCGAAAGATGAAATGCGCGGAATCATCGTTTCACAAGGTATGACGTCAACCCTGCTCGATTTTCATAGCGAGCTTTGGCATGCGCCGGTCGGAGCCTATCTTGTGGAAAAAGAAGCCGGAATAACCAATACGGAGATTCTAGATGCTATTCGTTACCATACCTCAGGCAGAGTCGGTATGACACTGCTTGATAAGGTTATTTACTTGGCTGACTATATTGAGCCTGGCCGATTGTTTCCCGGGGTTGATGAAGTACGGGAAACAGCTAAAATCAGCCTAAATCAAGCAGTTATTGAAGCCATGCGTAACACGATCGTTTTTCTAATGAAAAAGAAGCAGGCTGTCTATCCTGATACATTCCATTCTTATAACGATTTAATCATGAAGACTAAGGAGAAGATTGAATGACTGAACGTGAACTACTCGTAACCGCAGTAAAAGCTGCTGATGATAAACGTGCTGAGGAAATTGTTGTACTTAATATGAAGGGGATTTCGTTGATATCTGATTATTTCTTAATCTGTCACGGTAACTCTGATAAACAAGTGCAGGCAATTGCCCGCGAACTGAAAAGTAAGGCTGAAGAAAACGGCGTTACAGTTAAACGGATGGAAGGCTTTGATGAAGCGAAATGGATCCTTGTTGATCTTGGCGATGTTATTGCTCATGTATTCCACCGTGATGAAAGAGGCTATTATAAGCTTGAACGCCTTTGGGGCGATGCACCAATCGAAGATTTGAGTGACATGAATTTATGAGTTATGAACGGTTTGCCTATGTCTATGATGACTTGATGAAGGATGCTCCATATGAGAAGTGGCTCGAATTGCTGCTTGCAAAAATGGAGCAATATAACGTCGATGGCAAACACGTGCTCGACTTGGCCTGTGGGACAGGAGAATTCACCGTTGAACTGGCAAGGCACGGCTTTACCGTTGCTGGAGTAGACTTGTCTGAAGAAATGCTTTCAATGGCAAATGACAAGGCTGCTGATGCTGGACTTTCCCTCTCATTCTTTCAGCAGAACATGGCTGAACTTGAAGGCTTAGGCACCTATGATACGGTCACGTTATTTTGTGATTCGCTTAACTACCTTCGCGAAGAAGAAGATATCTCCAAAACGTTTGCTGGAGTTTATACCCATCTCCGAGAAGACGGACTCTTCCTCTTCGATGTCCACTCTGTTTATAAAATGGAAAAGGTCTTCGCCAATCAAACCTTTGCCTTATCAGATGAAGACGTATCGTATATTTGGGAATGCTTCCCTGGTGAAGCTGAACACAGCGTTGAACATGAACTAAGCTTTTTCGTTCGTGATGAGGAAAGCGGTATGTACGACCGCTTTGATGAATTCCATTATCAGCGGACCTACCAAGCCTCCCATTACCGTGCCTTACTAGAAGCAGCCGGTTTTGAGGTGCTTGAACTTCTATCTGATCTTGAGGACGAACCCATGCACGCAGAAACCGAGCGCATATTGTTTGTCGCCAGAAAAAAATAATCCACAAAAAAAAGGGCCGAATAGGAAACTATTTAGCCCTTTTTGCTTGGAGTTTTCTCATTGCTCAACGTATCGATTTCTATCTCGTTATCATCAGCCGGTTTTCTTGAACCATAAATAAGACTCGGCAGAGCTAAAAGCAGACCAGCCCCCGTCATACTTATAAATACCCACACATCCAACCCTCCAAATCCTTTTTAAACTATTTCGCTTTGCGGGAAGAGAAATCCTTTTTTTTAGAGAGACCAAAACGTGTAATTAAAGTGGATTAACAATCAGAGATAACTAGCCAAAGGGAAAGGGCAATAAATAATAGCGACACATTTTAAATATAGATTCAAATCGCCATACCCCATTGGGTATTTCTTGCCTGAAAATAATGCCCAGACGGGAATAAGCATCCCTAAGACGGGAATACCTTATGTCCAGAAGGGATTATGCATACTCTAGACGGGAATACGAGCATATCAGACGGGATTAATTGCTAAATAAGATCGAAAACAGGAAAAATACCCCCTATGGAAAGCTCGAGGTCAGCTGGTTATCAAGTCTAAAAAATAATGAAAAAATTCGCAAGTGGAGGCAGGAATTTCGGCCTTTACTTGCGAATCTTTATTAGTACTTGAGGTCAAATTGTTTTTCGATTTCCTCTAGGTCTTCTGCAAACTTTTCTTGGGTAGCTTCGAATAATTTATTGAACATGTCCCCTGTTTGTGCTTCTAGTACTTTTATTCCTTCACCGGTTATTCCGCCTTTGACACAGACCTTTTCTTGCAGTGCAGGGAGTGTGTAAATTCCTTTCTGCAATAAGTCCCCCATTCCGATCAGCATTTTTTCTGTAAGCAGTGTGGCTGTTTTTTTATCGATTGGCGTTGTTTGAACGGCTCCGTCAATGAATGCTTGGGCGAGAAAGCTGATAAAGGCTGGTCCGCAGCTAACAATATCAGATGCAGCACGTGTTACCTCGTTTTCGATGAGTACAGGTGTTGAAATTCCCTGTGCTAAGTTAGTAATTATTTGTTCCCATTCCGTACTGCACGATTCTCCGAAGCTCAGTAAAGATACGCCGGACAGGGCGCGATTTGTGATGCTGGGAATAAAACGAGCGCAGGAACAGGATATTAGTGATTCTAGCTGGTTAACCGATATTGGACTGGTAATACTGACTATGCATTTTTTCTGGGTTAAATAAGGCTTAATTCCTGTAAGGAGGCGATTGGAATCTAATGGTTTTACACAAATGAAAAGTAAATCTGCGGTTTGGGCGAGTTCCTCTGCGGTGTAGGTAACATTTATGTCTGGATATTTATTCTGCAAGGCAAGTGCCTTTTTAGGTGTTCGATTGGTGACCCAAATATCTTTTTCTTCCACTAATTCAGCTTCAAGAAAAGCCTCAAGTAATATTGACCCCATATTCCCTGTTCCGATTACTCCAATTTTCAATCATTCCACCCCTCTCATTTCAGCGGTACTTCACCTAAAAATATGAAACAAATGTTGTAATTATGTTATATCTATGGAGGTTAAAAGATGGATATTTTACAAAATAAAAAAGTAATTGCTGGAATAGTAGCAGGTTTGGCTGCTGTTACGGGTTATTTCTTCTATCAACAATCGGATTCTTCTATTACGGAGGAACCGCTTTTTGCGGCAAGTCCTGCAGTGGAGCAAGTGGAAAGTCCAGCTGAGGAAGTAAAACCATCAATTATTAAAATTGATGTCAAAGGAGCCGTTCAGTTACCAGGTGTATTTATTGCTGATGACGGAGACAGGGTAATCGATTTAATTGATGATGCTGGTGGATTTCATCCAGATGCAGATCGAGATAAGGTAAATCTTGCTCAGTTGGTCGAGGATCAGATGGTGATTTATGTACCGAAGATTGGCGAGGAAGCGGAGACACTCCCACAGAACGCTGCCGCTACAGTAAGCGGAGCGGCGGTAGGAGGGAATGAGGATGGTATGGTCAATCTGAACACAGCAACAGAAACTGAACTTATGACCTTAACAGGAGTGGGTCCTTCTAAAGCAGCTGCGATTATCGAATATCGAGAAAAGAGTCCATTTCAGTCGATAGAAGATTTGAAAAATGTTTCCGGTATTGGAGACAAGACCTTTGAAAAGCTGCAGGATTCAATTACGATTAAGTAACGGCTCTACCCAAAAGAGAATGGACAAGGTAAAATGAAGAAGAATCAGTTTACTTTGTAAAGGGGAGAACAACATGAACCGAATTAGCTGGGACCAATATTTCATGGCGCAAAGCCATTTATTAGCATTACGAAGCACATGTACACGGTTGACAGTAGGGGCAACAATTGTAAGGGATAACCGAATTATTGCTGGAGGCTATAACGGGTCTATTGCCGGTGGTACACATTGTATCGATGATGGCTGCTATGTAATCGACAATCATTGTGTTCGGACGATCCATGCTGAAATGAATGCGATTATCCAATGTGCCAAGTTCGGTGTGCCGACGGAGGGTTCAACGATTTATGTTACTCACTTCCCATGTTTGCAGTGTTGCAAGTCGTTGATTCAAGCAGGGGTTAAGGCGGTGTATTACGCTGTTGATTATAAAAATCATCCCTATGCAATGGAATTATTTGCTCAGGCAGGCGTTAAAGTAAAACAAGTGCATACGAAAAATATTATTGATCTTCAACGCGAAGAAAAGCAGGAATTTATTCATCAATTGCTGGAAGAACTCGCGGAAAAAGGTGATCAAGAGAAAGTTAATGCCCTTAAAGAGCAAGCAGAACAGTTATTTTCCCACGAATAAGATAGGAGGTCTAGATGGCCAAATCGTTAATTATGGCAGCATTTTCCGCCACGTTAGGCGTGGCGGTTATTTCTTTTCCAGGCTGGAAGTCCATTACATGTATCCTCCTCTATTTTCTTTTCCTCTTTCTTACTCAACGAATGAATCACCTCTTCTATTATTTCCTCATTTTTATCATTTTCGTACTGGTTGCTTCTTGGAACAATCATCGAAATGTTACGACCTTCTCAGGGACTGAGACCCAGCAGATTGTTTACTTTACTGATCAGCCTGATATTGATGGAAATATCCTAAGAGGGAAGGTCGATACCCTAACAGGCGAACAGCTGATGCTTCAATATAAAATCAAGTCTGAACAGGAGAAAGTACAGCTGCAAGCTGGTTTGAAATTCGGAGTTTCCTGTCCAATAACAGGGAATCTTGCTAAACCAGAGAGAAGACGCAATCCAAACGGCTTTGATTATAAGCGATACCTCGAATTGCATTCGATTTATTGGATTTTTAAAGCTGACACACTTTCGTTACCTACATGCAGTGCGGCAAAACAAACGTTTGTGCAGAGTATTCGCGATTTCAGAAGTGAGGCTATTATTTATGTGAATGAGCACTTCCCAAAAGAGTCAAGTGGGTTTGTAAACGCCTTGTTATTTGGTGATCAGAAGTGGATCGATGAAGATGAATTGGTTACCTACCAGCGTCTTGGTCTTGTGCATCTGCTCGCTATTTCAGGTCTTCACGTCAGTTTCCTTGCTGGATTTTTATTTTATCTAGGTATACGGGTAGGGGTGACTAGAGAGCGGATGACGCTCATTATGCTCTTGCTTCTGCCTATCTATATTGTCCTTTCTGGTGCAAGCCCCTCTGTTCTTCGATCGTGTTTTATGGCTATGCTCTTCTTTGCTGCTTCACTTAGTAAAAAGCCTCTAACTGCAGGGGAAATCATCGCATCGATCTACTTACTCCTCCTTTTATATAACCCCTATTTTCTTTATAACATTGGTTTTGAGCTTTCTTTTTCCGTGGCCTTTTCTATTATTATGTCAGGCGGTATGATTCAACGCTACTCCAATAAGCTTGTGCAGCTGCTAGTGATTAGTGTGATTTGTCAGTTGGCCGCATTACCCGTCCTCCTTTATAATTTTTTTGAGGTATCGCTGCTTGGGATCTTTCTGAACGTTTTATTTGTCCCCATTTATTCAAGTATTTTGCTGCCGTTTTCGATCGTTGTGCTCTTATTACATTTAGTGTCGACGGCGCTAGCTGACCCTTTCTTGTATGTGTTAAACGGTACATTTTTACTGTGCAATCGAATTGCGGATCTAGTTGTACATATTCCGCTTGCTTCCATGACATTCGGAAAACCAGTTTTTTGGATTTTACTGCTCCTTGTAGTCGCGGTTCTTGGTTTGTTCATTTGTTGGGATACACAGTCAAAGTACAGTAAATTAGTTCGCTATTTGCTCATTTCACTCCTTATTATTCAATACAATATCCAAAAACTATCTCCCTTTGGTGAAATTCTGTTTATGGATATTGGTCAAGGTGATTGTATCTTTATTAAACTCCCCTTTAATCGTGGTAATTACTTAATTGATACTGGAGGCAGTATTGCATTTAATCAGGAAGCATGGATGGAACGGCGTAAAACGTATAATACAGCTGAAGATATAATTATTCCATTGTTAAAAAGTAAAGGCATTCATCATCTTGATAAGTTAATTTTGACCCATCCAGATGCGGATCATATTGGAAGTGCCAGTGAGGTTCTACAACATATTCCTGTGAAAAGTATTGTAATTGGGAGAGAAAGTGAAAGTGACTATTTAGGTAAGGATTTTGTGGAAGTGGCGAAATCAAAGGACATTCCCATTCAGACACTTAAGCGGGGAGAGGTATGGGAAGCTGGCGGCGTGAGTTTTCAGGTACTTCATCCATATAAAAAAGAAGAAAATACCAATGATGCTTCAATTGTGTTGTATGCAAAAATGGGCGGGTTAACTTGGTTGTTTACAGGTGATTTTGGCATTGAGGGAGAACCAGAGCTTATTGCTTCCTTTCCAACGCTCCGGGCAGATGTTCTGAAGGCGGGCCATCATGGAAGTAAGACAGCATCTTCAGCAGAATTGGTGGAAACGATATTGCCTAAAGTGAGTATTATTTCGGCTGGAAAGAATAATCGTTATGGCCATCCCCATCAGGAGGTTCTTGATGTCTTTACTAAACACGGAGTGAAAATATTTCGAACTGACAGCCATGGTGCGATTACGTATCGTTTTAAAAATAGTACTGGAACCTTTTCAACACAACTGCCATAGGATGTCAGTATCAGAAACGAGAAAAAAATAAAAGAGACTGCATCTGCAGCCTCCAAGCTAGAAAGTTTATCCCAGTCAACTTATCAAGCAGGTCGTATTTTTAGTCTATGTATACGACTAATTAAGAGCCAATTACTTGTACAGCAACAGCAATCGTGAACAAGAGTGCAAAAAATACGAAAGAAGCAATAAAACCTACTGCTGAGTCGCCAACGTCATTCCGCTTTGTTTGTACATTTTTTTCAAATTCATTCATAATATACCCCTCCTATTTCACTTAATAGTATAAGCGATACCTAGAAAAAAATCTACCGCTCCCAAACCACTGCCTGTAAAATTATGTTGAAACTTACCACTTTAACCAGAAGTCGTCTGCTTTTTTGTTCCCAAGAGTTAACACAAATACTTTAGACGTGCGGGGCTAAAATAATTGTACGGCGCACCGTTCCAATCCAAAAAAGAATATCATTTCAGTCAGTCGACTGTTGGTTCATGTTCGTACTATAACCGCTGTAAAGGAAGTTAAACCTAGGGGCTTGCTTACAGCGTTCATATAGATTGGGAATCGGTGCCAATGAGACCGGTTCCCTTATTCTGCCGTTTTTTATTCTTACTCAAAGGCTTGTCAAATCGCTTTTGCATCTATACCATAAAGGGATAAGAATACATAAAAAGAGGCGGAATTATTTTGGTATTGGATGTTTGGAAAGATATAAAGAAAAAACAGTTTGCACCTGTTTATTTGTTGCTTGGCAATGAGAGTTATTTAATCAATGAGACGAAGCAGCTTTTGCTTGAGCATGCATTGAGTGAAGATGAGTTGGATTTTAATTTTGCTCAATTTGATTTGGAAGAGACTCCAATTGAAACGGCTTTGGAAGATGCGGAAACGATGCCGTTTATTGGGGAGAGACGTTTGGTATTCTTGATGAATCCGTTCTTTTTAACAGCGGAGAAAAATAAGTCAAAAGTAGAGCATAACGTAAAAAAACTTGAACAATATTTGGCTGATCCAGCTCCTTTTTCCATTATTGTCTTGGTCGCTCCATATGAAAAGTTAGATGAACGGAAAAAAATAACAAAGGAATTAAAACGGAAGGCAGCTCTTTTTGAGGCTAAGAAGCTTTCGGAACATGACTTGAAGACGTGGACTAGAGAAAGAGCCGCTGCAGCACAAGTTGAAATGGATGATGCCGCAATTGAAATGTTACTTGAGCTTGCAGGGACTAACTTAATGATGCTTGCAAATGAAATGGATAAGATGATTTTGTATGTAGAAGAAGAACGAACGATTGATGTAGAAACGGTTGAAAAGCTTGTGGGCAAATCGCTTGAGCAGAATGTTTTTACGCTGGTAGATCATCTCTTGCAGCGAAATATCGAACAAGCATTGTCTATTTATCATGAATTGTTGCGGCAGAATGAAGAGCCTATTAAGATTTTGGGTGTTATTGCTAGTCAAGTCCGTTTGATGTATCAAGTGAAGGGACTTTCAAAGCAAGGCTATAGTCAGCAAAAAATTGCCTCTGCCTTGAAAATACATCCATATCGAGTAAAACTAGCCTTTCAGAAAAACGGGAAATTTGATGAACGTGAATTGTTAGCGATCATTAATGATCTTGCCGAAGCGGATTATAAGATGAAAACGGGCCAAATTGAAAAAGCTATTGCGCTTGAATTATTGTTGATGAAAATGAGATAAAGCCATAAAAAAGAGGCGTGGGAATGTTCCAACGCCTTTTTGTATACAAAAAAAACGACCCGAATGGATCGTTAATTTGAACTCATTAAAAATTAAGCGTTTAATGAATTAAGTCTCTTAGTTAAACGAGATTTTTTACGGGCTGCCGCATTTTTATGGATAAGTCCTTTAGATGCAGCTTTGTCTAATTTCTTAGCAGCTGTTAATAAAGCTTCTTTAGCAGTAGCAGCGTTGTCGCCAGCCAATGCAGTTTCAGCAACTTTAACAGATGTACGAACATTAGATTTAACATTTGCGTTACGTAGACGACGTGAATCGTTAGTTTTCACGCGTTTGATAGCAGATTTAATGTTTGGCATTCCGTTCACCTCCTACATAGAAATCGAGATTAAATGGTCCCGACTTTTCAAATCTATACTAAATAGCACAAATTATATTTTATCAGACACTGTTATATAATGCAATATCTGAATCAGTATCGAAAAGAATTATGTCTCATCTAAGCTATATCTCGTTAAAGGTATTGTACCAGAGTTATGAATAATAAAAAAGAAATATCGGCAAAATGTTAAAGAAAAACAATTGCAATTATTCTATGTGAGGTGTGAGCAGCGGTGGAAAAAAAACTAGATTTACGGAATTATGGGATTCGAACCGATTTAGCCATTGAAGCCAGAGAAATAGCACTTGGTGAAAAAGGGGTGGCTGGGGAAGCAAATATTTCTCATTTAAACGGTGTCGTAATCAAAGAACGGGATGTCGATGACTTAAAAATTAGTTTAGTTGAAATAGATAAGGACGGAGAAGAAGTAGTTGGGAAGAAAGCGGGAAGGTATCTTACTTTAGAAGTTCAGGGAATCCGTCAACAGGATACAGATCTTCAGATGGTTGTTGAAAAGGTGTTCGCCCAAGAACTAGCCAATTTCTTAAAAGAGGTGCAAGTGGAAAAGGCGAGTAGTTGTTTAGTAGTGGGGCTTGGTAATTGGAATGTCACTCCTGATGCCTTAGGTCCAGCGGTAGTCGAAAACTTGGTTATCACAAGGCATTTGTTTGAGTTGCAGCCAGAATCGGTGAAGGAAGGGTATCGGCCTGTCAGCGGGATCGCTCCTGGTGTAATGGGCATTACGGGAATAGAGACCAGCGATATTATTAAGGGCGTTATTGAAAAAAGTAAACCGGATTTTGTCTTAGTTATAGATGCACTGGCAGCGGCATCTATCGATCGGGTCAACTCGACAATCCAGATAACGGATACGGGCATTCATCCAGGTTCAGGTGTGGGCAATAAACGGAAGGAATTAAGTAATGAAACATTAGGGATTCCTGTTATTGCGATAGGGGTTCCAACGGTGGTGGATGCCGTTTCTATTACAAGTGACACCATTGATTATATTCTTAAGCATTTTGGCAGTGAAATGAAAGCAAGTCAAAGTCCGTCAAGGGCCCTGACGCCTGCAGGGTTTACACTCGGTAAACGAAAAAAATTAGCAGAAGAGGATTTGCCTGATGAGCAGCATCGACAAACCTTTATGGGCATTGTTGGAACGCTGGCAGACGATGAAAAAAAGAAGCTGATCTATGAAGTATTATCACCAATCGGTCATAATTTAATGGTCACGCCCAAGGAAGTAGATGTGTTTGTTGAAGATATGGCCAATCTATTGGCAAATGGGATAAACGCGGCATTACACGATGCGGTTAATCAGGAAAATACCGGTTACTATACACGTTGAGTTTGTGATTTTGGGTTCTACTCTTTCTAGTAAAGTCATATGAATTACTAGACAAGTTACTGAAAGGGTGGAAGGAATGAAAAGAAACCGGCCTGCAGATTTCGTCGCCGTCATCCATATATCAACAATTATAAAAGGGCTTCTTGCCATTCTAGCTACACTTCTGCTGTTTTTTGCAGTCAGCGGTCTGTTAACGTCCTTGCGTCCGGAATATCGTCTTTCATCAGAATCAGTGAATACCGTAACCAACCAATTTTCTGGCAAGGTTTTATTTTCGTTAATCGCCAATGAAAATCACTATTTTAATCATGCACTTCCAGGTGGACAAGCTGATACGGGACTAGGTAAGCAAATCCTTAAAGCTTCAACGAATATTTCTCTGGATGATCCGCGAAGCTTGCTGGGAAGGGAACTGCCTGGTTTTTCAATTTTTGATAATCAAATTCTTGTCGCCGGTAAAGATGCGAATTATACAAACATGCCTTATGAATCCGCACCGCCTCTTGATGTATTAAATGAAGAAAGGGAAGCTGCTCTGCAGAATGTGGATACGATTGCAGAACCGGATCAAACACCTTCCAAGCAGCCAAGTCTGACAACCGAAGGCAGAAAAGTCGTCGAGATTTATCACACACATAATCGAGAATCTTACTTACCTTACCTAAAAGGTGTCACGAATCCAAATCAGGCCTACCATTCTAAAATTAATGTGACCAAGCTAGGTGCCCAGCTTCAAAAGGATCTTGAGGAAAAAGGAATTGGTGCATCCTTAAATAAAACAGATATTCAGGGGCAAATGAATAAAAAAGGACTAACCTATGGAAAATCTTATTTGGAATCTCGAACAGCGGTCAAAGCAGCAATGGCAGCAAATCAGGATATCCAGTATTTAATTGACATTCACCGTGATTCAAAACGAAAAAAGACACAACACGGGTGATTAACGGAAAGACGTATGCACGTATAGCGTTTGTCATTGGAGGAAAGAATACGAATTACGAAAAGAATGCGGAATTAGCTGGAAAATTGCATAAAGCGATGGAAAAAAATATCCTGGTCTTTCATGGGGAATCAGTCTACAAAAGAAGTCAGGACAAAATGGAATCTACAACCAAGATTTGTCTGGAAACGCTCTGTTGATTGAGATTGGCGGGGTGGATAATACATTCGAGGAAATGTTCCTAACAACTGATGCATTTGCCGATGTATTTAGCGAGATTTACTGGAATGCTCAAGAAGTTAGTAAACCAGCTGAAACGTCTTCTGAATAAAGGAAAGAAGGGTAGACATGTTCCGATTTAGTGTAATCTGTACATTTGCTGTTTTACTCCTGTTTTTTGGCGTGTTGCTCGGTATGCAGTTTGCTAATCAAGGCATGAAAAACATGAAAGGCTACGACGACCCCTCATTATCCAGTGCCTTTTCAGTAGAGTCACCAAATGAAGGAGAAATTCTAGGCCAGACTGTAACCAGCCATGACATTGAAAAAAAGAAACAAAAAATCGAAGAACTTGGTGCTTATAATTTCTTTTCCTCAGTAGGAAAAAAGGTATCAAACACAGTTTCTATTGGATTTGAGAAACTCATCGGTCTCATTTCCGGAACCTAAATACGTAAGCAGCCCGTCAACAACCTAAAATAAGGTTGGCGGGAATTTTTTTGTGGTAACGGGGAAAATCAGTGAAGTATTATAGTAGGTGCGGCCCTAAAGTTACCCTTTTTATAAAAAAACACCCAGTTTGGCTGATTCCTTGATGAGTAGTCGCTATGAAAGCTGGAAAGGGATGATGATTCGGCCCAAACGAGAAAACATTCGGCCCATTTTGCAAAAGATTCGATCCATTCTCACGATTATTCGGCCCTACCGTATATAAAATAGTAGGAACCGCCGCTTAGCAAAGATTGTGAAGAAAAAAGTGTAATTACATTAAATAAAACCCTTAAAGTTACCCTTTTTATAAAACCCACCCCAGTTTGGGCTGATACCTTGATGAGTAGTCGCTATGAAAGCTGGAAAGGAATGCTAATTCGGCCCAACGAGCCAACATTCCTCCCAAATGACGAAAGATTCAGACCTCCCTCTATCTCCTAATAGAGAAAACTTCGGCCCCGCTAGCAAAACACATTCAAATCAATAGAGAGAGGTAGTTGTTTAGGGAGTTTGTATATTCTAGTAAATGCACCGTTTTTAATTGAATCTTATATACTGTACTGATATAATGAAAAATAGTGTATTGTGTCGATAAGTAGGAGTGATTGTATGAATAGAGAAGAGAAATTGGCGAGACAATCGAGAATTCGTAACTTTTCCATTATTGCGCATATTGACCATGGTAAATCTACATTGGCGGATCGGATTTTAGAAAAGACGAACGCATTGGCTCAGCGCGAAATGAAGAGTCAGCTGTTGGATTCAATGGATCTTGAGCGTGAACGCGGAATTACGATTAAATTGAATGCTGTGCAACTGAAATATAAAGCAAAGGATGGAGAGGAATATACCTTCCATCTGATTGATACACCGGGACATGTCGATTTCACGTATGAAGTTTCACGTAGCCTTGCAGCTTGTGAAGGGGCTGTTCTTGTTGTGGATGCGGCTCAAGGTATTGAGGCTCAAACATTAGCGAATGTTTATTTGGCTCTTGATAATAACCTTGAAATCATTCCAGTTATTAATAAAATTGATCTTCCGAGTGCAGAGCCGGAACGAGTTCGTCAAGAGATTGAAGACGTTATCGGTCTGGATGCATCGGAAGCTGTTCTTGCTTCTGCAAAAGCAGGTATTGGGATTGAAGAAATTCTTGAACAGGTCGTTGATCTTGTTCCAGCTCCGCAGGGTGATCCTGATGCTCCTTTAAAAGCCTTGATTTTTGACTCTGTTTATGATGCCTATCGTGGGGTAGTTGCCTATATCCGCGTATTTGATGGGACGATTAAGCCAGGTGATAAAATTAAAATGATGGCTACAGGCAAGGAATTTGAAGTAATCGAAATCGGTGCAATGACGCCGAAGGTTGAGCTTCGTGATGAATTGACTGTGGGTGACGTTGGCTTTTTAACTGGTGCGATTAAAAACGTTGGGGATACCCGTGTTGGGGATACGATTACCGGTGCTAAAAATAGTGCGACTGAAGCATTGCCAGGTTACCGTAGACTGAATCCGATGGTTTATTGCGGACTGTACCCAATTGATGCATCTAAATTCAATGATTTACGTGATGCTCTTGAAAAATTAGAACTAAATGATGCAGCGCTTCAATTTGAAGCGGAGTCTTCACAGGCACTTGGATTTGGTTTCCGTTGTGGATTCCTTGGACTGCTTCATATGGAAATTGTTCAAGAACGGATCGAACGTGAATTTAACATTGATCTGATTACTACCGCACCGAGTGTTATCTATGATGTTATTCTGACAGATGGTACAGAATTAAAAGTAGATAATCCGGCTAATATGCCTGAATCTCAGAAAATTGAGCGGGTTGAAGAACCGTATGTAAAAGCAACAATGATGGCACCTAATGAGTTTGTTGGAACGATTATGGAGCTGGGCCAAAAGAAACGTGGGAACTTCGTCAATATGGAGTACATGGATGAAAATCGGGTCAGCATTGTATATGAAATTCCACTATCAGAAATTGTTTATGATTTCTTCGACCAATTAAAATCCAATACAAGAGGATACGCTTCATTTGACTATGAGTTGATTGGTTACAGACCATCGAAACTAGTGAAAATGGATATTCTTTTGAATTCGGAAACGGTGGATGCATTGAGCTTTATCGTGCATACTGATTTTTCATATGAACGCGGTAAGCTGATTGTTGAGAAATTGAAAAAACTAATCCCAAGACAGCAATTTGAAGTACCTATTCAAGCAGCGATTGGACAAAAGATTGTTGCTCGTTCAAGCATTAGCGCAATGCGTAAAAACGTTTTGGCTAAGTGTTACGGCGGCGATATTTCGCGTAAACGTAAATTGCTTGAAAAGCAAAAAGCAGGTAAAAAACGGATGAAGCAAGTCGGTTCAGTTGAAGTGCCGCAAGAAGCATTTATGGCCGTACTGAAAATGGATGATACAACTCCGAAAAAATAAATGAACGTTGAAAAAAGGGGGTAGGCGCTTGTGCATCTAGCCTCTTTTTCCATCTTAAAAGGTTGTGAACAAATTGATTCAAAGCGCATATATCCATATCCCATTTTGTGAACATATTTGTCACTATTGTGATTTTAATAAAGTATTCTTGCAAGGTCAGCCGGTCGATGAGTATTTGAAGATGATGAAAAAGGAAATGCAGCTTCAAGTAAAAACGTATCCTAGTGCACCTGAATTGGAAACGATTTTTGTTGGCGGCGGCACGCCCACGTCTTTAAATGAAACCCAACTTCAGTATTTATGTGACTCCATTTCTGAAACCTTTACGTTAAAAAAAGACGGGGAATATACGTTTGAAGCCAATCCTGGGGAATTGTCACGGGAAAAGCTAGAAATTCTCTATCAATCCGGTGTAAATCGATTAAGCTTTGGTGTTCAGAGCTTCACGGATGATTTATTAAAAAGAATTGGCCGGACACATCGTGCAGCAGATGTTTATGAAACGATTGAAAAAGCTCAGTCTGTCGGTTTTACGAATATCAGTATTGATTTAATATACGGATTGCCTGGTCAAACAATGGAAGATTTTACTGACACACTTGATAAGGCGCTAGCGCTTGATCTCCCGCATTATTCGAGCTATTCCTTAATTGTTGAGCCAAAAACTGTTTTTTATAATCTCATGCAAAAGGGGAAACTACATTTACCGCCTCAAGATACCGAAGCAAATATGTATGAAAAACTGATGGAAACGATGGAAAAGCATAATTTGCATCAATATGAAATCAGTAACTTTGCTCGGACAGGTTTTGAAAGTCGGCATAACTTAACTTATTGGAACAATGAGGAGTATTACGGAATTGGAGCTGGTGCCCATGGCTATACTGGCGGGAAACGAATTGCGAACCATGGACCAGTGAAAAAGTATATGAACCCGCTTCAAGCTGACGAACTGCCTGTTCTAGAAACGCATGTTGTCCCTCTTAATGAAAAAATGGAAGAAGAAATGTTTCTCGGTTTGCGAAAAACGGCTGGTGTTTCTATGCAGCATTTTAAAGATAAATTTTTTGTAGAAATGACTGAAGTTTTCGCGAAACCAATCGAAGAGCAGACTCGACACGGCTTATTAGTGCAGGAAAATGATTTTATCCGCTTAACGGAAAAGGGAAAGCTGCTGGGAAATGAAGTTTTCCAAGCGTTTTTAAATGGTTAAATGTAAAAATTTCTTAGAAATAGAGCTACAATCGTTGACATCACTGACGGCTTTTGATAATTTATTAATATATTAGCACTCGCTAAGACAGAGTGCTAACAGAGGTGATCAAAGATGCTAACTGATCGTCAATTATTAGTATTACAAATCATCATTGATGATTTTATCAGTAATGCTCAGCCGGTTGGTTCTAGAAGTTTGTCGAAAAAAGAGGGAATTACCTTTAGCTCGGCAACGATCCGTAATGAAATGTCTGATTTAGAGGACTTGGGCTTTTTAGAAAAAACTCATACTTCGTCAGGCAGGGTACCTTCGGAAAAAGGGTATCGGTATTATGTAGACCATTTGCTTTCACCCCAAGCGTTGAACAAAGATGACAGATTAATGCTTAAATCGGTGTTTGCAGAACGGATTTATGAGCTGGAGAATATCATTAAGAATTCCGCTAATATTTTGTCTGAATTAACCAATTACACATCGATTGTTCTTGGACCAAAAGTGCATGAACATAAGCTGCGTAAGATTCAGATTATCCCATTAAATCAAGAAGCAGCGATAGCGATTATCGTAACGGATACTGGACATGTTGAAAACAAAACGTTTTCCTTGCCGCCGTCATTTGATATAAATGAGCTGGAGAAAGTGGCGAATATTTTAAATGAACGGCTTGTAGGTGTTCCGCTGATTGAATTAAAGGACAAAATATATAAAGAAGTTGCTGTTCTTTTACGACAGCACATTCATAGCTACGGCGAACTGGTTTCATCCCTTGCTGATAGTTTTTCAGGTACCATTTCTGAAAAATTGTTTTTCGGCGGTAAAACGAACATGCTTAAGCAGCCGGAATTCCATGATATCGATAAGATAACTTCTCTTCTATCGATGATTGAACAGGAAAAGGGTATTTATGAAATTATTACACAGAATCCTTCCGGTATACATGTTTCGATAGGGCGAGAAAATAAAAACATTATTCTTAAGGATTGCAGTTTAATTACAGCAACCTATTCAGTAGGAAATGAACAAGTAGGAACACTGGCTATTCTGGGTCCGACTCGGATGGAATATTCAAGAGTAATCAGCCTGCTGCAGTTCTTCTCCAATGATTTCACGGCACTATTAACGAAGTTGTATCAAAAATAGTAGTAAAGGATAGAGTGAGGCAAGGGTTTACACCTTCCATACTGTACCTTTCACCATATAAAGCACCCTTTTGGGGAGGTGAGATTATGACAGAAACGAATAAAAAAGACGCATCGCTAGAAAATGAAAACACTGAAGATAAAAATCTGGAAGAAACCCCAGAGGCAGAAGTGATTTTTGCGGAAGAAGAAATTGAAGCAGAAAATGTTGAAACACCTTCTGAAGAAGACAGCAAACTAGCTGATTTAGAAGCAAAATATAATGAATTAGAAAATCGTTACTTGCGTTTACAAGCTGATTTCGATAATTCAAGGCGCCGTGCCCGTTTAGATGCGGAGGCTGCCCAAAAATATAGAGCTCAGAGCCTTGCTTCTGATTTATTGACTGCTCTTGATAATTTTGAACGAGCAACGAAGGTGGAAGCGAACAATGAGCAAACAAAGTCATTGCTATCTGGAATGGACATGGTTTATAAAGGTCTCCTAGAAGCATTGAAAAAAGAAGGCATTACGCCTATCGAAACGGTGGGTAAAGAATTTGACCCCCATCTTCACCAAGCTGTCATGCAAGTAGAAGACGACAGTTTTGATGCGAATGTAGTAGTTGAAGAATTCCAAAAAGGTTACATGTTGAAGGACCGCGTCCTGCGTCCAGCAATGGTTAAAGTGAACGGATAAGCAGTCCTGATTACATATTAAATAGGAGGTTACTATAATGAGTAAAATTATCGGTATTGATTTAGGAACTACAAACTCTTGTGTATCCGTACTTGAAGGCGGAGAGCCAAAGGTTATTCCAAATCCAGAAGGCAACCGTACAACACCATCAGTCGTAGCATTTAAAAACGGCGAACGTCAAGTTGGGGAAGTAGCAAAGCGTCAAGCAATTACTAACCCTAACACAATTATGTCTGTTAAACGTCATATGGGTACAAACCATAAAGTTGAAGCAGAAGGAAAAGAATATTCAGCTCAAGAAATTTCAGCAATCATCCTTCAGTACTTGAAATCATATGCTGAAGAATATCTTGGTGAAAAAGTAACGAAAGCAGTTATTACTGTTCCTGCTTACTTCAATGATGCTGAACGTCAAGCTACTAAAGATGCTGGTCAAATTGCCGGTCTTGAAGTAGAACGTATCATCAACGAACCGACTGCTGCAGCGCTAGCTTACGGTTTGGATAAAACAGAAGAAGATCAAACAATCCTTGTATTTGACCTTGGCGGCGGAACATTCGACGTTTCCATTATGGAATTAGGCGACGGTGTATTCGAAGTTAAATCAACTGCTGGCGATAACAGACTTGGTGGAGACGACTTTGACCAATTAGTTATTGATTACCTAGTAGCTGAATTCAAAAAGGATAACGGCGTTGATCTTTCAAAAGATAAAATGGCTTTACAACGTTTGAAAGATGCAGCAGAAAAAGCGAAAAAAGATCTTTCTGGTGTCACTTCAACTCAAGTATCTTTACCGTTCATCACTGCTGGAGAAGCTGGACCACTTCACCTTGATGTTACATTAACAAGAAGCAAATTCGATGAAATTACATCTGAACTTGTTGAGCGTACAATGGGACCTACTCGTCAAGCATTGAAGGATGCTGGTTTAAGTGCTTCTGAAATTGATAAAGTCATCCTAGTTGGTGGATCAACTCGTATTCCTGCTGTAGTTGAAGCAATCCGTAAAGAAGTTGGTCAAGAGCCAAGCAAAGGCGTTAACCCTGATGAAGTAGTAGCTATGGGTGCTGCGATTCAAGGCGGCGTGTTGACTGGTGATGTTAAAGACGTTGTTCTTCTTGACGTAACTCCACTTTCATTGGGAATTGAAACAATGGGAAGTGTGTTCACTAAATTAATCGAACGTAATACAACGATTCCAACAAGCAAATCACAAGTGTTCTCAACTGCAGCTGATAACCAATCAGCAGTTGATATCCACGTTCTTCAAGGTGAACGCCCAATGGCATCAGATAATAAAACACTTGGACGCTTCCAATTAAGCGACATTCCGCCAGCTCCACGCGGCGTACCGCAAATTGAAGTAACATTTGATATTGATAAAAACGGTATTGTTAACGTACGTGCGAAGGATCTTGGCACAAGCAAAGAACAAACCATTACAATCAAATCTTCTTCAGGTCTTTCTGATGAAGAAATCGACCGCATGGTTCGTGAAGCAGAAGAAAATGCTGAAGCTGATAAACAACGTAAAGAAGAAGTAGAACTTCGCAACGAAGCAGATCAGCTTGTCTTCCAAACTGAAAAGACGCTTAAAGATCTCGAAGGTAAAGTAGACGAAGCAGAAGTAACAAAAGCTAACGAAGCAAAAGAAGAATTAAAAGCTGCTATCGAGAAGAATGAAATTGAAGAAATCCGTGTGAAAAAAGACGCGCTTTCTGAAATCGTTCAAACCTTAACAGTTAAACTTTATGAAGAAGCTGCTAAAGCACAGCAAGCTGCGGAAGGCGGAGCTGAACAAGGCCCTGCTGATGATAATGTGGTTGATGCTGACTTCACTGAAGTCGACGACGAAGAAAAGAAATAAGTCGGTCTAACTAAATGTACCGATAAAAAAAGTCAAAGTCAGGTTCTCTTGGCTTTGACTTTTTTGATTGAAAAAGGGGATTCAAAACGGGTTAGAAAGACCTAAAACAGGCTGTCAAGGAATGGCGAAATTTGTCGTTCTTCCTATAACAGATGCTTGCGCTTATTAGAGATAGAGTGCTATTATTATTTTTATGTGAATCGGATCGGGAGTGAATAATAAATGAACAAACGAGATTATTATGAAGTGCTTGGTGTTTCGAAAAGTGCTACAAAAGAAGAGATTAAGAAAGCCTACCGTAAGCTCTCTAAACAATATCATCCAGATATTAATAAGGCTGCAGATGCGGATGAAAAATTTAAAGAAATCAGCGAAGCTTATGAAGTATTAAGTGATCAGCAAAAGAAAGCACATTATGATCAATTTGGTCATACGGATCCGAATCAAGGCTTTGGTCAAGATTTCGGCGGCGGCGGCGGTTTTGGCGGGTTTGAAGATATTTTCAGCTCATTCTTCGGCGGCGGCGGCGGACGACGCAGAGATCCAAATGCACCGCGTCAGGGTGCGGATCTTCAATATACGATGTCACTTAAATTTGAAGAAGCTGTGTTTGGTAAAGACACAACGATTGAAATCCCACGTGAAGAAGAATGTAAAACGTGTAAGGGATCGGGCGCGAAACCTGGTACAAAAGTTAATACTTGTTCACATTGTCAAGGTACGGGTCAGCTAAATGTTGAACAAAATACGCCATTTGGCCGGATTGTTAATAAACGTTCATGTCATCACTGTCAAGGTACAGGGAAAATCATTCCAAACAAATGTTCAACCTGTCATGGTGAAGGAAAAGTTAAAACACGTAAGAAAATTGAAGTTAAAGTTCCCGCGGGTATCGATGACGGTCAGCAGCTGCGCGTAACTGGACAGGGTGAACCAGGTGTTAACGGCGGCCCTCCAGGCGACTTATACGTTGTATTTTCTATCCGCAGTCATGAGTTCTTTGAACGCGATGGCGATGATATTTATTGTGAAATGCCGATAACCATGGCTCAAGCAGCTCTTGGTGATGAAATTGAAGTACCTACCGTACATGGTAAGGTTAAATTGAAAATTCCGGCTGGTACACAAACAGGAACCCGCTTCCGTTTAAAAGGAAAAGGTGCGCCGAATGTCAGAGGATATGGTCAAGGAGATCAGCATGTTGTGATCTTGTTGGTTACACCGCGTAAGCTTACCGAAAAACAAAAGCAGCTGCTTAGAGAATTCTCTGAAATCAGCGGACAAAATGCTCCTGATGAGCAAGAACAAAGCTTTTTTGCAAAAGTGAAACGTGCTTTTAAAGGCGACTAAGTACTAGGGGAGTTGGTAGATTATGAAATGGTCTGAATTTACAATCCATACAACAAACGATGCGGTAGAACCCGTTTCAAATATTTTACATGAGGCGGGTGCTAGTGGAGTCGTTATAGAAGATCCTCAGGAACTTTTCAAGGTACGAGAAAATGTTTTCGGGGAAATCTACCAGCTTGACCCTGCCGATTATCCAGAAGAGGGCGTTATTGTTAAAGCCTATCTGCCTGTAAATAGTTTTCTTGGTGAAACCGTGGAAGAAATTAAAGAAGCCATTAATAATTTACTGTTATTTGATATCGATCTTGGGAAAAACTCGGTATCAATCAGTGAGGTTAATGAAGAAGAATGGGCTACAGCTTGGAAGAAATATTATAACCCAGTTAAAATTTCTGAACGGTTTACCATTGTTCCAACGTGGGAGGATTATACTCCGGTTTCAAGTGATGAATTAATAATTGAACTCGATCCTGGGATGGCGTTTGGAACAGGAACACACCCGACAACCGTTATGTGCATCCAAGCTTTAGAACAAATGGTCAAACCAGGCGATTTAGTGGTGGATGTCGGTACAGGATCTGGAGTTTTAAGTATTGCGGCAGCACTGTTAGAGGCGAAACACATTCAAGCGCTAGACTTGGATGAAGTAGCCGTCAATTCAGCAAGAATCAATGTTAAGCTAAACAAGGTTCAGGATCGTGTGGATGTTTCCCAGGGAAATTTACTCGATGGTGTAAACGAACAAGCGGATATCGTTGTGGCTAACATTTTGGCTGAAGTCATTATGCGCTTTACTGATGACGTAGCAACGGTTGTTAAACCAGGTGGTTATTTTATTGCCTCGGGTATCATTAATCCTAAGAAACAAGACGTAAAAGACGCTATTATCGCTTCAGGTTTTACCATTGAAGAAACCATTTTGATGGAAGACTGGGTTGCGTTGATTGCTAAAAAAAATAACTGATTTTCAAAAGGCGCGCATTATCGATTTGATAATGATAGCGCCATTTTGTTATGATTAAGTAAATGTTCGCTAATATTACCAACAAGTGGGTGTAAGTGTGCAGCGATATTTTGTACCAATGGAGAGTTTTACTGAATCATCCGTAACGATAACTGGTGATGATTTTCATCATATTGTCCGTGTGATGCGAATGGAAACAGGAGATACCGTGATCGTTGTACAGCCGGGAGGACAGGCTGCTGTTGCTGAAATTAAAACAATAACTGATGATGCTGTGTTGGCGGATGTTATTGAATGGACTAAGGAAGAGAAAGAGCTTCCTGTAAGACTGAGTATTGCCAGCGGACTGCCAAAAGGCGATAAGCTAGAATATATTGTCCAAAAAGGAACCGAACTTGGAGCTTTTTCCTTTTTCCCTTTCCAGGCAGCACGTTCGGTAGTCAAGTGGGATGAAAAAAAAGCTGGTAAGAAAACCGAGCGTCTCCAAAAAATCGCCAAGGAAGCGGCTGAGCAATCACATCGTACAGTAGTGCCTGTTGTGAATGAACCAGTCACTTTATCAGGGTTGATTGAACGCGCTCAAGATTATGATTATAAGTTGATTGCATTTGAAGAATCGGCTAAGCAGGGCGAAACTGCTAAACTGGCATCTACTTTGAAAGTAATCAAACCAGGACAATCCATTTTGTTTGTCTTTGGACCGGAAGGCGGAATAACAGAGAAAGAGCTGGACAAGCTGGTGGAAGCAGGCTTTACTGCTTGCGGGCTGGGTCCAAGAATTTTGCGTACAGAAACAGCACCGCTGTATGCGCTTGCTGCTGTTTCTTATCATTTAGAACTTTTGGGGTGATGATATGTCGACTGTTGCTTTTCATACGTTAGGCTGTAAAGTAAATCATTATGAAACCGAAGCTATTTGGCAATTATTCAAGGCAGAAGGCTATGAGCGTAAGGAATATGAATCAACTGCCGATGTTTATGTTATTAACACATGTACAGTTACTAATACCGGTGATAAAAAAAGCCGGCAAGTAATCCGCCGGGCCATCCGGAGTAATCCAGATGCTGTTATTGCGGTAACTGGATGTTATGCCCAAACGTCTCCAGCAGAAATCATGGCCATTCCAGGCGTTGATATTGTTGTTGGTACACAAGACCGCACAAAACTATTGGGGCTGATCGAGCAATTTAAGGTAGAACGGCAGCCAATCAATGGTGTGCGCAACATTATGAAAACGCGGGTCTATGAAGAGCTGGATGTTCCGGCATTTACTGATCGGACTCGTGCATCCTTAAAAATCCAAGAAGGCTGTAATAATTTCTGTACATTCTGTATCATTCCATGGGCTCGTGGGTTAATGCGTTCACGTGATCCACAGGAAGTTCTTAAACAAGCACAGCAGTTGGTTGATGCAGGGTATAAGGAGATTGTTTTAACTGGTATCCATACGGGTGGATACGGCGAAGACATGAAAGATTATAATCTTGCCATGCTGCTTCGTGATTTGGAAGAACAGGTTCATGGTTTGAAACGGATTCGTATTTCTTCGATTGAAGCAAGCCAAATTAGTGATGAAGTCATTGAAGTACTTGCTAACTCCAAAAAAGTAGTGCCGCATCTCCATATTCCGATTCAGTCTGGTTCGGATACAGTGTTGAAACGGATGAGACGGAAATATTCAATGGACTACTTTGCAGATCGTCTTGTTAAATTACATAAGGCACTTCCAGGGTTAGCGGTTACCTCTGATGTTATCGTTGGTTTCCCTGGTGAAACGGAAGAAGAGTTTCTGGAGACCTATCATTTTATCAAAGACCATAAATTCTCTGAACTGCATGTATTCCCTTATTCAAAACGGACCGGAACACCGGCTGCTCGAATGGAAAATCAAGTAGATGAAGAGATAAAAAATGAGCGCGTCCATCGTCTAATCACATTATCTGATCAACTGGCCAAAGAATATGCATCCCGTTATGAAGGTGAAATTGTTGAAGTGATTCCCGAAAATCGTTTCAACGAAAACCAAGAACAGGGTCTATACGAAGGATACACAGATAATTATCTAAAAGTCGTCTTCCTAGGATCAGAAGATATGATTGGCGAAGTCGTCAAAGTAAAAATCACAAAATCAGGCTACCCATTCAGTGAAGGGCAATTTGTCACAATTGTTCGCGAACTAGAAGGCAACCTTGCAATTTGATGATACGGAAAGCTGTCGAGAAACCCTCGACAGCTTTTTTGTGTTGGTGACATTCAGCGTAGGGAAGAATTTATATGAGTTAGGGAAGAGCAATCTCGAGTTAAGGCAGAATCATCTTAAGTTCGGGAAGAATAAATTAGAATTGCGGAAGAAATGGAGTTCGGAGCCTGATTTTTTGGTAGTAACGGAGCTGAGACTTCATTTCATTCAGCATGTTTTGTCCAGAATGTGTAACTAAAAAGCCAGATACCCTAATTTTAAAAGCCAAAAGCGGCTGGGAAGAATCATACTGAGTTCGGGAAGAATAATCCCGAGTTAAGGCAGAATCACCTTGAGTTGGGGAAGAATAAATCGAAGTTGCGGAAGAAATGGAGCGTGTAGCCTGATTTTTGGTTAGTTGCAGAGCCGAGACTTCGCTCATTCAGCATGTTTTGTCCAGAACGTGTAACTAAAGAAGCCAGATACCCTATTTTTAAAAGCCAAAAAGCGGCAGGGAAGAATCTATATGAGTACGGGAAGAATAATCCCGAGTTAAGGCAGAATCATCTTGAGTTCGGGCAGAATAAATCGAAGTTGCGGAAGAATTGAAGCCCAGAGCTTCATTTTTTGGTAGTTACGGAGCCGAGACTTCATTTATTCAGGATGATTTGTTGGGTTTTAGGTTAATTTAATCATGATTCACAAAATTTACCCAAATAGAAATTCGTTTTTTAGTAGACAGTATGCTATTATGAAGAGGTACGTACAACCCACTTATTTTTTGGGAGGAATGTTTAAATGGCACAAAATGTAGCCGGTCTCATTGACCATACTTTATTAAAAGCAGATGCAACTAAGGATCAAGTTACGGTAATTTGTACCGAAGCAAAGGAACATCATTTTGCATCGGTTTGTGTAAATCCAACTTGGGTAAAATATTCAAGCGAACAGCTTCAAGGTTCTGATGTGAAGGTTTGTACGGTTATCGGATTCCCTCTAGGAGCTAATACACCAGAAACAAAAGCATTTGAAGTGAAAAATGCAATTGAAAACGGTGCACATGAAGTTGATATGGTTATTAATATCGGCGCGCTTAAGGACAAGGATGACGAACTAGTTGAACGTGATATTCGTGCGGTTGTAGCTGCTGCTACAGGTAAAGCCCTAACAAAGGTTATCATCGAAACTTCGTTATTAACTGAGGAAGAAAAAATTCGCGCTTGTGAACTTGCTGTTAAAGCAGGAGCTGACTTCGTGAAAACTTCTACTGGATTCTCTACAGGCGGCGCAACTCCTGAAGATATCGCGTTAATGCGCAAAACAGTAGGACCTGATATTGGAGTTAAAGCTTCAGGTGGTGTCCGTAATACAGAAGATGCTAACAAAGTTATTGAAGCAGGTGCAACACGTATCGGCGCTAGTGCTGGTGTTTCTATCATCAAAGGACTTACAGCTGATTCTGATTACTAAGAGTACTATAGAAAGCGCAGCCCTCTTTTTAGAGAGCTGCGCTTTTTTTTGATTGGACACCATTCACCAATACTACCAAGCAGAATACATTAAAGGGTATGTGTTAACTTGGATTCGTTTGTTATTTATAGGGAAATTCTGCCTCCGTGTATCCGCAAAATAAAACGAGAATATTGTTTTGCAAAGGGCAGGACAGCGAGTGATGTTATCAGGTTAAAGAGAAGGCTTGCGTGTGCAAGCTGTAGTGCTTTTTCCGTAGTGAAGTAGGCAGTAGTGTTTTCAAGGAGACCGATGAATGGGAGAAAAGACAGGACGCCGAAAAAATTCAGCCATATATGGGAATAAGCGGTTAGAGTGGCTTCTCTTCCTGAACCGATACTCGCCATGTAGCCGGTAATGCATGTGCCGATGTTAGAACCGAGCATAATCACAATAGCGGAGGCAACGCTCAAGTCTCCCGCGGCAACAAAACTCATGGCTAAACCAACGGTGGCTGAACTCGAATGGATAATCGCGGTGAGTGTTACCCCAATCAGCAGTGCAAAGCCCAAGTGATTCTCAATCAGCGTAATTATTTCTGCAGCTGCGGGAAAGGCTGCAAGGGGTCCGGCAAGTGTTTTAAAGCCACCCATTGCCGCGAAAATGGCACTGATTCCAATGAATGCCGTCCCAATGCTTTTAGGTAAGTGATGGGGAATTAACCAAAGCAAGGCTCCTAAAATGATGCCGGGAACGATCCAGCGATCCATTGGAAAAGCCATGAATTCAGTAGTAAAGGTCGAACCAATATTGGTACCGAGTATTATGCCGATTGTTTGCGGAAATGTCAGTGCTCTTGCGGCAACTAATCCGACTGCCATCACCATGACAGCTGAACTGCTTTGAAGAATGCCAGTAAAAAAAATACCTGCTAGGAATCCTTTCCATGGTTTATTCGTTACGAGCGCGAGAAAAGACTTTAACCGTTCACCTGCTGCATTAAATAATCCAATGCGGAGGACAAACATCCCAGTTAAAAACATAATAATATATAAGAAAAATAATAATAATACCTGCACAACCTTCACCCCTCATATATTCTATGGACGGGCATGGTAAAAATGCTTTTTTTTACTGGATTGATGAATATTTTTTTAAAAAAAGGGTATATATATAGCATTATCCAACCATATCTCGGAAAATTGTCTTATTATTGAGTTGACCAGGTGTTATGCATATATTATAATGGTTTAGTACATGTTATAACATGTTGCCAACTATGAGTTAGTGTGTTGTTTTCGGAGGGAGGGAAAGAGATGTCTAAAACCGTCGTTCGTAAAAACGAATCACTTGAAGATGCTCTTCGTCGTTTCAAACGTACTGTGTCTAAAGCAGGATCGCTTCAGGAAGCTAGGAAGCGTGAGTTCTATGAAAAACCAAGTGTTAAACGTAAGAAGAAGTCTGAAGCTGCTAGAAAACGTAAATTCTAAGAGAGGGTGGAAATATGAGTCTTCTCGAGCGTTTAAATAATGATATGAAACAAGCGATGAGAGATAAAGCCAAGGATCAACTATCTGTTATACGGATGCTTAAGTCTTCACTTCAAAATGAAGCACTTAAAAAAGCAGACCGTGAACTAACTGAAGAAGAAGAATTGACGATACTTTCTCGCGAATTAAAACAACGCAAAGACTCCCTCCAAGAGTTTGAAAACGCCGGTCGTATAGATCTCGTGGATAAAGTCCGAATCGAAATAGGTTACGTTGAGGCATATATGCCGAAGCAACTCTCAGAGGAAGAAGTTTCTACAATCGTTTCTGAAACGATTGAAGAGATTAATGCTTCGTCTAAAGCAGATATGGGGAGAGTTATGGGAGCTTTAATGCCGAAGCTAAAAGGCAAAGCAGATGGTTCTCTAATTAATAAATTAGTACAACAACATCTATCCTGATCTCAAAACCAAACCATAGGCATATGCCTGTGGTTTTTTGCTTTACCTTGAATTAGTATCCTTTTGCAAAGAAAAATTATTCAATGTATAGACTTTTATACATACTAGTACATATCAATAAAGCCTAAATTTGAACTCTTTGCAGAAAAGGTGTCTGCACTTTTTCAATCTAGTTCCGCCGGTCCACTCCCTATTTCCTTCACGGTCTGAACGAGGCACTGCGCTTTTTTATGAATCTAGTTCCGCCGCCTAGCCCGCTGTGGAAAAGATGAGCGTCCTCAAAAGGGAAGGAGCGCCCTTTTGGTCCACTCCCTATTTCCTTTACGGTCTGAACGAGGCGTCTGCACTTTTTTTATGAATCTAGTTCCGCCGCCTAGCCCGCTGTGGAAAAGATGAGCGTCCTCAAAAGGTAAGGAGCGCCCTTTTGGTCC
>NZ_AJTN02000156.1 GCF_000305495.1 Peribacillus psychrosaccharolyticus ATCC 23296 | reverse complement strand
ATATTGAATAACCACCATATAAAAGAGTGTTTTAAAAAATTAGTAGATACATACCTAATTCTATTAAAATTAATGTTAGAATATACCGATACTGACCATTTTGAAAAACTATTTAGAGCATACATTGTTACTTATTATTCTAATTCTTGAGGAGTTGTTCATAATGATATTTACAACAGTCAATAAAGAGAGTCTTTATGAGTTATGTGATGTCTTTGAAGCATTTTTAATCGAGCATGATATTATGTTTAAACATATGGATTTACGTGAAGAAAACGGGATTATTTCTTTCATTTTTTGCAATGAACCAGAAAAGGCAAGATCCATAGAGTTCGAAGCACAGCATTGCCTTGGTTTGGAGATGGAATATATTGCAGTTGAATTACTCGAACCCATTTTGCCTAGATTAAGACTATTTAAATGAAAAAACCGCACCAAAAAAGAACGATTAAAAGCTGATTTGCCAGCTTTTAATCGTTCTTTTTAAAATGTATTATAAATGGCCTCACATTCTTCCCCTGTCGGTTCATAGAAACAATGTTGTTTGTATCGTCCGACAAGCGGCTGACCATACCATGTCGCAGGACAGTCCCCCTGAGGTTTGAAATACCACATACTATATTTAGACGGCCATAGCCTTTCTCCATTAATAGCACGACGAGCAAGCCGTTTTTCTCTTTCTCGTGGTCGCTGATAAAAATAGCCTTTTTGAACGGCTTCAAAGGCATGTTCTTGGTAAACCATTTGAGGAATGGTTCTGATGTTCTTAAAGTCGGAACAATCTCCTCTGATTCGATTGATTCCCACATTTCCGACCATCAACATTCCTTGGTCTCCTTCACCCTCTGCTTCAGCCCTCAGTAACCTTGCCATTAAATCAATATCAGAATCTCTAGCTTTTACAACAGCCATCTGCTCACCCCCGATGATTCATCCTTTATCCTATTCCACGATGCCTAGAAGATGACAAATCATAAGGGAACTGTGGGCAATAACCGCGTAAACTCATGAAACGAGGAATCGTCCCGTCTATTAGTTAGCGATGTCTAATTTTTCGCTAATGCTTGTTTCAATGTACTATATGTTGGAACATCACTCCAATTATGTCCTAATTGAATCGACGTTTGTGCAACTTCTGGGGAAATACCTGATATGTATGTTTCTATTCCAAGCAGACTAAGGATTTGAATTAATTTAAACATTTCGTTGGCTACTCTTGTATCCATGATTAATACACCAGATACGTCAATAAAAAGTTTATTTATCTCCATTTCTGAACATTTTTGCGGCACAATCTCCAAAAAGGTTTTGGCACGGTAAGCATCTATATCTCCGACAATTGGTAACACAGCTACTCCATCAACAAGTGGAATTACAGGTGTACTCAATTCAGTAATTAACAATTGCTGTGCGGCTAATTGATTTCTAGACAGTACATAATATCTTTCGGTAAAATGATGGATTAACTGATCAAAATTCGAATTAAATAATGAACTCCAGTTAAGAATTTGCTTAAGTGTCACAGATTCAGTTTGCAGGTTAATAAATCGCTCCACATATGTCCAAATAACCGCTCTAGTTTTACTCAAAGCCTCTAACACATCATGAATGGGAGCGTTATAATCAATCCTGCTTTGTGCAACAGACTCGCCCCAAATTAATAACTTTTCATTAAAAAGAGTACTCTCTTCAAGAAATGTATGTGCAATGGTCTTAATGGTTAAAGCATGCTGTTCCCGCAAAACATGGTCTATTTCAGGATTGTGGTTGTTAGAATAAAAAGGACCAGAAAATTTCCTTTTCTCCTTAAACCATACTTCTGTAATATCACTTGAATGACTAATAATGTACTCATAAAGTTGTTGATTAATGGATGACAAATTAATTCCCTCTTCCTAACTTTAAAACTTTGTTTTAGTAATAAGACGTAGTTTTATAATATACCATAAGTCTATCCTATATCTAGTTCAGAACAAAAGCAGTCTAGTCAAAAAAACGTCAAAGGAATGTGCTCCTTTAACGTTCTTCCAGCTTAGTTCGATTTGTTGTAACTCCCGCACGCTCATTTATGACCGAGTTTACAATATGAAGTGAGTCCCATTCACCTGACGAAAATCGAGTGATTGGGTATTTTTTTGGAAAAAGCACATCATTGATTTCATTCACTGTATTACCTTCATCGTGCAATTTTAGAATTTTATCTTGTAAATGAAGTAAGTAATCGAGCTTCCTTCTCAGCGCACCTTTTCCATCCTCAAGCAGCCCTGCATGACAGCAAAACACGTCATCAAAGTCAAAAGTAAGAACGCGCTTCAACGAATCAATCAGTGTTGGAATGCTTTCTTCTTGTAGTACAACCTTCGTACGCTCTTGGCAATACAGGTCACCGGTGAATAGCTGTCCTGTCTCTCTATTCAGAAATGCTTTATGATCTTTCGCATGTCCTGGTGTATCGATCACATCCCATACAGCCGTACGAGATGTGATCGTTTCACCAATTGGTTCAGCCGCAAAAGGACGTCGCTTGCCCCAAAACATCTTACGATACAGTGGATAGTCCGCCTTGGTTCGACAATACGGAATGGATAATTCATTCATAAATATTGGTTTTCCTATGCCCTGAACATACGCCGCACATCCTGTATGGTCCTCATGATAATGAGTAATCAACACTTGATCAAAATCTTGCCTTTCGATAAAGGGTCTAAATTCCTTGGCAAGTGATTGGGCGCCTGTATCAATTAATATCCCATCTACAACAAAACAGTGAACATTTAAGCGGATGTTTTGAAAGGCCGATTTTCCATTACCACTGTGAACACCTTTTTTCATTGATTCTTCAAATTTTTTTCAAATATAATTGCCTTTCACTCCTTTGACGATCCATTTTTATACAACTAGTTTACCATAAAATGAATGAATATTCAGTTTCTATTGAATATTTTTCTAAAAATCTCTTTCCGTCAAAGCGCAGTTATTTAACAACTCAAAAAAAGACTGCCGAATTTATCTCGGCAGTCCTTGGTATCCCAAATCATTCATTATATATTGCTTAGAAATTCTTTAATTTGTTCAGGCGTTTTAGCATTCGCACTATGCAGATGAGCGATTTTTTCACCATTTTTATAAACCAACAATGATGGAATCCCCATAACAGTTTGTTGATCAGATATTTCTGGGAATTCATCACGATCGATTGTGAACCATTGTTTATCTTGATGTTCTTCTGTTACTTCATCAATAAATAAATCTAACCGTTTGCAGTCTGGGCACCAAGTCGTTGTAAATATCCCAACTGTCAGCTCATCTTGTCCAATTTGTTCGTTAAATTCTTGAACTGTATTAATTTTTTTCATATTCTTCTCCTCCAATTTTGCATTCTTACTATAACATTCTATTCTAATTATATCATTGTATCTGTTTCATCTTAATCCATCTACACTGAAATAATGATTTTTCTGAGCTTTTGATTCAAAGGGACAAATAAAAAAGTTGAACCTTTAAATTAAGGTTCAACCAGGCATATTATTTTGTTACATAAAATTCTTCAGGAATTTTCCCAAATTTTCTTTTATGATAAAGTAATGGCTCCTTCTTTTCAACTTCAATATCGATTACTTCACCAATTAAAATCAAATGATCGCCTGCATCCACTTTTTTGAATGTTTTACATTGTAAAACGCCGTAAGATCCTGAGATTATTGGCAGAGCATGCTCTGAAAGATTCCATTCACAATTTGCAAAACGATCTATATCCCTGCTGGCAAACAACGTGCAAATTTCAGCCTGATCGTCAGCTAATGTATGAATAGCGAATTTATCGGTATTTTGGAAAATATCAAAAGAAGAAACCTTACGATCAATCGACCACAAAACAAGCAAAGGATCAATCGAAACAGAAGCAAATGAATTAACCGTTAAACCAACAGGTGTTCCATTCTCATCAGCAGTTGTTACAACGGTAACTCCTGTAGGATAGTTTCCCAAAACCTCTTTAAAACGTGCGACTTGTTCAGTATTAGAATTCATTTCTAACAATCCCCTTTAAGTGTTTGATTTTATAATCATACCAAGTATGGCGATCAATTACCTAATAAAACGTTTAAAATTCTAATTTTTATTTTCAGTCTTTTCCTGCCTATCCAGTTCAATCGTGCCCACCCTCTAGTGTAATTAACTGCCCCCGCTAACAAGCTGTCACATCGTATTTCCACCTAAATATATGACATATGTCATGTGTATCAACTGACAAGTATGACTAATAGTCATACCCTTTTTGCTTTATACTAAATTTAATAAGGTTTTCAGGCTGAAGAGCCTGTTAAAGGAGGAAAACATGAGCAAAGAAAAAACAGCACAACTACGAAAATTTGTTGCACCCTTTGAAAAAGCAGATGTAAAAGCGAGCGTTAGACAATTGGTAAATACAATTCCACCAGCTATTTTGTTTTGGTTCTTAGCGTATCAAGCTTTAGACATATCTATTTTACTAACCATTGCGTTATCAGCTGTAACTAGTGGTTTCATTATACGTATGTTCATAATCTTCCATGACTGTACCCACGGATCGTTCTTCAAAAATAAAAAAGCAAACGCGATAGTCGGAACCTTTACAGGCATCATGACTTTGTTCGCCTTTGAAAAATGGAAACGGGAACACTCCATTCACCATGCTTCTAGTGGAAACCTAGATAAACGCGGTGTCGGCGATATTTGGGTAATGACCATTGAAGAATATGTAGAAGCATCGAAATGGGAACGTTTTAAATATCGGATGTATCGGAATCCTTTAGTTATGTTCGGTTTAGGTCCTATCTTCTTAATTCTAATATCAAGCCGTTTCAATAGAAAAGACGCACGTAAGAAAGAACGTAACAATACGTATTTAACCAATGTTTGTATTGTACTACTTTATGCTCTCTTAATTTGGGCGATTGGATGGCAGTCATTTGTAATTGTCCAAGGAACAACCATGTTTATTGCTGGAGCACTAGGCATTTGGTTATTTTATATTCAACATACCTTCGAAGATTCTTATTTTGAAGATGAAAGTGAATGGGATTATGTAAAGGCAGCTATTGAAGGAAGTTCTTACTATAAGCTTCCTAAAGTACTACAATGGGTAACCGGTAATATTGGATTCCACCATGTACATCATTTAAGCCCTAGAGTCCCTAATTACAATTTAGAAAAAGCGCATGATTCAACTCCGCCCATTCAAATGGCGACAACAGTTGATATCAAATTAAGTCTTAAGTCATTACGCTACAAATTGTATGATGAAAAAAATAAACGATTCGTTACTTTCGGTGAGGTCAAGCATTTATTACTGAAAAATGCTGTCGCATAATTATATAGAAGACTTTAAAAGCTTTTACTCTGAAACAATCGGAGTGAAAGCTTTTTTTCTTTGTTCGTTTACATCCCCTTATAGAATATTGTTTTCACCAATCTGGGTACTTTACATAAATTAAAAATAGTTCAAAGGAGATATTTTAACGTGATATCCCCTTCTACAAAAAGTGACTAACCATTAGGGGTGTACTTATGCCGGCTATAAACGGTACAGACTATATTCAACGGATTGACCAGCTGAGATCAAATGTGTGGATTGATGGAAAACCTGTGGAAGGGAACATCTCTGAACACCCAGCTTTCAAAGGAGTAATGAAAAGCCAAGCTGCCTTATATGACTTACAGTTTGCGGATGAATTAAAACCAATGACTTACACATCACCTTTAACGGGCGAACCTGTAGGTCTGTCTTACTTACAGCCAAAGACACGAGATGATCTAATTAAAAGAAGGAAAATGATTCAAAACTGGGCGAAATTCAGTAACGGAATGATGGGTAGAAGTCCAGATTATATGAATACAGTATTAATGGCCTTAGCTAGTTCTGCAGATTTATTAAAAGGACAACGAAATTGTTTTCCGGAAAATGTAACAAACTATTATGAGTATGCACGAGAACACGACTTATCTTTAACACATACCTTTATTAATCCTCAGGTAAATCGATCACAATTTTACTTTGAAAGTGCGGATGAACCCATCTCAGCAAAAGTAATAGCAGAAACGGAAAAAGGAATTGTTATAAAGGGTGCTAAGTTACTGGCAACACAAGGAGGAATAACCGATGAGTTATTAGTGGTATCAACTGCAGGCCTTGAAGCAGATGAGAACGGGTTTGCCTTTACGATTCCTAGTAATACAAAAAACCTGAAATTTGTTTGCCGAGATTCATTTGTTGGGGGAGACTCTACTTTTGACTATCCACTCAGCGCTAGATATGAGGAAATGGATTCTATCGTTATTTTCGACAATGTACTAGTCCCATGGGACCGAGTTTTTTATTATAATAACAGAGAAGTATCTAATATTTTTATGAATATTAACTCCTTTTCAGCTTTTACCATACACCAAGTTGTTTGTAGACGAATCATAAAACTAGAATTTGTGTTAGGTGTTGTGCAATCCATTATCGAAACGATCAATATTATTGAGTATCAACACGTGCAAGAGAAAGCTTCTGAAATTATTGTGGCCTTAGAGACAATGAAAGCTTTGCTTCTTAAATCTGAAATGGAAGCCGAAATTGATGAATTAGGATTTATGCGGCCAGATCAAACGTCTCTTCAAATTGCGATCAGTTTGTTTCCAAAAATTTACCCAAGATTTACTGAAATCATTCATTTATTAGGTGCAAGTGGACTAATGGCGATTCCAACAGGAAATACCTATCAAAATTTGAGAAAGGATTTGAATCATTATTTACAAGCCAAGGCAAAAAATGCTGAGGACCGCATTAAGATTTTTCGATTAGCCTGGGATTTAACGATGAGTTCATTTGGTACGCGTGAAACACTGTATGAGAGATTTTTCTTCGGTGATCCAATCAAACTATCAAGTCAGGTCTATTTATCATACGATAAAACACCTTATGTTAAGCGTGTTCAACACTTTTTGGAGAAACAAGAGTGAAGTATCTATCCGACTTCCATAAAAAATTGTAGAGAAAATGTTACTTTTCTCTACAATTCTATTTGTACCAAATTAAGGGATTACAGTTCTTTTTTTAAAAAAGAACTTGTACGTTGGTACACATCACTTAATTCAGCCAAATGCGTGAATTTCCCTAAGAAGCCGTGTGTACCTCCTTCATACCGGATTGTTTCAGTATGTACACCTGCTTTTTTTAACTTTTTCGCAAATAGTTCCCCTTCATCCCGCATCGGATCATATTCTGCGGTAATGACAAGTGCAGCTGGAAGATTTTCTAGATTATCTTCTCTAATGGGTGAAACAAGCGGATGATCTGTATCTACCTGTCCTTTTAAATAGAAGGAATTATGTTCAGCTAAGGTATCACTCTCCACGAAATACCCTTTTCTATTTTCTATTAATGACGGATACCGAAATTCACTAAAGTCAAGATCTAGAGAAGGATAATATAATACTTGCTTAGTAATCGTAAATTCTTGTTTTTCACGAGCCATCAGAGAAACAGCCGCTGCTAAGTTCCCTCCAGAACTATCACCTGCAAGGGCAAGGTTCTTCCCGTCCCATTTTAATTCATTCCCATGCTCCACAGCCCATTTCGTAACCTGATAACAATCATCTAATGGGGCTGGAAAAGGATGCTCAGGCGCAAGACGATACTCAACAGCAATTACTTTATAGCCTGATTCCCTGCATATCGGCCGAACAATTTCATCATGACTTTCTAAATCCCCTGAGAAAAAGGCACCGCCATGGAAATACATGAGCAGTGGATACGCTTCCCCTTCCTCTGGCGTGTAAATTCTAATTCGTATCTCAGCTTCTGAAGTAAGTATGGTTTTTTCTTCTACCGAATAAACTTGCACCCGTTTATCAACAGGTAAAATCGGTGCATCAAATATTTTTCTATGTTCTTCCGGTATGATTCTTTTGTGTGGATTAGATTCCGGTATCGTATCCAATATCTTTTTTATTTCAGGATGGACAGGCATCTTAAAACCTCCTTTTTTTTAATAACTGGTTGCTAATCTTAATGACCTTCTCCACACTTTTTAGAAGTGCGCTTTTTCAGGGAAAGCAGTCTCAGCTTTATCCGTTGGGAATAGACGAGATAAATCCTGGTAAAGTCTCGTAATGGGTTTACGTTTCTCTTCGTATTTTTGCAAGGCTTCTTCTATGGTTACGGATTCAGCAATTGTTTCTGCTAATTCTCCACTATCTTGAATGGCCATATTCGCACCTTGACCTTGGTTGTGCAGCATGGCGTGAGCAGCATCCCCAATCAAAGTTACACATTTAGTACTCCATTCTTCCACATGTTCAAGGTCACACAATGGACGCGTGACAACCTGTTTCATATCCATATTTTCAACCACTTTTTGGATAGTAGGACCGAAACCTGTAATACTCTCCATCAATTCTTTTTTTGTTACTTCCGGACGGCGTGCAAACTTTCCAGGGACGGTGACATCGACAGACACTTGATCTCGTCCTTCTAATGGCATGAAATAGACTGAATTATAGCCGTCTACATAGATACGCAGGACATTGTCCTGTGAAGCCATCCCCAATGCAGCTCTTGTAGAGATTAAAGCACGATGGGCAAGATACCCTGAATAGACAGGTTCGTGTCGATTCAATACTTGATTGCGGATCGGTGATCGGATTCCGTCAGCTGCAATGACTAGATCAGCTTCAATAGTCTTTCCGTTGGCAAAGTACATCAGCTTGCTTAATAAACGGTGATCGTAAAATCCTGTCCCATGACCATTTTTGGTTGAGCGGTAAATCTGATGGATCCAAATCTGTAACAGGACGCAGCTCCTTATCGAGGAACGTATCATGTTGAATGAAAATACCCCGTTCTTCATCATATGGGAAGTACATTTTTTCAATAATTTCTTGCCATTTTCGTAATTCTTCATCTGTTAGATTTAACACAAGTTTCTTCTCAGGAGCTAACTCTAATGAAGCAAGTGTATATTTCAATGTCCAGATAGCCATTTTATTGGTGTACCAATTGTTGTTAACGTTATTTTCATATTCATTAGGCCCAGTTACACCGTGCATCATGTATTGATCTTTTTGACAATTATAATGTACACGGCTCGCCCAAAAACGACTAATCCCCGTCAATACATCCAATCCTTTATCGATAAGATACTCTTTGTCTCCCGTATAATTCGTATAGTTATAGATTGCGTAAGCAATTGCTCCATTACGATGTATTTCTTCAAAGGTGATTTCCCACTCATTGTGGCATTCCACTCCAGTAAAAGTCACCATTGGAAACAGCGCACCATCTAATCCTTGCTGACGGGAATTATGTTCTGCTCCTGAGAGCTGATTGTGTCGGTAGCTTAATAAGTTTTTCGTTACCGATTGATCAGTTAAAGCTAAATACAACGGCACCGCATAGGCTTCAGTATCCCAATAAGTAGCTCCCCCGTATTTTTCCCCGGTAAATCCTTTTGGTCCGATATTCAAACGTTCGTCTTCCCCGTAATAAGTAGAAAACAATTGGAATAAATTGAAACGGATTCCCTGTTGCGCTGCCGCATCTCCGCCTATAACTACATCAGCTTTTTTCCAACGCTCAAGCCACAATGATTCATGCTGTACTCGCAGTTCGTCAACACTTTGTTCACTAACCTTTACACTGATTTCTTTGCTTCGTTCACCGACTGACTCGATTTCACCGTCACGCGAAGTAGTTAAGACAATCAATTTTTCAATTGCCGCTGTTTCACCAACATTTATCGTTCCTTCAAAAACTTCGTTAACTTGCATTGGAGTGACCAAACTTCCAGTGTTCTCTAAATGAGTCACACGGTTCGTCATTGTTGCAGCAACTCTGAATTGCTCTATACCAAAATCATTTGGTTTGGTCTCCACGACTAACTGATTCGAGTAAGCTGCCACTGGAAGCCAAAACATTTCTTCGTAGTTGGCATCTTCATTCTTCACTTGACTATCCAATGTGGGCACAAGGCGTAAATGTACGGAATCTGACAAACTAGTAACCTTCATATTGATTACACATAGTTCTTTTTGATCTAAACTAACAAACCGCTCCACTTCTACACGAACTTGCTTTTCATTCTTTTCTACTAGATAGCTCTTGGTCAAAATTCCGTGCTTCATATCGAGCTCTAGAGTAAAATCCATGATGGTATCCGTAAATAAGTCAACAACTTCTCCATCAATGAACAAATCTACTTTAATAAAATTCATTGCATTTATGACTTTACCGAAATATTCAGGATAGCCATTTTTCCACCATCCTACTCTCGTTTTGTCCGGATACCAAACACCTGCTAAATAACTGCCCTGATGATGATCTCCAGAATACTGCTCTTCGAAGTTCCCCCGCATCCCCATGTATCCGTTTCCAATACTCGTTAAGCTTTCTTGTAATCTTCTATTTTCTTTATCTAAATGATTCGTCCGAATCTTCCATTCATCTACCTCAAATAATCGGTTATTAGCCATTATTATTTCCTCCTCATACTGTCAATTCCATGCTAAAAATGCTGACTTTTCTTTTATAGTGCAAGTTTAAACGCAAACGATTGCGTTGTCAATCGCCTTAACAAAACTTTCTATTTTTTTAAAAAAAATACGCAAATTTCCTTGCTATTGCTTAAATTAATGAACAACTATTATTTCTCAACATTTGTTTAAAAAAGCGCTTGCATATTTCAAACAGTCGAGAGTATAATCAAACGAAAGCAATCGTTTGCATAGATAATTCATCAAGGGAGATGTACAAAAGATGAAAAAGTTATTTTCATTTGATTTCTGGCAAAAACTCGGTAAAGCACTAATGGTTGTAATAGCTGTCATGCCAGCAGCTGGATTAATGATTAGTATTGGTAAAATGATTGTCATGTTTGGAGGGGATATTCATTTCGTCGCTACAATAGGCGGTGTAATGGAGAGTCTCGGTTGGGGAATAATTGGAAATTTACATTTGCTCTTCGCTGTTGCAATTGGCGGTTCATGGGCTAAAGAGCGTGCCGGTGGAGCATTTGCAGCCCTTTTAGCCTTTATACTAATAAATGTTACAACCGGTGCAATCTTCGGTGTCAATGCTGATATGCTGACAACTGAAGGTGCAACCACAGAAACCCTTTTTGGATCAGAAATTCTCGTTAACGGGTACTTCACATCCATTCTTGGTTCTGCAGCTTTGAACATGGGCGTTTTCGTTGGAATAATTTCCGGATTTGTCGGAGCCATCGTCTACAATAAATATTATAATTACCGTAAATTGCCGAACGCACTTGCATTCTTTAATGGTAAACGATTCGTACCTTTTGTCGTTATCCTTTGGTCAGTAATTGTATCTATTGTATTAGCTGTTGTTTGGCCATTTGTTCAAACTGGGATTAATAATTTTGGCCAGTGGATTGCCACTTCAGGTGATACCGCACCTATTTTAGCGCCATTCGTTTATGGAACGTTAGAACGACTTCTCTTACCATTCGGATTACATCATATGTTAACCATTCCTGTGAATTATACAGCCCTTGGTGGTACATATGAAATTATGACAGGTGCTAACGCTGGCACTCAAGTTTTTGGACAAGACCCATTGTGGCTGGCTTGGGTTAGTGATTTGGTCAACATGAAGAATGCCGGAGATACCGCGGCGTATACTGCATTATTAAATGAAGTTACTCCCGCTCGTTTCAAAGTTGGACAAATGATTGGTGCAACCGGTACATTACTTGGAGTAGCTTTCGCTATGTATCGCAGAACGGATGCAGACAAACGCAAAAAATATAAAACGATTTTCTTATCTGCAGCACTTGCCGTCTTCTTAACAGGTGTAACTGAACCACTTGAATTCATGTTCATGTTTGCAGCTCCCTTACTCTATGTAGTCTATGCAGTGATTCAAGGAGCTTCCTTTGCCCTGGCTGATTTGATTAACTTACGTGTACATTCTTTTGGTAACCTAGAATTTCTCACACGTATACCTATGTCTGTCAATGCAGGATTAACAGGAGATATCATTAACTTTGTCATTAGTAGTGTCGTCTTCTTCTGTATCGCCTACTTTGTATCCTATTACATGATCGGCCGTTTCAAAATTGCTACGCCTGGCCGTTTAGGTAATTACATTGATGAAAGCAGTACAGATGAAGAAAATGCGGCACCATCATCGCAAACTGCGGAATCAGCTCCGGCAGACAAACAAGTTGATGGAATCATTTCGATCTTAGGTGGTCCGAATAACATTACGGACGTAGATGCATGTATGACAAGACTTCGTGTAACCGTGAAAGATCCGACATTAGTTGGAAACGAACAAGATTGGAAAAAACTTGGTGCATTAGGATTAATAAAAAAAGATAATGGCATACAAGCTGTCTACGGTCCAAAAGCAGATGTTTTAAAGTCCGACATTAATGACCGTCTAGGAGCGTAACAAGGTGAAACTACTAACCTTAAATACACATAGTTGGATGGAAGAAAAACAGGTAGAAAAACTAGATATCCTGTGCGACGCTATTATTACTGAAGGCTATGATCTCATTTCGCTGCAGGAAGTCAACCAAACCATTAAGGAAGAATCAATTGACGCTAGTCATCTACAAGACTACCAAGCTTCAACGTTTGATAATCAAATCAAAAAAGATAATTTCGCATGGCTTTTGCAGCAGAAACTTGCTGCAAAAGGGTTTCATTACAACTGGACCTGGGAGCCGTCACATATTGGGTACGATATGTATGATGAGGGCTTAGCCTTCTTAAGCCGCTGCCCTATTCAAAACATCCAGACCTTTTATGCCTCACAATCAACCGATTATACGGATTATAAATCTCGTAAAGTTCTTGGAATTCAAGTTAAAGATACTTGGTACTTTAACCTTCATCTCGGATGGTGGAATGACGAACGCGAAGCCTTCGCAGATCAATGGACAGCCTGTGAAGCCCATTTTTCAGTACTATCTGGTTCTATTTTTCTACTAGGTGATTTAAACAACCCTGCCCAATCGTCAGACGAAGGATATTCCTTAGTAACGAAAAACTGGTTGGACACCTATCTCCTAGCTTCTAAACGTGATAATGGATATACCATCCAAAAGCAAATAGATGGTTGGTCAGACAATCACGAACCCTTACGAATTGATTTTATTTTTACCAATAAACCGATTCAAGTTCACTACTCTGAAGTAATCTTTAATGGGAAAAACTATCCGATCATTTCTGATCATTTTGGTATTAGTATTGACTGGGAAAGCTAAGGGAAAGTAAAAAGATACGCACATTGTGTGAATCTCAGACTGTAGACAAACTCGGGTGAAAATCAAGCTTGTCTACAGTCTTCTTTTTTAGTTTTAAAATGGGGCTGTTGATTTCCGTTCCAGGCGTTTCCCTTTCCGCGGGCGGGCGGTAAGCCGCATCAATGCTTACGCTCCTGCGGGGTCTTACCTGTCCCGCTTTTCCCGCTGGAGTCTTCACGCCTTCCACTCCAATCAACGGTCTATCTTAAAATTAATCTCAAAAATTCCTTCTATCAAAGGATACACTTTAACAGATTCAGGAGGAAAACAACCAATATCGGGGAAATTACGAAATAAAACCCTTTCTGACTGATAAGTTCGAAAAGGAAGAATCAAAGGTCATTAAGGAGCACACAAGTGATCCAGAGAACTTGATAAGCAGGAAAACTTCCATAAAATATGTTCAAAATGCAAAAGAGGTTCGGGATGAAACTTTCCGAACCTCTTTTAATATAGCCGCTAAAATAGCTGCTTCAAATTCTCCTTCTTGTATCAATTAGATTTACTATCTTCCCTTACTATTTATTTTCCTTTGCCGGAATATTCACGATATAATGAACGGAGTTTCATCTTGAAGGAGTGTACATATAATGCTTCAAAAAATGAATATTTTTTTAGAAGGGAAAATGGCCTATATCACCCCAATTAGTGTCATCCTTGGTGTGATCCTAGCTCCGTATGTAGAGAGTTATAAGTTCTTGGTACCTTGGTTATTTGCATGTATAACCTTTACAGGAAGTTTGGGCTCTACTTTCAAATCATTTAAACATGTAGTGGCTCAACCTAAGCCTATTTTAATTACCTTGTGTATTCTCCATGTGATTATGCCGCTTTGGGCGTGGGGGGTTGGACATGTAGTGTTCAGTGGTGATATTCATACGATTACCGGCCTAATTCTTGGTATGATTATCCCAACAGGTATTACAAGTGTTATCTGGGTGACCATTTATCGGGGAAATATTGCGCTTACCCTTACACTTATTTTAATTGATACGTTTTTATCTCCTTTTATTGTTCCATATTCCATGGCCATTTTAGTTGGCGAAAAAATTGAAATGAATATTTTCGGCATGATGAGCGGTTTATTATGGATGGTTGTTATCCCTTCCATTGCTGGAATGGTATGTAACCAGGTAACCAAAGGAAAGGCAAAAGTAACGATTGCCCCCTATCTTTCACCTTTTTCAAAACTATTCCTTGGAATCGTCGTTTTGTTAAATAGCTCTATTATTGCACCCTATTTACGTACGATTGATTGGAAGCTATTCTCCATTATTATTGTTGTGTTTATCATTGCATTCACTGGGTATTTATTTTCTTTTCTTATGGGAATTCGAATGAAGATGGACCGAGAGAATGTCGTCGCTCTGACATTCTTAGGCGGGATGCGCAACATCAGTGCTGGCGCAGTACTTGCTGTTTCCTATTTCCCTGCTCAGGTTGCTGTTCCTGTTGTGGTGGGGATGCTTTTCCAACAAATTCTCGCTTCGAATTTCGGACATTTCGTAGATCGTTATTATAAAAAGAAATTTGAACTACTAACTAACGCAACTAGTCGACAGAATTAGGATTTAATTAGAATGGAGGAAAAACATATATGGAAGATTCATATACTCTGGCGTAAGTGATTACGCCTTTTAGCTTCCTTCTTTTCGGTTAGAATATTGATGAACGATACGCCCTTTTCTGCCTTTGGTTGTTTCAGCTTGTAAAAGTGAATGTAAGATTGCTTCTTCTGTAGCTTCAGCGGCAGCAACAAACAATTGGTTAAATATGAAATGGTCCTCTCGTAGCAGTTTATATGTTTCATAGTGGCTTTCAGAGTCGTGCGGGATACTTTTAGCTGTTGAAAAACCGATAACAATATCGCCGCTTCCATGACTCACATTACTCCCCGTCCTGCCAAGCCCGATTCCACAACGCTTTATTACTCTTAACAACTGTCTGTCACTTAATGGGGCATCCGTTGCTAGAATAATAATAATGGATCCATCAGATGTCTCGGTTAGCCCCTGTTGAAGAGTCTCTGTCAGCCCCGCATATGTATCTGTTAGAAATTCCTCTTCCTTGCCAAAGTTACTTAAAACTAAACAGCCAATTGTATACTGCACCCCGAATTTGTCCAGTTTAATAACTCTAGAAGATGTTCCTATCCCTCCTTTAAATCCGAAACAAATCATCCCTTTCCCTGCTCCAACCGCTCCTTCTTCAGCCTTATCTGCAGCGGCCTTTAGAATCGCCTCCACTGCATGTTTAGATTGAACTGGGAACTGTCGAATCGAATTTAAATGACTATCATTACATTCCCCAACAACAATATTTATCGTTCCGGTTGTCTCCCCAATCTCAGGATTTTGTTTCAGCATATATTCCAGCGTCCCTTGAGTAACCGCAGGAACTCCAAACGTATTAGTCAGCATAATAGGTGACTCAAGAACACCAAGTTCATTAACTTGGACAAGTCCAGTCGACTTGCCAAAACCATTAAGTACATAACTAGCTGCTGTTACTTTTTTCTTAAATATATTTCCTCCATGTGGCAGAATTGCAGTCACACCCGTGCAAGCCGCTTCCTCTCCATCTGCATCTAACGGAAAATCCAGTGTAACATGCCCTACTCTTACATCTGCAACATCCGTAATACAATTCTTCTTTCCTGTTGGTAGTTTACCTATTTTAAGACCTTTTACTTTTTCCATGAAGTCCTCCAAGGCAAAACAGACAGGAGACTATGCTCCTTCTGTTCTAGTACGTAATTTTACTAGCTAATGCCGACTCAATCTCACCGGTTAATTCCGCTGCTGATATCTCAGTTGGATATTGGTATTCCTTGTTATTAATAAAAATCGTCGGCACCATTTTTACTTGTCTTTGAATTGCCTCAGCCGTTACCTTCAAACTGATATCCGTGTTCTTTGGTTCTTCCTTTAATTGATAGTTATCTGTCAATAACTTTTTTATTTCTTGATTATTCAATTGGTCCCATTGTTCTTGTGTTTCAAATAATTCCTTCATAATATCCCTTACACGGGACGAATCCTCGTAATCTAAAAATAAATTAACTAATGTCCCATTTAACAGCATTTCCCTAGGTTTATCATAATGTTTAATAATATAAGTGACTTGATCATTATCTAGGTAGTCTTTTAAAGTCTCTTCTGCCAAACTAAAAAAGATGCACAATACGGACATGTTAAATTTAAAAATACTTCAACCGTAACAGGTGCTTCTTTATGACCGTAACTTAGTTCCGTATTTTCAATCTGGTTTCCCATTAATTCCACTCACTTTCTTCAAAACACTATTTTCATATTTCCATAAATTATAGTAATCCCTACTAAATGTGTCAACCTTAAATATTTGATTATTCAGATATTTATAGTAAAAAAGAAAATGTCTCGAAGACATTTTCTTAGATCCATCAAATTAAAATTGGTTTTGGATCATTCTTTAAAATCTGATTCACTGCATAAGCAAATCCGTTTTCGTCATTTGATTTTGTTACGATGTCCGCTGCTTCTTGAATAGATATAGGTGCATTAGCCATCGCGACTGAAGTAGTCGCTACCTCGAATTGCCCGAGATCGTTTCCTCCGTCGCCAAATGCAATAATCTCTTCAAAGGAAAGATTCATTAATTGCTGATAGCGTAACAAGGCCTTCCCTTTATGTGCTTCATCTGACGTAATCTCAACATTATTAGGAAAAGACGAAGCCGTTGATATCCCCAAAACATCTTTTAATGCCATTTTGACACTTTCTATTTTTCGAACCTGACTAGGATGTACCAATGCAATAAGTTTATATACTTTTAAATCGTCTTTTGCAAGGAGCTCCGTGTAATCTGTTTCTAAGAAAAGCTGATTCAACTCTTCTTCACTTTTTTTGTGCAGCGGTGGAAGCGTGGATGGAAAACCACCATAGTTGGTATAAACCAATATGCCGACATCTAATGTATTCAATGCCGTAAATACCTCTTGATAGGTTGAAGCAGGCAATGTTGTTTCATATAAAAGTTCTCTGTTTTTGGTATATAAAACTGCGCCATTTATACAAAAGATCGGCAGTTCAAGTTTTTGTAAATCTTCAATCTTAACTACATCCGAATAGGCACGGCCAGTGTTTAAAATCACTTCATGCCCTCTTGCTTTCAACTCATATATAGCTTCTAAGTTTTCTTTAGATACTTGATGATTTGAGTTTAATAATGTTCCGTCTAAATCTATCGAAAAACATTTCATATATACGTGCCTCCACTTTTGTTAAGATAATTGATAGGAACCCATCATACTATGGTTGTACATACAACTCAATACTTCTTCAATTTTACCACTGATTGGTCTAGAAGACGTTTAATAATATGTTTTTTTCGAGTTTTTATCGTATGACTCATTAGGTGTGCCCACTAGCAAACACCCCTTCATTGCCACATTCCATATCATTTGCTAGACTTATTTATATAAAGATTTGTTAAACGTCATCACCGAGAGGATATCAAAGCTTATGCACATAATGGATTATCATCATCATACAAACCATTCATTCGATTCTAAAGCTTCAATGAAAGATGTCTGTATGGCAGCCATAGAAAAAGGGATTAAAGAGCTTTGCTTTACGGAACACTTTTCAGTAAATCCCCTTGCGCCCACATATGGACATATGAATTTCGATCGTTATTTTTCCGAAATTAACGAGTGCCGAGAAGAGTTTGGCAGTCAATTAATCATCAAAGCTGGCATTGAACTGTGCGAACCGCACTTACTTAAAGAAAAATACGAAAGCATACTGACACCGTTAAACTTAGATTTTATTTTAGGATCTGTTCATAATATAGATAATCTAAAATTAAGTGCCTATCTAAAACAGGTGCCGGCCGACAAAGCTTATCAAGGGTATTTTGAAGAAGTATATAAAATGGTATGTACTGCTGATATAGATGTCATTGCACACCTAGACTTATTAAAACGCTATGCGGTCAAAACTATCGGGATGTATACGTTTGAGGATCACAAAGACGTAATAGAAGCTATTTTAAAGAAAGCAATCGATCGGAATATTGGTATTGAAATAAATACCTCAGGACTTAGAGGGAATTTGAAGCAGTCCCTCCCATCTATTGATGTTCTCTCACTTTATCATCAATTAGGCGGCGAAATTCTGACGCTTGGTTCCGATTCTCACTTTGTAAAAGATGTCGGTGCGAATATAGAGGACGCTGCTGCTATGGCGAAACAATGTGGGTTTACACACGTATATAAATTTGAAAATAGAATTCCAATGAAAATAGAGCTGACATAACATAAAAGCGTGCTTAAAAGTCTGAGATGACCAATAAGCACGCTTTTTAAATTGTGGTGACACATTATATTCTTTTTGTTGCGTTGTAGGGGGAGTTTTCTATATTCTATCAATGATTTAAATTTAGAAATCAGGAGGAACTGTAAAGAGAAACGTGACTTGAAGAATAACTTAATTGACTACTATGGGTTACAGAATCCCTACTTTACTTCCAAAGCTAATGCATAGTAAGCATCTCCGTTTGATACATGTTCTTCCTTTTCATCCATCCACCCTACACTATAATAATAAACATATACCCCTTTTTGTATTGGGGCGGAAAACCCTTGTTCTTTGAGCGAGATTTCCTTTTCAAGGTCTCCATTAAGTAGTATTAGTGTGTATTCATTCGGTTTTGGTTCGTAGTCCATGAAGATAGTTATGTTTTCGCCAGGCTTTACTTGAACCGACTTCTTTTTCTTCAACAGTTCAACGGGTCCAACCGTACCAACACAGGTTGCTTTCCAACAATAAGTTCCTAGCGTTGCTTCATACTTTTGTTGATCACTATTGATATAGACTTTTAGGGGTTTTCCCCCCGACATCCTCTTTTGAGCAACCGGTAAGGACAAGAGCCACAAGCATGTACAATATAAAAAGATAGCTTTTCACCCTATTCCCCCTTTTTTAGACATCACCGTTAGGCAAACGTTAACTCTAACTGTTTCTTGTTCGAGAAAAACTCCTGAACATTTATTAGGAGATAGAGTCCTTTGTTATTATGTAAGATAAATAGAAGGAAGAATAAGAGTTTATGTATAAAGGATATACACGTCATTGTTTGAAAAACAGCATGGCTTTGCTTTATAGGCAAGATTATACCATTGCACACAAAGAAACATCATCCTTTTATTTCCTTTTTCATTGTGATAATTTTATAAGAACAAGGAATAAGGGGAGAAATTATGATCGATTATAGGATAATAACAAAAGACAACTTTACAGATAGAATCGGGGAACTTGTTTCTATGCTTGAACATACACGAGAAATTACATTGAATGAAATAAGCAGCCTCCGTCAAAATGAATTAGATTACATAGGAAATGATACTTCAAATTCTATTGGTGCGCTTTTATTACACATTGCTTCAATTGAGTTTGTTCATCAAATTATTGCATTTGAAAACAGGGATTTAGGTGAACATGAGCAATTGAAATGGGGAACAGCGTTAGAACTTGGAGACAATGCTAAAGCTAGTATTAAAGACCAATCTCTTGATTATTACCTCAAAGAATTAAATCTAGTTAGAGAAAACACTTTGATACAGCTTAAGTCAAAGACCGATTCCTGGTTATACGAGGAAAACCAATGGGAGAATGGGATTCCTTATAATAACTACTACCTTTGGTTTCACGTCATGGAGGACGAAATAAACCATCGTGGTCAGATACGAACAATTAAAAAAAATTTTCCAACTACCGATTATCTAAAACTGAAATAGGTTCTATTCCAAAGACGATCTACCTTGGATTTTTCATCATTAACCTTTAGTTGGAGAGGTTACTCCTGGGTCGATTCGCGGTTTTTTACAAAAACTTTAATCCAGTTTGTATTCATTTAAACAAACACCTCCTAGTTTATCCTTACCTAAAAAAACAAAAAAGCCTAAGAGATAACTATTAAACAGTTTCTCCTAGGCTATTATCCTTCCGTGACACAACAATGTTGTGAGTTTTCTCTCGGAACAGACCAACATTGATTGTTGCGGACCATAGAAAACATTCAAATTATGCTGTTTTTTTGAATTATACACATTTTTCAATTAACTGCAATGGCAAATAAGTGGCAATTGGTTTCCATTGTTCTGTTGTGACAATCGTGCCAAAGAACTTTTTTTTGAACAAAACTCCAAATTCCATCAACATCTTTGACTTTTCATTCAAAAAAGTTATATGAGTGTTTTGGTCATTATATAGTCGACTTGTTCTTCATCACCCATATAAAAAGAGTGGGCTCCCGTCTGAACAAACCCCTTTTTCTTATAAAAAGCAATAGCATTTTCGTTTTTTTCCCATACACCTAGCCAGATTTTATTTTTTTACGTTCCGCTGCAATTTCCATCGCTTTATTTAGGAGGCACTTCCCAAGCCCATGTTTTTGAAACTTGTTTCGAATATAAATCCTTTCAATTTCAAGTGATTCGTCACCTATTACTTCAGACTGAGCATCATCGATGTTTACCTTCAAATATCCAGCGACATCATTATTAAAATAAACAAAATAGAATTGCGAGGAAGGATTGGATAATTCTTTTTCTAATTGTTTTAAGTTAAACGCCTTTTCCAAATAGGCATCCATGTTTTCGGGTGAATTTTGATGCTTAAATGTCATTAAACGTTTCATGACTAATTTCTTGAAGTTCGTGGGAATCTTCAAGGGTACACTTTTTTATATTAATAGTCATTTGAATATTTCGCTCCTTTATATAATCAATAATTTCTCTTGGTCCCTTTTTTAACAAATCCCCATTCCTTTTCTACATTTTCTCTTATTCTTTGGAGAAGGTTGAAAGTGGTTTCTGCTTCTTTCTCGGAAAACCCCTCTAATGCCATGATATTGGAATAATCATTTTCTCTTTTTATGAAAGGATAAACACTTTCTCCCTTTTCTGTTGGAAAGAGTTTTTTAATTTTTTTGTTATGTGCATCTCCCTTCTTTTCAATAAAGCCATTAATTTCAAGTTTTTGTACTGCACGAGCTGCCGTTGTTCGATCTACTTTTATCATTTCAGCTAACTTTTCTTGAATGATTCCTCGGTTTTCACATATTCGAACAAGGTACAAATACTGCCCTTTTGTAAGGTCAAATTCTTTAAACTCTATATTACTTATAGAATCTAATGCCCTCGCTATCATTCCAATCTCACGTAGAATTTCCTTCATATTTACTCCTTTGAATAATTTTTTGTTGCAAATGCAACATGAGTAGTACGCATTCAGTCTAACTTTAATTTATTGCATTTGCAACAAAAATAAGAAGTTGAGTAAAGTCAAATATGTTATGTATTAGGAATTTTAATATTAACCCTTGGTATTTCCTTGACTAGACAATCAGACCTTGAACTTCACCTTTTGATGCACTTTTGGTAGGACTGTCCAAAGATGTGGGGCTTACTGTGGGAAGTTGGGAAGTAATAATAGAAAGACAATACCTGAAACATTCTAGGGTACGAAACTTCCTTCAATCAATTCAATCGGGATAACTATTCATATTTTATTTAACAAGAACGTTTTAAGGAGTTAAAAATATTTTTAGCCAATAAAGAGACCCCTTACAAATACCATGTGAAAGCTATGTGTTTTATATCCTTTCAATCCATCACTAATCCGCCATCCACTACTAAATTTTGACCAGTAACGGCACGGCTCCAAGGGGATGCAAAAAATAAGACTGCATCAGCAACATCTTCTGGACTTGTGACCTTTTGTAATGGTGTACTATCTCGGATCATTGTAAAGACTTCAGCAGATGTTTTTGAGCTAGCATCTGTTTGTTTTAAAAGTCCTCCAGAGACCATGTTTACAGTAATGCCTTTTGCTCCTAATTCTTTGGCCATGCTGCGTGTAAAACCGAGTAAAGCCGCCTTACTTGTATTGTAGTCATGATAAGCCACCACAGGATTTTGAAAAAGGTTTGTGCCAATATTGATAAAACGCCCAAATTCTCTTTGCTCCATATCATTGATAGCTGCTTGTACAGTATGTAGTGACGCTTTTACACTTCCTTCTAGTTGTACTTGATACTCATCCCATGTGATTGTTTCTGCTGTCTTTCTGTTTGTGGCATCAAATTGGAAATTTACTAATGCATTGTTTACGACTGTAGTAATGTTCTCACCAAAATGATTTTTAGCCAACTTGAATAGGGTCTCTATGTCAGATTGATTCCTAACATCAGCTTTAATGGCCATAGCATGGTCCTTACCGATACTGTCTACTACTTGTTGAGCTTTTTCTTCATTCTGAAAATAATTAACAATGACGCGAGATCCTTCACGTCCAAATGCTTTGGCGATTGCTGCACCTAGTCCTCTACTACTACCCGTCACTAATACAACTTGATCTTTTAATTCCATAAAAAACAACTCCTTCAATAAAAGAATAAATCTCGGTTTCATTCAACATAAGTGGAGCCATTACATACTCTCCTAGTCGAATCTAAAGGACTAATCAGTATAAAAAAACCGGCATCCAACAAATAAGTTGGACCCGGCTTATGATTAGAAGTATTGTTTTAAATAATGCTAACTTCCCCACGCTGGTATGAGCCAGATCAGGTCCCAAGAGTCAAGAAGTTTCAACGTACTTCTCTCTCAGCCCTACTTAATTGGACTCCCCTAGTTATATTTTATTCAATTCTTTTAGTATTATATAGTAGCTTCACATGAATGTATAGTCTTAGTACGGGTTTATTAAATTGATTTGTCCGAGATTAAATAAAGGCAGCATTTTTAAAAAATTCCGCCTTTCTTTAATCTCCTTCTATAATAATCTCCAGCGTTTTTTCTTTAGGTTTTCCAAGTACTTTAGGAGATACACGTTATTTTCATGCATTTTTTGATCCGATGGTGCTGGTGATGGTTCGGGTATGTTTACTCTGCTCGGTTTTCGATTCATGAGATCCGTCCTTTTTCAAAGCTGATGATTTTCTGTAGTATATGCAGTATGTAAAAAAACATGAAAAAGAACAAGGAAATTAGTTTCCTTGCTCTTTTTTAAAAAATTGCTTTCAAACGACTGAATACCGTTCGTTTTTGTTTATGGATAATTTGCTCATTTTGAGCCATTAGTTTTTTTGTCTGGGGACTTAAACCGACTTCTGGTGTTTTTACCTTTGGTTTTCTAACTGCTACAGAAGCATGTTCACTGCCCTTATCGTAGATACTCATTTTATCCATCACCGCCTTTATCGCTGCTTTATTACCATATCAAAGATCATAATCAGAAGAGCTATAAGTAAACAATCTACTTCAGATACAAAGGAACGTGATTTGACTTTTATGATATATGGGTCAGTTAAAATACTAACAGGATTAAGCGCCATCTTCTCTTCATCGTTGTAATACGTATCCTCTCTTTCCAATGTAGCACGGATAGCACTTGTATTCAAGTCGTTTAACCCAGTAAGTGCCAATTGTTTATCTTGGTCCGTTTTAAAAGGCAAGATATGAACACTCATTCCATCCTTCTCCACATAAGCCTGTAAGAGGATACTTAAATAGTCAAGATACTCCTGATTGGTTTGGTAATACTCAGGAATCCCCTCTTTTTTCAATAAAGAAAACATGTTTTTTATTTTTTCTCGGTTGTCCGTTAATACTTTATCATTTTCGGCTACTGCTTTCGTTGCAGCTGTAAGCTCATGATCGCCAACCTTAGAGATATACATACTCAGAAAAACAAACATATCAATTAAAACAATAATAACTGCAACAATTATATAATTCTTCCAGCTGTCAAAGATGCTCATCGGATGAACTGTCCAAAAAATTAGAGCACCTAAAATAAATATAAGATACCACGTTTTCCGGATTACTTCGATTTTTTTACTTACCGCTTCCTTATTTCTCCATGATAGAAAAACATATGCCAGGAGTGCTGTAAATATAACCCAAACAAAAACCCTGAAAAACAAAAGCATAGAACTCGATCCCCCTTTAAAAGAAAGGTTCGAGTTCACTCTTTCATTTCCCTTTATTTTTCCAATTTATTAAAATCTTTTCTTACTCCAAGCCTTTTTTCACCCATTCTGCAACTGAAACCGTTCGTTTTGCTTGATACTTCACCGCTTCCTCCACGTCTTCCTGCATTTTTCCCTCCTGGTCGACAGTAACGCTCGTTCCATAAGGATTTCCACCTGCAGTAACCGTCACTGGATCCGTATAGCCCGGAGCTGCCACAATTGCACCCCAATGATACATAGATGTATAAAGCGAGAGAATCGTCGCTTCCTGACCACCATGTGGATTCTGAGCGGAAGCCATGGCACTCACAACTTTATTAGCAAGTTTCCCTTCTGCCCAGAGGCCGCCGGTTGTATCTAAAAACTGCTGAAACTGTGCCGGTACATTTCCATAACGTGTTGGCGTACTGAAAATAAATGCATCTGCCCATTCCAAGTCTTCTAGCGCCACCTCTGCTATTTCCTTCGTTTTCTCAACTGTCCTTTTCCACTTTTCATTTCCTTCAATTACTTCTGCTGGAGTTGTTTCCTTAACCTTAAGAATCTTTACCTCTGCACCCGCTTCTTTTGCTGCTTCTGCAGCCCAAGAAGCTAACTGATAATTCGTTCCGGTAGAGCTATAATAGATAATCGCTAATTTAACCGTCGACATATTTATTACCTCCATAGATATTCGTTATTCTTTAACTACCCATAACCATGCAAATTGTAATCATTTTTTCAAAAGATTTGATGAAATCAAAAAAAGACCTTCATATTTCGAAGGTCTATACGCTCCTAGTCTAGAGCGCAATTCAATATCTCTTGATAAAGGCTATTCCATTCATGATAAGTAGAGGAAACATCGTAAGGAGAAATAAACATACGTTGAGCAGATTCATATTCCCCTTCAAATGGAAGCAGTTTGGTTATATTCATTTTGTAAAACACTTGAAAACCAATCTTAGGATACGGACTGTTCGCTGTCCATAACGGATTTTCACTATGGTCAACGATTATGTATCCAAGCACTATACAATCTCCTTCAACATATCCTTCTTCCAAGGCTTCCCGTTTAAAGCACTTCTCTGGCGTTTCACCTGTTTCCATGTGTCCTCCAGGAAAATCCCAACCTCGATGGTTAAAGACCAATAATAATTGATCATCTTGAAAACAAAAGCCATGTACAGATGTAATTATATGATTTTGGGGGAGTATGCTGTTTTTTTCCCAAGTTAATTTTATTCTTGATTGCCCCCATTTTACATAGGTAGTAGTCAATGTTAGCCCTCTCCCAAAAAATAATATCAAGAATATGATTCCATCATCTAGTACTAATCCCATATACCACTATCCGAAATTACCCTTTAATAGCTATTCCATTCAACTGTTCCGCTGAAGCTGAAACGCTTGCTGTTGCTTCTCCAATTTCTTCAATCACATAGACAAGTTCGTTCATTTTTCTATCAATGGTAAATAAAGTGCGAGCACTTTCAATAATTGATTCTGCTATGTGTGTGAAAACTTGCTTTGTCTCTTTTGAGGTCATTACTCCTGACTCGACTGCCGATTTAACATGATTAAGTGATTCCATTACTTTCTCCGTATTTACGTCCGAAGCAGTAATAAGTGTACGAATTTCCGAAACGGAATCCTTCGTTTGCTCAGAAAGCTTTCTGACCTCTTGTGATACTACGGCAAATCCTCTGCCATGTTCCCCCGCTCGAGCAGCTTCAATCGCAGCATTAATGGCAAGCATATTTGTTTTTTCAGCAATTTCCTCCACGATGCGGACAATCTCTTTAATTCGTTGAGTCGATGTCACTAATTGAAGAGTACGGTCTGTCATGGCTTGTGTATCATTGTTGATTAAATAAATCTTTGTCAATAATTCATTTAACTTTTCCTGTCCTTCTACTGACTTTGCTTGGACCGTTTCTGATTGTTCGATACTAGCTGCCATTTGATTCTTTACTTCTATACTGCTGTTTACCAAGGTTTCAACCGATGCAATTGTCTTCTCTGCCAATGAAACCAGATCATGGCTTACTACGGTAATTTCGCTTTGGATAGCCTGCCGTCCTTGCGTGTATGTTTTATGCATCATTTCAGCGTTTTGACGTTCATAAGCTTCTAAAACAATTTGCTGTTCTAAACTAAATATTTTGGTAACAGCCGCCAATAGTTTTTGAAGTTCCTCATTATTCTCAGTTTTTTTACAAATAATGGTCAACAACGAATTTTGTAAATTTTGAAAAGCACCCATATACCAAGCTGGTTGCAACCCAATTTTATAATGAGCTTTCGCCACTCTATTCCTTATTTCTAAAAATTTTTCATCGATATGACCGGAAAACAACTCAATCACATGTATTTTCAATGTTGACCTTAGTTTATCGAGCATACTATACGTTTCAATCATATGTTTCAAAGAAGGAACTTCAATAATAGTGGAATAAAAATCATCAACCAGTTGTTCAATATGTTCCTCAACTACTGGCTGCAGGCATTTTATTACGTGTAAATCTGATTCAGAAAGGCGGATCATCTTCATTTTCTGTAGTATAGCTGGATCAGTAACGCTGATAGAGATATCTGTTTTATTTTCTTGCACTAACCAATGGGTATTATCTGACCTCTTCTTTAGTAATCCTAGCATTCCCTTTATCCCCTTATTGGCCGGTTGCGCTACTCACTCCTATCCTTTCAAGCGCCCAGTTAGCGAAAGAATAATCCACGTTTCCTTTTCTTAGTGTGTTATTTTTATATAGTAGTATTATTTTACTGTGAAGGAAGACAAATGGAAAGAAAAATTTCCCAGACTTCAATAAAAAATACACATAAAAAAACCAGTTCCAAAAGGAACTGGTTTGCGTGTTTAAAGTAGAAGCCGCCTTTGCCGTAAATAGTGTAAGAAAGTTTTAGACCACTTTGTCAAAAAGTGGGTGCTCGCAAAAGCAATCCTGTATGTCCTCAGTACATTTACTGTAGAGGCCTGACATTCCTGCTTTGATAATAAAACTCCCTGTTACAACTTAAAGGTTAAAACTTAATTATCGTTACGTACAACGCAGCTTGTATATGTATAATATCCAATCTGAAAGAAAAATACAAGTACAAAAACTTCCAACTCAGAACTTTTTTTAATATATTTTTAACGCAGTACTTCATTAATGTATATTCTCTGCCCTTTAAACCATTTCTATTTGCAATCTTTTACCAAAGAGATATAATGGACATAGATTTAAAACATGTAGGAGTTGAACAAAATAATGTTATCAAACATTGGGGTACCCGGACTGATTATTATCTTAGTCCTAGCTTTAATCATCTTTGGACCAAATAAACTGCCTGAAATCGGCCGTGCTGTGGGGAACTCATTACGTGAATTCAAAAAAGCCACTAATGATATTACTAGTGATATAAAAAGCGATGTCCAACAAGATATTGAACTTGCCAAAAAAGACGTTTCAACAAAGTAAAAACAGATCCTACGAGGTCTGTTTTTTTTGTGTGTGTAAAACAAATAGAAAGACGCCTGCATAAATGCAGGCGTCTGATGCGTTTGCGGCGAAAGACCGTTGGGCCACATCCCTACGTTAAGCCGAAGCTTAGTGTCTCGCGTCTTACGCAAATTAGCTCATCGCTATGTCAGTATAACACCTAATCCTTGCAGATACAACCTTCTTTTTTATTTCTCTTTTGCGCCTTCAATTAAAGGATAAATTGGTATGTTTTTCTCACTCAGCAGCCATCGCTGAGCTATAAATGCATATTCTAACGAGATTGTTATTGAAATACTAAACGGAATTAAAACCCAATGAATCCACACTTCATTGGGTTTTAATAGTTTATTTACTTAGTTTCCGAACCACTGCTCGGACTGGACTCCCATCAGCGCCTGTTAATGAAAGCGGGAGTGCCGATAACTCGTACCAACCGAGTTCGATGTTCTCAAGAACAAGACCTTCTAAAATGTGAATACCGTTTTTGGCCAGTTCATGATGAGATTGCAGGTCTTTGCTGTCTAATTGATCGACTGATGGTAAATCCAATCCAAGTAAACGAATCCCCTTTTCTGCCAAGAATTTTGGCAATCCAAGATCAATGGATGGGATAGATTGAGGAAAAGCTGAACGATCTTTCCAGCTATTCGTTCGAATCAGCACCCTGGATGTCTCTCCAAATTCAATATTTTTAAAATCAGCTGCTTTAAGTGTACCGTTTCCCTTCCATTCAATGATTAAGGCGGGGCCAATATAGATATCCAAATCTAGTTCATGAACTTTTTTGCCGTGGTCATCAAAGTGAAAGGGTGCATCGATATGCGTACCAAAATGAGTACTCATTTTGATATTTCCAACATTTACGGAGCCGCTTTCGGCTTTCGTACAACTGAGATTATAGGAAAAACTGGTATCGCCCGGCCACCCTACAGTTTTAGTATTTAACGCTTGAGAAATATCAATCCAATCTGACATCATTCATTTCCCCCTTTATAGTTTGGTTCGCAAAGTCCATAATTCAGGAAAAAACTGCTGATCTAGCACCCGTTTTAAATAGGAAACCCCTGCTGAACCACCTGTTCCTGTTTTATGTCCGATTATTCTTTCTACTGTCGTCATATGACTGAACCGCCAGGATTGCTGTTGGCTGCCAATATCGATCAGTTTTTCTGCCAGCTCATATAAGTCCCAATATTGTTCAACGTTTTGATAAACCATCAGCCAAGCCTTTTCAACACTTTCATTCACTTCATAGGTTTGTGAAAAATCTCGATTCAGCACGCTTTGATCGATTGGCAGACCTCTAGCAGCCAGAGCAGTAATGGCTGCATCATAGATACTAGGTGCTTTAAGTGCTCTCTCCATACTCGCAGCGAGTTCCGTTTGATGACGGAATACTGCTAATAGTTGTGGATTCTTTTGACCAAGGGCAAATTCAATTAACCGATTTTGATGAGATTGAAAACCTGAGCTGGCCCCTAACTTATCCCGAAATTGCATGTATTCAGCAGGTGTCAAGGTTGCTAAGACACTCCATGATTGTATAAGCTGCTGCTGAATTCGCGAAACTCGAGACAGCATTTTAAAAGAAGGCTCTAATTCATCCTTCTGAATGCTTTCAATGGCCGTTTTCAATTCATGAAGAATTAATTTCATCCATAATTCACTTGTTTGGTGAATGATGATAAATAGCATCTCATCGTGATGATCAGACAGTCTGTGCTGACTAGAAAGAATACTGTCTAAATGCAAATAATCACCATATGACATCTCTTTTTTAAAATCAGTCCGAATCCCTGTATCTAATTTCTTCTCATCTTGGTTCACGATATTGCCCCCTTGCGAGTCAGCTCACTCGTTTATTTTTCGTGTCGGTTGGAGGTGAATTCTTTGTCCAGTTCATCACCATAAACGCAATACACAGGAAAATCAGCCATGGCACTCCGAATTGAAGAACAATTTTAAATGATGTTGTGAACCAAGTCGAAATCATTAAGGCTGCCAACAATAAACCGCCTAATATTGTTAAATAAGGAAAACCGATCATCCGGACCGGCAACTGCCTGCCGCCTCTCTTGTCCCAGTTTCTTCGGAAATATAAATGAGAAACAAAGATCATGAACCAAGTAAAAATCGCTCCAAACATTGAAATTCCCATCATGAACGCATAAGAAGTATCCGGAGACAGTACCTTAACGAGAGCTGCAAGAATAACACCTAGTGTTGAAACAGCAACAGCTCTAGATGGAACCCCTTTTTTATTCACCTGATTGAACCAAGACGGTGCTTGTTTCTGCTGTGCAAGCGCAAAAACCATTCGAGTTGAGGCATACAGCTGGCTGTTCATTGCTGAGAGCGCAGCTGTTAGAATAATGAAATTCATAACGCCAGATGCTCCGGGAATATTCAATATTTCCATTACCTTCACAAATGGACTTACTTCAATCCCTGCAGACTGCCAAGGTACGATCAGCAGCATTATACCAATCGTAAGAACATAGAAAGTCGATAAGCGGAAAACGGTCGCTTTCAAGGCCTTTGGAACGGCGACATCAGGATCTCTTGCTTCACCTGCTGTGACCGCAATCATCTCCGTACCCAGGAAACTGAATAAAGAGATAAAGACTGCCACCCATAATCCCCACACACCAAATGGCATGAAACCACCATCGTTCACATAATTGCTAAAGCCTTTAGATGGAGAATCTGCTCCAAGCAGCACATACGCTCCTAATAAAACAAACAAGACAATTGCACTAATTTTAATCATAGAAAACCAATATTCAAATGAAGCAAACGTATTAACACTTGTGACATTTACATAAATAAGAATCGCTGCAAACAGCACAATCCAGACGACTCCAGGAATCGTAGGGAACCAATATTTCATATATACCGCAATTGCACTTACTTCCACCCCAACCGCTAAGACATTCGCAATCCAGTACGAATAACGAACCAGAAAACCAGCCATTGGGCTGATATACTTCTCAGCAATGGTTCCAAACGATCCAGACGTCGGATACGCCACCGTCATTTCGGCTAAGCATCCCATCAGAAGCAAAACAATAAAAGCGCCTAATGCATAGCTAAGGAGCACACTTGGTCCAGCGGTTGATATAGCTAGTCCACTGCCAAGAAATAATCCCGTTCCAATTGCGCAGCCCATCGCAATCATCGTTAATTGATTTGTTTTTAGTTCACGTTTAAGTGAACCGCCTTGTTTTTTTTCCATGTTTCATCACCTTTTCTAAACCCTTAAGCGATCACTTCACGCTTATTTTCAAATTTTTCATATTGCTTATCTTTTACAATTCTTTTCAAAGTTTGAACCGTCTCCCATACCTCCAGATATGTATTATAAAGAGCAACAGGAGCCAACCGAATAATATTGGGTTCACGGTAATCTGGGATGATTTTTTCTTCTTTAAGGCATTTACAGATTCTCGCCGCCTCGAGGTGTTCCAAGCAAATATGCCCACCTCTTCGCTTATCTTCACGTGGATGACCGATTTCAAACCCGAGTCCAGCTAACTCAGATTCTATTAAATCACTAAAATACTGTGTGCAGATTAACGATTTTTCACGAATTCTCTCTATTCCTGCTTCAGCAAACAGTTCAAGTGATCCCTTTAAAGGTGCCATACTTAAGATATGCGGTGTCCCTATCTGGAACGATCCGGCACCTTGGGCTGGTGAAAAGGTATACTCCATATCAAATTGTTTATCCTTCTTTGAGCCAAACCAGCCTGTAAGGCCAGGTAAAATACCAACATGCCGCTTGTTGACATATAATCCTGCAACACTGCCAGGCCCAGCATTCAGATGCTTGTAATTGCACCAAAACGCAAAGTCAACATCCCATTCATCAAAATAATGAGGGACGGCCCCTACCGAATGGCAGCCATCGAATCCTATCAAAATACCTCTATTATGTGCTTCCTTAGTTAAACGAGGGATATCAAGAATTTGCCCGCTGCGATAAAGAACGGTTGGAAGAATAATTAAAGCCACTTCATCTGTCATTGACGCAATAATATCATCTTCTTCTAAAATACGACCATCTCGACTCTTTACTTGAACTAGATGTTGTTCAGGATCAAACCCATGAAGCCTCAGCTGGCTCTGTAATGCATAAATATCGCTAGGAAACGTTAACTCATCAGCAAGAATCTTAGTCCTTTGCTCTGAGGGATGATAAAACGTAGCTGTCAATTGGTGCAAATTAATTGTAGTAGAACCCGTCACAATGACTTCATCTGCTTGTGCTCCAATTAATGGAGCAGTCAAAGCACCGAGCTTTTCGGAAAGAGTAAACCAAGGAGTCACTCCTTTTGTCCAGCCATCAATTCCATACTGTTTCCAATCTTCCAGTGATGAAAGTAGACTTGCTTCAGCTCGCTTGGACAGCAGCCCTAAAGAATTCCCATCCAGATAAATTGTCTCTGGATCAAGATAAAATTCATCCCTAAAAGATGCCAGTGGATCGATTAAATCTAAATGCATTGCATATTCCTTTGAAGTTTCGAACTGCCTATTCATGATATCCCTCCGTTTTCATAAAATCCATCTATATGATTAGACATAAATTTATAATGCCAGCCGATTATAACTAACATTCGACAGAAGAAGAATAATTCCTGTTTACCCTCTATTCGAATTCAACAATCTTCATCAATGCAAAAGAAAATAATCGTGAATGAACTCCGAAAACTGAAAAAGCTCTTTTTTCATATAAACGGCTTCTCGAGTAACATCATTTTTCTATAAGGTGGGGGTTATTTGGCCCATTTCCGATTTTATTAGGCCCTTACCCTTTGGTAGTTGATTCCTCATCAGCCATCAAAAAAGCAAACCCTTGAAAATAGTGGGTTTGCTTTTCCTTTACTTTTCATCTTCTTTTTTATCTCTGTTTAGGTACCCGCTTTGCATGCTAAAGGCAATCTTGCTAATAAATCCGAACATAAGCCCAATTCCAGCAATGGCATATACCATCGTAAATAGTTTTCCAAATGTGGTGCTTGGGGTAAAGCTGTCGTCTCCAACCGTTGTTAAGGTCATCACACTGAAATATAGGGCATCAAGCACGGCTAGGTTTTCAACCGTTGAGTAGAAGATGGCACCTGATACCAATGTTAGCAAAATAAGAAAAAACAAGACTTGAAACTCTTTTTCTTTGAAGGCATGAATAAGCGCCGTTACAAGTCTTTTTAAGGTAAGTAAAAATGAAATCATCAACTAACTCCTTACTAAAATAAAAGTTTAAGAGTGTATTTTATAATGAAGAAGTAAGTTGTGTCAATTGGTCAGAAGACGTGGCAACCTGTTCAAACGCTTGGTTAATCCCCTCAAAAATCGAAGTCAAGTCAACCATTTCATCTGCTATTCTTACATTCTGGTCTTTCATTTGAAACATCGAATCTAGTATTTGAGCGAAAAATAGGTTCGTTTCAATAGACTCTTCCGTACCATGCTTAATATCACCATTTACCGACAGGATCGAATCATGTATGGTTTCCGTGTAAGTTTGAATGGCTTTTATTAAGGTTGAAACCTCCAAAACCGATTTCTTAGTAGACTCAGCGAGCTTACGAACTTCGTCAGCTACTACCGCAAAGCCCCGCCCATTCTCTCCTGCTCTAGCTGCTTCTATTGCTGCATTTAATGCAAGTAAATTGGTTTGTTCAGCAATAGATGTTACCACGGTGACAATACTGTTAATTTGTTTCGAAGTCTCGGTTAGGTTACTCATATCAGCGGATATTTTCTGCATATGAAGCTGTGATTGATTCATAATTTGTTCTACCTGCTTTAATCGAGCTGCCCCTTCCTTCGATTTTTTCTCGGTTTCAATTGCTATATCCAACCCAGTTGATGTTAAAGAACGTATATCCGTTAATTTATGGTTAATTTCGATAGAGGACGAGCTCGTCTCCTCACTGATAGCAGCTAATTCCTGTGCAGAACTGTTAACATTTACTTTGAGATTTAATTGACTATCCTCAATTCCTTGCCTGATTCGTTTATTTTCCCGCTCGTAAGCTTCTAAGACAATCTGCTGCTCTAAGTTGAAAATTTTCGTAATAGCCGCCATGACATCCGAATATTCCTTAATCGTTTGCATATGGGGTGTAATTATAGTATTTACAGACAGCAGTAAATCCTGAAAAGCACACATATACCATGTGGGTTCAAGACCGATTCGCACATGAACATGGGCAATGATTGTACGCTGTTTGATATAATCTTGATTAATCTTTCCTGAAAACATTTCATAAATATGCTTGGTGAGTGTTATCTTT
>NZ_AJTN02000157.1 GCF_000305495.1 Peribacillus psychrosaccharolyticus ATCC 23296 | reverse complement strand
CGGTTATCATATGACCGATCTTAAAGGCGATTTAATGAACCACCTATTCAAAGAAGCAGATCGAAGGAAGTTTTTTCGATTTCTTGAAGATGCAAATGCCGCTATTTTTTGCTGATGCGTATCCCCAGCTTCTTCTATACAGCTATGCCGTAAATCAGTCATTCGATTTACGTAAGTTCCTGACGATCTTTCATGTTTCTCGGTTTATGCGGCCGATTTGGGAACAGTTTAGTCATAAAAAAAACTCAACCTTACTTACGATTGCGTTGATTATCAATGAACAGCAGATGCTGGAGGAGCGTTTGCTTACCCGACCTCCACATAGTCAGCTCCTGAAACGTCTTGATTTTCAACTTCAAGAAAATTTGGGTTTCACCATGGTATTGTTCCCGTATGAACAAAAAAAAGATACGCTGACGAGAATGACAGGATTAGTCGTTAAACGATTTGCTGATTTGAAGAGTAGAATCCTTATCGGTAAAAAACTCTATTCCTTATTATTTCAGGATCTACAAGTCTTGAAGGGAGTTCTCGAATTTTGCCGTGATGTTCCACATTCTGGTTCACGTGCGGATTACTGGAGTGGGGTTTTTTCTACAAAAAATAGAAACAGAGTATACAGCCCTGTTTTAGGTGATGCTTGGAGTGATGCCACTTTATCGTATGTACCTAAAAATGATTGGTTTGTAACTGACCAATCTATTAAGGATGTTCAATCGTATCCTAAAGTAAAAAGGACTGATCTGACCAAACAGGCATATGAACAAATCAATATGCTGCAAATGATCAACAAAACAAGCCAACTTATCACAGCGGAAAATAGAGAAACAGCCCGATCTGGTCAATGAGATCGGGCTGTCATTTTTCCCAACGGTTAATATCCTTTCGAATAGTCGAGCAGGTTAATCGCAGGTTGTTCACCCTCGATATACTTCTTTAAATTAGGAATGAAAATATCTTGCAGTAACCTCTGGTCATAGAACTCAGTAGAACCAGACGTATGAGGGGTAATGATTACTTGTTCTATATTCCATAGCGGACTATTTTCCGGCAACGGCTCAACCTCGAATACATCCAATCCAGCACCAGCTATTTGTCCAGTTTTCAATGCACTGATAAGATCCGCTTCGTCGACAATAGGACCGCGGCCAATGTTTATGAAAAATGCTGAATCCTTCATTTGTTCAAATTGTTCCGCTTTAAACATGTGTTTGGTCTCCTCAGTGAGTGGAAGGGTCACAACAACATAATCACAACGGCGCAATACTTCATTTAACTGCTCAGGTGTACTCATTTCATCTACATATTCTGCTGCTCTTCCGGAGTGGCGTATTCCAAGAACAGTCATGCCAAAGGCTTTAGCAATCTTGGCTGTTTCACTGCCTATAGCACCAACACCAATAATACCAATTGTTTTGCCATGAATTTCAAGCTTCATATTAGCATGATGCCATTTTTTTTGCTGCTGGTTTTTAACATATGTATCAATTTTACGGGTTAAGGCCAGCATTAGTCCAAAGATGGTTTCTGAAATAGGGTACGCATGAACACCGTTAGCACTTGTAACGACTACTTCTTTCTGCTGTAATTCTGTTAATGGGAGGTTATTCACTCCCGCACTCCAAGTTTGGATCCAACGAACCTTAGAGTCTGCACTTATTACGGATTCCCTTAAACGCTTGTTCCAGCCAGCGATGATCTCCGCATCGTTCATCATACCACCCCACACCTCGGGGTCACGACTAGCCGTAACTTCCCATTCGGGAATAATATGCTTGATTTCTGAAAGAATAGCTGCATCTACATCATGCGTAAGTAGTAGGGTTCTTTTTGTCATGGTTTTATCTCCTTTGTATCCTCATAGAACAATCGTTCAATGATTGTGGTGAGGTCTTCTGATGAGTACGATAAAAACTGTATCACTATCTGAATTCCATACTTATGAGCAAAATTCCTGTGTAATCCGTGAATTTACCTACAATAAAAAAAGACTGACCATCGTACAGTCAGCTTTTAGGGCAATTAGCTCTTTAAGAATTTCACACATACAGGATAAGGAACAGGCAGATCACTATCAAGTAAAGTAAGCTTACCTGTTTCGGTATCACGGACATAGAGAACAAGATTGCTTGATTCTTGATTTGAACTGACAATAAACTGCCCGCTCGGATCAATTTCAAAGTCTCGAGGCCAATCTCCTGCAGAAGAGACATGCTCAACAAATGTTAATTCACCAGTTTCTTCCGTAACACTAAAGACCGCAATGCTGTTATGTCCTCGGTTACCCGCATAGACAAACTTCCCATCAGGAGATACGTGAATGGCACTGCCTTGACTGTTTTCTGTAAAATCAGCAGGGATTGCTAAACTATAATGAAGCTCTGTAAAAATCCCGTTTTCAGGGTTATAGGCTAGAGCAATCACTTCATTGCTTAGCTCTGTCATCACATATGCGAATTTTCCATTTGGATGAAATTCAATATGGCGAGGCCCGCTTCCCGGTTTTACAGCAAGAACATTTACTACGTGTAATTGTTCCTCTTTAATTTCGTATGTGATAATTTCATCTGTACCAAGATCTACAGCAACTATATATTTTTCATCTGGCGTAAATCCTGAAAAATGTGCATGCGGTCCATCTTGACGGTCGACGTTCGGTCCTGAACCGGAATGCTGATTCATTGAGACGATCGAAGATGTTGTGCCGTCTGTGTCTGTTTTATAAAGTTCAATTTTCCCGTTATGATAATTTGCTGTAACCACATATTGTTTACCGCTGTCGACACTAACGTGACACGGAGACCCACTTTCAGAAACATGTGTACTCACTTGAGTAAGTGATGCCGTATCAGCATCAATGTTGAATGAAGCAATTCCGCCTTTATCATTTTGTTTGTCAACGGCGTATAATGTTTTCCCATCCTTACTAATTGTTACATATGTAGGACTTCCTAGCTCTGCTGCCAGCTTGATGTTTTCAACCTTTTTATTTTCGGTATCAAGTGTAAAGCTATAAACTCCTTTACTGTCACCCTTTGTATACGTACCAATGTATCCTGTATAGATAGCCATAATAAAGTTCCTCCTTGTATGTGGATGTGTTAATTTTACCATAAGTCTCTATCAAAGAAGTATTGTCAGCTCTTGACTTTATTGTTTACCCATATAAAACGACTACTAACACATAACTTATGGAAATCTAGAATCTTTATCTGTATAATTAACTTTTAAAAAGTAAGTGTAAAACGGGGTGTACCCATGAGCAGTTGTCAACCATTAGAGCAGTTTCCCTTCTTAAACGGGGTGCAAATTGTTAAAAGAGAATACATTTATAAAGGAATGAATGGTCAAAGTGTTGAGCGTATTTTTACAGCTGATGACAGCTATATTTTTAAACCACTGACTAATTCGAAGCAATTTGGTAAAGAGTTATGGGTTTACGAGCATATTCTTACTAAGCTGCCTTCTATTTATCCAAAAATTCTCGCCCATTCAGTTCAAACAGAAAAACAGGAAAGCTGGATTGTTCTTGAAGATCTCGGGATGCTGACACATACGTTTGATGAGAAAGCAGCCTGCGAGGTCATTCAATTAATGGCGGGCTGGAACAAGTTATCAATAGATGATCTAAAGGGAGTAGCATTAATTGGTCCAAAGCCCCTCATTGAAGACGTAGTGAGTGATCTTTTTCAGGATAAAACAAACATTCTGCGCATACTTAGCGAGTTAGAGGTTGAAGAAGCAAGCATCACGAAGTTGTATACCTTGATTAAGGACTACACGTTTACGATTCCTTCCGTATTATCCCACGGTGATCTTCATCTTGGAAACTATGCCTATGTCGGTAATCGGGTCGTCGTCCTCGATTGGGAGCATGCTCATTTAAATAGCCCTTTTTGGGATTTGTATCATGTCATTGATATGTCCCATCCAGTGTTTCCTAAATCCATGACCACTGAAATTCGTGAAACATTATTGACCACCTATCTGGATGGTTCACCACAATTGGATGCTAGGTCTTTTCGCAGGGAGTATTATCTCTACTCATCTGTCTTTTCCACTTGGATGATTGCCTTAATTGTCAGAGATTTAGAAAATAATAAAACACCTTGGAGCAAAGAACAGCTTACGTTGCAATTGATGGAAAGTGTAACGAATTTAACGCAATGTTTAACTAGATTAGAAATGTAAAGAGACTGTCGCTATAGTCATGTGAAAGATGACCTAATGAACAGTCTCTTTTTTTATGGAAGCTGGTGTTACTACCCTTAATCCGTTTCATTTACATCAACTGGTATATGCTGAAAACTGCTTACATTAAACAGTCCTTGAACAGTTAACTTAAGCTCTGGTATAACCGGAAGAGCAAGAAAAGCAAGTGTTAAAAAAGGATTAAAATGCTGTGAAGCGCCAATTGTCAGCAAGGCAGCATTCAATTCTTCCAAAGAGGTATACACATCCTCATAGCTTTTGGTCGACATCAATCCGGCTATTGGAAGGTCAAGACGTGCGATCACCTTTCCATCATTAACGACAACAAGACCTCCTTGCATGTTTTTAATTTCCTGTGAAGCCATTAACATATCTGGGTCATTTACACCTGCAATCATCAGGTTGTGCGAATCATGAGAAACGGTTGTTGCAATGGCACCTGAAGTAAGTCCCAGGCCTTTTACAATCCCCAGCCCAATTTGTCCAGTGCTGTGATGTCGTTCCACTACAGCTAGTTTGAGTAAGTCCAGTTCCGTTGAAGGAAGGAAGTTTCCTTTCTCATCAAGAGTTACTTCGGCTGTGTCATGAATGGTAAGTAAACTATTAGGAATAATGGTAATAATATTCGCTGCATGACCAGTGAGTGGAATATGCAAATCAGATTCCTTCAGAATTGGAAAGTGAATACTATCAACCAATTCATTTACAGAATTCGGGAGGGTCGATTCAGGATAATTAATAAGTTCCCCTTTTTCCACCACCAGCTTCCCGTTTTTATAAACCGAATCAATTATGATGTCATCAAGATCCGTTAAAAGAAGGAAATCTGCTTTATACCCGCCGGCAATGGCTCCAATCTCCTTTAATCCAAAACATTCTGCTGCATTTAGTGTTGCCATTTGAATAGCGGTTTCAGCTGGGATTCCTGCCTTAATGGAGAGGCGTACGTTATGATCGATACTGCCTTCTTGTAAGATATCATCCAGATGGCGATCATCAGTAACAAATAGACATCGGTGTGCATTCTTACTTGTAACAGCAGGAAGGAGGTTCCTTACATCCTTTGCTGCCGTACCTTCCCGAAGCATCAAGTACATACCTTTACGAAGACGAGCACTGGCTTCTTCAGCAGTTGTGCATTCATGATCCGTTTGAATCCCAGCAGCAGTATAAACATTTAATTGTTCTTCAGTGAGCCCAGCAGCATGACCGTCAATTTTTTTATTAGCTAAATGGGCGTCAGTTAATTTTGCAAGCATAGAGGGGTCACCGTTTAAGACAGCGGGAAAATTCATTACCTCAGCAAGACCTAGTACTCGGGGATGTTGATAAAAAGGACGGAGATCATCACTTTCAAGGTTTGCTCCAGCGTGTTCGAACGATGTTGCAGGAACACAAGAGGGAAGCATAAAGTAAACATCAAGCGGGATGCCTTCTGTTGTCTCAAGCATGAATTCAATTCCAGTAATTCCAGTTACATTGGCTATTTCATGTGGATCTGTTACCACTGTAGTGACTCCATGTAAAAGCTGTACTTTAGCAAATTCCGCAGGGCACACCATGGTGGATTCAATATGAACATGGCCATCAATGAAAGATGGTGAGATATATTTTCCTCGTGCATCAATGATTGTTTTGCCATGAAAGAAGCCTATTCCGGCAAAGTAACCATCTACAATTGCTACATCCGCTTCATAGATTTCCCCATTAAAGACATCCACAATTTTTCCATTTTTAATGACATAATCAGCGGGCTCATTGCCAGCCGCTACCGAAATTCTCCTTGATAACATTGCTGCATTCATCACATTGCCCCCTTGTTCACTCTATATATTTGTCAAAAACCGTAAGAAAGCTGGTAAGCGTACATTTTGTACAGTTTGCCTCCATAATTTTTTAAAAATTACTATACCATACAACACTGTAATGTATCAAAAAAAAACAGAAAATTAATTTAAATAAATGAAAAGTACGCAATTACTTTTACAAATTTCAGAATTATTGATAAGGTTAGGTATCTTAGTGAATGCAAGGTGATTTTATGGAGTTTTTAGGTGTAATTCTGCCGATTTTTAGTATTTTCGTTCTTGGCTTTATTGGTCAAAAGAAATTTCATTTTGATACCAAAACAATCTCTACTATGGCACTTTATTTAATGTCACCCGTTTTAGTTTTCCGCACCTTCTACAATACTGAATTTGATGCATCATATGGATACCTCGCTATCTATACATTTGGTCTATGCTTTGCATTAATTAGCATTGTTTATGCAGTTGCTTTTATTAAAAAGTACTCCGTACGAGAAACCTGTGCCATGATCCTGGCTTCTTCATTCATGAATAATGGGAACTACGGTACACCTGTTGTCTTTTTATTATTTGGAGCTGCAGGACTTGATTATGCGATTATCTTAATGGTGATTCAACAGGTAGTGATGTGTACGGTCGGAATCTATTATGCAGCGAAGGGCAGTCCAGAAGGAAATGGAGTTCAATCAGCAATCCTTGCTGTACGCAGGATGCCCATCGTATACGGGGGCATCATTGGAGGTTTATTTCACTATTTTTCTATTCCCTTATCACAATCATTAGTAGAGGCTGTTAATCTCGTTGCAGATGCAGCGATTCCTACGATTATGCTTACCCTAGGCATGCAGCTTGCGAACATTTCTATTAAAAAATTAGCTTATCGTAAATTATCATTATCGCTGACTCTAAAACTTGTCATCTCTCCATTAATCGCTTATGGTCTAGCACTCATTCTTCCAGTGGATGATCTTGTCAAACAAATCATGGTCATTATGGCCGCTATGCCGACAGCAGCAAATACCACGCTGTATGCGATGCAGTTTGATACAGATCCAGAATTTGTTTCTAGTACTACCTTATTCAGTACGATTTTAAGCTTATTGACTTTACCCATCCTCCTAACGTTCATTATTTAATATAAATCACTACTGCTCTTAAAAGAGTGTAGTGATTTTTTTATTTGAAACTTTTTCCAATCAACTCCGTAAAACTAGTATGGAAATAAATTTATCAAAGGAGTGTTAAAGATGGAAACTATTAAACAAGTTAATGAAAATGCAAAGCCCACCATATTCGGGATGATAGGGAGCCCGTCTGAACAATTTGTAAAAATGCGTTATAATCCTGCATTTGCAATGGCCTTAACCGTTGTTACTGGTTTGTTTATTATTGGCATGTGGTTAACGACTTTCACAATGGATTCTATTTATGAAGGGTTGGATTTAAGCGGGGAAGAGCTTGATATGGTCATGTTAATCGGGAAAGTAACCGCCGTGATTACGGGTATTTTTAGTCCTGGTTTAGGCGCATTATTCTCCAGTGTCATTTTATTACTCATTGCCAAAATTGTTCGATCAGGTGTAACGTTCAAGCAGTTATTTTCTATGAATATTCACCTCATGTTCATTTCTGCCATCGGTCTTATTTTAAATACAGCTGTGGGTATGGCTATTGATCAATCATCAACCATTTATTTCACCAGCCTAGCAGGTGTGCTAAACAGTGATTCAGCTTTGTTAGGCTCGATTGAATTGTTTTCTATTTGGTCCGCTGTACTCTTAGGGTTCGGACTTCAAAAAATGGCTGATTTTTCGAAAACGGCTTCATGGGTAGTTGTTATTCTTACCCTACTTGTTTCCATTGGTCTAGCCTTTATAGGAACTCTTTTCACCGGTCTGGCCTCATGAAGAAGAAGGTATGGGTTGGAATCAGCCTCACCCTGGTAATTATCCTAATGATCGGAATAAGCGTGTATCGTCAAGCCTTTGCTGGAACACCTGGGATCAAGGCTGTTACGGTTCAAACCGAAAACATTTCTTCACTTTTGATGATCCCAGGAACAGTAGAATTAGAGAGTACTCAAGATATTTTTTATTCAGCTGAAATGGGTGAAATAAAGAAGATTATGGTTAAAGAAGAAAACATAGTTAAAAAAGGTGAAGTACTTGCAACACTTGAAAACCCTCAAATGGAACTGGAATACGAACAAAATGAATTAGCCATGGAGTCGGCGGCAATTAAGATTAATCAACTCAACCAACAAGCAGTAGACCTTAAGGAAAAAGAAAAAGACAGCCTAAAACAATTAGGTAAAAAAGAGACTGAGAAACTAATTAAGCCTGAACGTCAGCAGCTGGCCTCGGAACAAAAAATGGCCAACCTTGATTTAAAACAACTGAAACTAACGCAGGATATGCTTAGAAAACAACAAAAAGAGTTATCTATTATTAGTCAAATCACAGGAACCATCCTGCAGATTAATCAAGCACAAGGGCTTCCAGGGGATACGGAGCCTTTCATCAGAATAGGCAATCTTGACAGCATGGTTGTAAAAGGGGTGCTTTCAGAATATGACACCCTCAAAGTGAAGAAAAAGCAGTCGGTTACATTAAAATCTGATGCTGTTTCAGATAAGGAATGGCTTGGAGAAATCTCACATATTGCTGCACTCCCTGATAAAAACACAACCGTTCAGGGAAGTGAACAAGCTGTGCAATACCCTATCACCGTTCAGCTGAAAAACAATGATATTTTGAAGCCTGGGTTCCAGCTCTTTATGGAAATTGAAACAGAATCAAAAAAAGCACTAGTCGTGCCAATGGAATCAGTATTTGAAGAAAAGGGAAAACAGTACGTTTATAAACTTAAGGATAAGAAAGCCGCTAAACAGGAAGTGACCATTGGGATTACCGCTAAGGATAAGTTGGAAGTAATAAGCGGTGTTTCAAACCAAGACAGAGTGGCTGCAGATGCTGCAAACGTAAAGAACGGTATGGAAGTGGATATACAATGATTATCATGGAGAATATTATTAAATCCTATAAAATAGCAAAAGAAGATCTACATGTTTTATCACACATCAATCTGACAATCCAGACAGGCGAATTTGCAGCGATTATGGGTCCATCAGGTTCAGGTAAATCGACACTAATGAATTTAATTGGCTGTTTGGATACACCGACGAGCGGAAATTATTATTTTGCTGGAGAAAACGTTGCTTCTTATAAAGACGAAGATTTAGCACGTATACGAAATTCATCAATCGGTTTTGTGTTTCAGCATTTTCAATTACTACCCAGGTTATCCGCACTGAAAAATGTTGAACTGCCGATGATATATGCCGGTATTTCTAAGAGTGAACGACGAGATCGTTCCGAAGAAGCATTAAGAAAGGTTGGACTAGCTGATCGAATGGATCATTTGCCAAATGCCCTTTCGGGTGGACAAAAGCAGCGGGTTGCTATAGCTCGAGCCATTGTGAATGAGCCAAAGTTACTTCTAGCGGATGAACCAACAGGTGCCTTAGATTCAAAAACAAGTGAGACGATTATGGAGCAATTCACGAAGTTGAACGATGAAGGAGCTACCATTATCCTTGTTACCCATGAAGCTGAAATTGCCTCTTATGCAAAGCGGACCATTACGGTTAGAGATGGCCGCATTGTCTCTGAATCAGGAGGGATTACATGAGCTTAATGGAAAACCTGCTCATGGCGGTCGGTTCGTTACAGGCTCATAAGCTACGATCACTATTAACGATGCTGGGTATTATTATTGGTGTTGGAGCAGTTATTATCGTTGTAGCAATCGGTCAAGGCGGAGAAGCAATGTTGAAATCACAAATTGCTGGTTCTGGTAACACGATTGAACTGTTTTATCAGCCATCCAACGAAGAAATCGCTGCGAATCCTAATATCTATAATCAAGCTCCCTTTTCACAAGAAGACATTCGTTTAGTGGAAACGATACCTGGTGTAAAGCAGGTTGTCGCAACGAGCTCTGCCTTTTCAACGGTTCGCTTTCGTGAAAAAACATCGGACAGCTCGGCAATTGGTATAAACCAAGCTTACCTTGATGTAAATGATATTGAAATAGCAAAAGGACGAGGATTTGCAGCCTCAGATTTCATCAGCGGCCGCCGAGTTACTATGATTAGTTCCTTTATGCAGGAAGAACTGTTTGAAGGGAAATCACCCATTGGAGAAATAATTCGAATTGGTGCGCAGCCTGTTGAAATCATTGGTGTATTAAAGAAACCGACTGGCTTATTAGCTTTTGGGTCGGTAGAAGCTTACCTTCCCTACAATACCTGGAAAACAATTTTTGCTAAGAATGAAATTACTCAAATAACGTTACAAGCAGAGTCTGCAGACCAAATCAAACGAATTGGGCAAACAGCTGCCAAAAAGGTCAATCTTCTTCATGGGACTGAGGATTCCTATCAAGTCATTAATATGGAGGAAATTGCCCAAGGCTTAGGACAGATTACCAAAATCATGACGCTGATTATCGGAAGTATCGCTGGTATCTCCTTATTCGTGGGCGGTATCGGCGTTATGAACATCATGCTTGTATCCGTTACTGAACGGACCCGAGAAATTGGGATTCGAATGGCACTTGGCGCAACAAGGAAACAGGTGCTTACCCAATTTTTAATCGAATCAATGACCTTAACATTAATAGGGGGGATTGTGGGCATAGTGATTGGATGGGGCACGTCCGCACTAATTTCTTTCTTTGCCGGCTGGCCTTCCTTAATTTCATGGCAGGTAGTGGCTGGCGGTGTACTATTTTCCATGATCATTGGGATTGTTTTTGGTCTTCTTCCAGCCAATAAGGCAGCGAAACTTAACCCAATTGAATCATTGCGTTATGAGTAAATAATCTGAATGAATGGGAAATTATTTCTTGGGAAACCGCAAAAACAGCTAAAATTCTCCTTAATTCACTTTTTTAAAAGAAATTCTGCAAGAAGTAAATCTGGTCTAGAATCCTGGAAAATGATTTTTATGCTTAAGAGTTTTACAATAGAGGGAGTCTTGAACAAAATACTCATAGCAGTTTGATAAATGGAATTTGGAGGGTATTGTATGCTGCAAACAAACATGACATTAAAAAACCAAGAAAAGATTGAAAAACTATTAAGGGATATCGTACAAGAGTCTTATGAAGAAGTACGTGAAGAAGGCTACCTATTATGCATGGAGTGCGGCGATGTGGATTTATATATAACCGCATCTAACCATGTAGAACTTCAAGATGCAATTGATGAAAACTTCGAACTAGATGAATGCGGCGATATCATAGAATGCAAAAAACATGAGCAGTTGATGGATGATTTGTATGAATATTTTTTAGAACTCCACAAGAACAGCGGATTGTTCGATTTCTTTCCAGCCGGACCATATACGGTTAATGGTGAACGAAGGGTATCTGATACGGACATGCTTGCACCAAAGAATCAATATTACGCACCATTTGAAGATGCAAAGAGCGAGAAATAAGAGGAAAAACAGCCGTCACTTTGCGGCTGTTTTTTTGTGGAAAAATATATAACCACTGTCTTTAAGATATATCGTGTATTAGTCTGCATAAACTAATAGTGTAAGACCTTACATATTAAAATATTCATATGAAATGAAGGATTTCTCAGTTTTATGTCGAATTTTAGAAAAGTGAGTTTACGAGAGCACCTTAAGAACTAGAAAAATGTAGATTGACTATTTACCAAATATATGAATATAATTTACTATATTTAAAAAATTCGCAAAATAAAAAATTGAAAGATTTTTTGTTCGTGAATATTGAGAACTATACATATATTTTTGTTTGAAAGGAGAGAAAGTATGATCAATTTTGAAAAAGTGAACAAGTACTTTGGCGACTTCCATGTGTTAAAAGATATTAATCTTACCATTAACAAAGGGGAAGTCGTTGTGGTAATTGGTCCATCTGGATCAGGCAAGAGTACCCTGCTTCGCTGCATTAATCGCTTAGAAACCATTTCAAATGGTATGTTGACCGTTAATAATCTCTCGGTTGCAGACAAAAAAACGGATATCAATAAACTTCGCACAGAAATTGGAATGGTATTTCAGCATTTTCACTTATATCCACATAAGACTGTACTAGAAAACATCACGCTTGCCCCCATGAAAGTGCTAGGTCAATCGGAGGAAGAAGCGAAGCAAATTGCCAGAAAATATTTAGATAAAGTCGGTATTTCTGAAAAAGCGGATTCATATCCTGCACAGCTCTCAGGTGGACAGCAGCAGCGTGTAGCTATTGCCAGAGGGCTTGCCATGAATCCAGAAATTATGCTTTTCGATGAACCAACATCTGCTTTAGATCCAGAGATGATTGGTGAGGTGCTTGATGTTATGAAAGCGTTGGCCTTAGAGGGAATGACCATGGTGGTTGTCACACATGAAATGGGGTTTGCCAAAGAAGTGGCAGACAGAATCGTGTTTATGGACCAAGGACAAATTTTAGAAGAAGCAATTCCGGCTGAATTTTATGAGAACCCGAAGGAAGAACGGGCACAATTATTTCTCAGTCGTATTTTAAATCATTAAAAAAACAGGGGGTACGAATATGTTTGTAAAAAACAAATGGGTGAAATTAGCAATTGTTCCACTAATGGCTGCACTTGTTCTATCAGGTTGTGGCGGGAAAGATGAAGGAAAAAGCGGGGATGAAGGGGTGCTTGCACAAATTAAAGATAAAGATAAAATTGTGTTCGGCGTTAAAAATGACACTCGTCTATTTGGTTTAAAAGATCCAGGTACGGGTGAAGTAGAGGGCTTTGATATTGATATCGCCAAAGCACTGGCAAACGAAATTCTTGGGGATGAAACGAAAGTTGCCTTTGAAGAAGTAACCTCAAAAACGAGAATTCAACTTCTTAATACAGGAAAAATCGATGCTATTGTCGCTACGATGACGATTTCTGAGGAACGTAAGAAAGAAGTAGATTTCACCGATGTATATTTCGATGCTGGACAATCATTGTTAGTTAAAAAGGGCAGTGATATTACAGGAATTGATACGCTTAAAGGCAAAAAAGTCCTAGCCGTTAAAGGATCAACCTCAGCGGTAAATATCCGTGAAAAAGCACCAGATGCTAAAGTTCTTGAATTCGAAAACTATACAGAGGCATTTGCAGCACTGAAATCAAAACAAGGGGATGCATTAACAACGGATGACTCTATCCTTTACGGGATGGTAGACGAAGATCCATCTTATGAATTAGTTGGAGGCACTTTTACAGAAGAACCATACGGCATTGCTGTTAAAAAAGGGAATGAAGATTTTGTAAAAGAACTAAACAAAGCGCTGAAAGCTCTTAAGGATTCTGGAAAGTATGATGAAATTAAAGATAAGTGGATTAAAGCTAATAATTAATTAAATTTATCAAGCTTTGCAGGATGGGCGAAAACCGCTCATCCTGATTCGTTAGAGGGGTTGATGAAATTTGGATTTTTCGATACTTACCAACAACATAGATATGTTTTTAGAAGGATTAAAAAATACGATTATTGCCAGTCTAATCGCTCTTATCTGCAGCTTAGTGCTGGGAATTTTAATTGCTATTTTTCGGATTGCTCCATTTAAGCCGATTAATTGGCTTGGGACGGCTTATGTAGAATTTATCCGTAACATTCCACTGCTTGTCATTGCCTTTTTCATTTTTCTCGTATTCAGAATTCCTGGATTAGCTGCTGGGACAATGGCGTTAACCATTTATACTGCTGCCTTTATCGCGGAGGCAATCCGTGCGGGTATCCAGTCCGTACCAAAAGGCCAGATGGAAGCAGCAAGGTCTTCTGGACTTACCTATCCGCAGGCGATGTGGAATATCATTTTACCACAGGCAATCAAAATCGTTATTCCTCCGCTGGGTAATCAATTTATCAATCTTGTGAAGAATTCCTCGATTATTGCTGTCATTGCCGGTGGAGAATTAATGTATCAAGGTGATTTAATTTCCGCAAGAACATTTGTAGTTTTCGATACATATATCTTTGTTGCTATGTTTTATTTAGTCCTTACCATTCCTTTAAGTCTTGGCGTAGGGCAGCTGGAAAAACGCCTGGCTAAGAATAATTGAAGGAGGGATAACGATGGATTTTGCTGGAGCTTATACATGGGTCAATATTAAATTCTTATTAGAGGGCTTTGGAGTTACCCTTCAAGTTGCCTTTTTCGCTATTATTTTGAGCTTTTTTATTGCTGGGGCAGTAGGAACCGTCCGCTATGCCAAGGTTCCTATTCTCTCGCAAGTATTTGCGGTATTGGTCGAGACGATTCGGAACCTTCCATTACTCTTAATTATCCTATTTACTTTTTTTGCACTGCCGGAAATCGGTATAAGTATGGAGAAGATTCCTGCTGCCATTGTTGCACTGACAATATTTGAAGCAGCGATGATATCTGAAATCATCCGAAGTGGACTTAACTCAATTGACAAAGGTCAAATTGAAGCGGGAAGATCTTCTGGATTAAGTAATTTCCAAACCCTTCGGTATATCGTTTTACCACAGGCATTACGCCGTATGGTACCGCCGCTTGTCAGTCAGTTCATTTCCCTGTTGAAGGATACTTCACTATGTGTGATTATCTCTCTGCCAGAACTTACTCATCATGCACAGGTTATCTATGGTCAAAACTCTGGATATCTCGCGCCGATCTTACTATTTATCGCTTTTATGTATTTTGCGGTTAATTACACGTTATCGGTTATATCCCGCCGCCTTGAAGTAAAAAAATTTAACCCACCCGGCTCAGATTCTGTGAGCCGGATTTTTCCGCTTTATTCTTGAGCGTCAACTCTAAAGGAGGATCACATGGGGCACTGGAAACATCCTATTTTACTAATTAGTGGAATTGGTATATCTAATTTAGGAAATTGGATCTACTTAATTGCGATAAACATATCCATTTTGAATTTAACTGGATCTGCTGCGGCAGTAGCTGGTCTATACGTCATCAGGCCGATAGCGATTTTACTGACAAATACCTGGGCAGGTAGTTTAATTGACAGGGTTAACAAACGCAAAATGATGATAAGTGTCGACATCATTAGAGGGATTCTCATCTTTGTAATCCCTTTTATGCCATCATTATGGTCGATTTATTCCGTGTTGCTACTTATTAGTATTGCAGGGGCTTTTTTTGGCCCTAGTTCTTCCGTCTACATTACCAAACTTGTCCCAAGTGAGCATAGAAAACGATTTAACTCACTAATGAGTATGACCGGGTCCGGTGCCTTTTTAGCAGGTCCTGCTATCGCAGGATTACTAATTATGTATACCAGTACAGATATCTGTATTTTTATTAACGCAGTTACATTTCTTCTCTGTGCACTGGTTATCTTTTTTCTGCCGAATGTTGATATCGATCTAGAGCAAAGAAAAGAACCCATCCGTTTACCTATGTTGATCAATGATTATCGAGGCATCGCTGATTTTGCAAAAGGAATGAAGTATATCATGCTCATTTATTTTTTGTTTCAAATGACCATGCTGATTAATTTTTCATTAGATTCTCAAGAAGCTACCTTTATAAAAACCCATTTACTTTTGTCTGATCAAAGCTACGGCTTAATCGTGAGTCTAACAGGTGCAGGGGCCCTTGCAGGGGCAGCTTGTGGAGCCTTATTTGCTAACAAGCTATCTATACGACTGTATCTTGGAGTCGGTATGCTATTCACTCAAATTGGGTATCTCTTATTCTATCTATCCGACGATTTCATAACAGCTACTCTCTCATTTGTTTTTCTAGGGTTTTTCATGTCATTTGGCAATACGGGGTATACCACCTTTTTTCTAAAAGAATGTCCCCGTATCGATTATGGGTCGATTTGGCAGTCTAGCCGAACTCATTCAAGCGGCAGTACAAATTATACTAACCCTGCTAGTAGGAGCTGCAGCTGAACTTTTTTCTCTCCAATTGGTTTGCTTTCTCTTTGCTGCAACCGCACTAGGCTTAGCAATTGTTCTATTAATTGCGGGCTTTAATCCTTCAAAATCAATGTATTACGAAGATAACAGCCAATCCGCTTAATACATCGATTTATTCACGACACCACCCAAGCCCTGTTCTGAATAGACTATGGCGAGGTGGATGGGATGGAAATAACAATTCAGGAGACTAATAAACAATCAATTGAAAGCGCTAAACAACTTCTAACAATCGAACAAATGACTGAACCTGTTACTGACGGTTCCAGTGAATACGTAGAACAGCTTTTTTAAAACCGAGAGCAAGATTGTTCGTGGATACTCAACTGAACGTAGTTGGGTATCTTCTTTTATTGTCCGTTAGAGAATAAAAACAGGACGGAGGTCTATCTATGAACGAAATAGAATTAGGTTTTTTTAATTCAGGTATTGAGCCCTTCTTCGTGGTTTTCTTTATCATATTTGCATTGGTAATCGGATTCTTTCTTTTTATGGTGGTAGGATCGATTAGTCAGTATTCTTTTAATAACAAACAACCTCAAGTAACTACACAGGCACGAGTTCTATCTAAAAGAACAAAGGTCAGCGGAGGCAGCGGCGATTCTTCAGCAAGCACTTGGTATTACATCACCTTTGAAACTGTAAACGGTGACCGAAAAGAGTTTCAAGTAAAAGGGCAGGAATATGGAATGCTTGTTGACGGGGACCGTGGTACGCTCAGTTATCAGGGTACACGGTATCGTGGTTTTAATCGGGATGTTAGCAGCTCATTCCTACTCGTCTTTATTCATCGTGATTATCCCGAAGCAGGAATGCAGGTCCCAGGAGGAACAGTCGAGGAGGTGAATCGCTTGAAGCTGCCTTACTACGTGAATTGAAGGAAGAAGCTGGATTACAGCAGCTCTACGTTAGAAACAAGGTGACAGAAACCGTCTTTTATAATAGCTATACAAAGGAAGATCAAAACCGGCATATTTTTTTAGTACAAGCATGTACAGAGTTACCGGAAAAATGGAGTCACTTTGTCACAGGGGAGGATGATGACCGTGGACTCTGCTACTTATTTTTCTGGATTGATGTTACATCTCCGCCAACCCTTATAGCCGACCACGGAAAATATCTTCATTTGATCCACTAATAAAGCCAAGTAATCTAATAGATGAATATAGAAGTTAACTGTTAATAATGGTACGATAGAAATAGTTCGATCATCCATGAAAGGATTGTCCCATATGATAATTAAGTCTTATGATGATGCTATCGGCAGAGGTATCACACAAACGAGTAAAAATATATTCCGCCGCCTGAGTGTCCATTTAAAAGAGTATGATATTACTCCGGAGCAATGGACGGTTTTAAAGAGACTTGGGGAAAATGACGGAGTAACGCAGAAAGAGCTGTCCACCACATCTGAAAAAGATCAAGCTACTTTAACGAGAATTTTAGATATTCTTGAAAGAAAGCGACTAATGGAGCGTAAACCTAATCAAGACGATAGACGGTCGTTCCTAATTTACATAACAGAAAGCGGCAAACAGCTTAGCCAAGAGCTTTTTCCTCTCATAGAAAAAATATTCAATGAAGAAATTCTGATAGGTATTAACGAAGATGAGATTGCTATCTTTTCCCGTGTTTTGGAAAAAATCAAACAAAATACGGTTTAAGTAAGAAGATGTGCAGGATGATTGTAAAAAAATATCAAATAAATTTCATATATAACAAACAGATGACAATTATTAAACCAGATGCATAACCCACAAAAATAAAAAAATCATCTCGAAACGTTTAGTAATAGGACAACTAGGGTAAAAGAAACTAGGGACTAAAGCTAAGTGGGAGGTGCTAGGATGGCAACTATAGATATTGACCAGCTTTTAGCAGCCACGGAAGAAATCGTTGATGACAGCATACATATTGATACATTCGATATTGATCGACTTCTTGACTTAACGGATGACTTATACAAAGCATGACTAACTAATCATGCTTTTTTATTTTGTAAAAACATGGACAACTGGTATAAAATTCTCCAAAAGTTCCTTTTAAAACGGTATAATTAAAGACATCTAGTGAGTAGGTGTAGAATTTGAATGAAAATAAGCATTTAAAAGAATTAATTGTTTTAAAAGAGATTTCCGAAACGTTAAATGCCGGCACGGATTTACGCATCACATTGAAAAATGTTTTATCAAAGTTACTTGATGTGACGGGCTTTCAAACTGGCTGGATCTTTTTCGTTGATGCTCAGGGAAATCAAACACTTGAAGCGTCGGACACACTTCCGCCAGCTCTTATCCTTAATGATTATTCTCCTATGTGCAAGGGAACCTGTTGGTGTGTAGATAAATTTAACCATCAAAAACTAAATAGGGCGAGTAACATTATGGAATGTAAGCGGCTGGAGAAGGCCATCGACTTAAAACAGGGCGAAACGTATGGATTAACCCATCATGCTTCCGTACCCCTCACCTCAGGAGATGAACAATTCGGAATACTGAATATTGCTTCACAAGGTAAGATTACTTTCGAGCTGAAGAATTGGCACTTTTAGAATCAGTAGCTTACCAGATTGGCAACAGTATTAAACGAATTAAATTGACCGAACACATGCGAGA
>NZ_AJTN02000158.1 GCF_000305495.1 Peribacillus psychrosaccharolyticus ATCC 23296 | reverse complement strand
AATGACTAGACATTTATTTTTAACTGGCTATAATAAAGTTGTAACCGCTTAACAAACTAAAAATTATGAATTGAAGGAGTTTGATTATCAATGAATAGAATTTTACTAGCATGTAGTTCAGGTATGTCTACTAGTTTACTTGTGACAAAGATGGAAGCGTATGCAGAATCTATCGGTGATGAAGCGAAAATTTGGGCAGTCGGTCAAAATCAAGCGAAACAAGATATGGCAGAAGCAGATGTTGTGTTAATCGGACCACAAATGAGTTTCTTGAAAAAAGAACTGCAAAAAGAAGCTGCTCAATACAATATCAATGTTGATGTGATTGATATGATGGCATACGGATTAGCAGATGGTAAAAAAGCATATGAACAGGCATTGGCCTTAATGGGGAAAAAATAATGGATATTAACTTAGAAGAACTTACTAGTGAACAAATTAATTTTCAACTTATTCTTCATAGCGGCAACGCGCGCAGCAAGGTAATCCAATCTCTTCGTGAATACCGTGAAGGCAATGTTGAAGAAGCAGAAAGTTTATTAACACAAGCTGAAGAAGACTTAAATGCTGCACATGGTATTCATTTCAAAATGGTTCAAAAAGAAGCACAGGGCGAAAAAGTAGAGTTCTCAATGTTATTTATGCATGCCGAGGATCATTTAATGTCAACGCTTACGATGAAGGAACTTGTTATCGAATTACTCGAAATTTTTAAAGCTAAGAATTTATAAAAAGAAATACCCATTGATAAGGGAGGGAAATTTATGTTTGAGAAATTTAGTCAGTTTCTAATTCCGATTGCGGGCAAGTTGAATAACAATCGCTATCTACAAGTTATACGTGATGCATTTATGTTAGCGTTCCCATTAACAATATTTGGTTCTATCGTTGTAGTATTAACCAATCTGCCATTTTTAAATAAATTTTTAAGTGATGAGTTTATTGCTTCTTTCCAATCGTCATTCGGGATTGCTTCACAGGCAACCATGGGGATTATGTCCGTGTTCGTTGTCTTTGGTATAGGATACTATCTATCAAAAAGCTACGAAGTGGAAGCTGTTTTTGGAGGCGTGATTGCTCTTGCTTCGTTTTTGATCTTAACACCATTTATGATAGAGACAGATGCAGGTGCTGTTACAAATGTTATACCGCTTGATCGCCTTGGAGCCAAAGGAATGTTCTTAGGAATGATAACAGCCTTTCTAGCAGGTGAGATTTATAGAAGAGCGGTTCAGAAGGACTTAACTATTAAGATGCCAGCAGGAGTACCGCCGGCTGTCGCGAAATCGTTTGCTGCCTTATTCCCAGCATTAATTACATTAACAATCTTTTTATTCATTAATGTTCTTGTTACACAAGCATTTAATACAAATCTTCATGACTTTATCTATGATGTGATTCAAGCACCGCTTGTAGGTCTTGGTGGAGGGTTGATTCCAACATTAATTGCTGTGTTCGTTATTCAGCTTCTTTGGTTCTTTGGTCTGCATGGCCAGATTATCATCAACTCAGTTATGGATCCAATCTGGAATACATTAGCTCTAGAAAACTATGATAAATTTGTTCAAGGCGGGGAACTGCCAAACATTGTGACTAAGTCATTTATGGATGTGTTTACAGTCGGAATGGGTGGTACAGGAATGACGCTGGCTGTTATCGTGGCGATCCTTGTCTTTATGAGAAGCAAGCAGATGAAACAAGTAGCCAAACTTGGTGCTGGTCCTGGTATCTTTAACGTAAACGAACCAATTATTTTCGGTTTGCCAATTGTAATGAATCCAATGATTATTGTACCTTGGATTTTAGCACCGATGATTGTTACTGCTGTTACGTATTTTGCTTTCGCAACAGGGATAGTGCCTAAAACTACAGGAGTAACGGTACCGTGGACAGTGCCAATTGGAATAAGCGGATACTTAGCAACGAATTCCCTAATGGGCTCGCTGCTGCAGATTGTTAACTTCTTCATTGTTTTTGCCATCTGGTTCCCATTCTTGAAAATTATTGATGGAGTAAATATTAAAAAAGAAAAAGAAGAATTGAATAAAGCATCATAAAAAGCTGGGTTCACCTAGAAAATAGATCTGCCTAATCAGGCGGTAAATCTGAGACATCGATTAGAGAATGAGAGGGAGGATTTATATGACACGAATAAATAATGAATCAATTCAATTCAAATTTCCTGAAGACTTTTGGTGGGGATCTTCGGCATCCGCAACCCAAACTGAGGGGGCAGCTGATCTTGATGGTAAAGGAAAGAATATTTGGGATCACTGGTTTGAAATAGAAGCGAATCGTTTTTTTGATGGAGTAGGTCCTCAAGACACTTCACAGTTCTATTATAAATATAAAGAAGACATCCAGTTAATGAAGGAAATCGGTCACAATTCATTCAGACTATCTATTTCCTGGTCAAGGTTATTCCCTGAGGGAAAAGGGGAAATGAATGAGAAGGCAGTAGAATTTTATAACAATGTAATTGATGCACTAATTGCCGCAGAGATTGAGCCATTTGTTAATCTTTATCATTTTGATATGCCATTGGCTTTACAGGAAACTGGGGGCTGGAATAATCGTGAAACGGTAGATGCCTATGAAAAATATGCAGAAACATGTTTCAGCCTATTCGGTGATCGAGTGAAGAAATGGTTCACACATAATGAACCGATTGTACCTGTTGAAGGTGGATATTTGTATGATTTCCATTATCCAAACGAAGTTAATTTCCGGAAAGCAGTTCAAGTTGCTTATCATACAATTCTATCAAGTGCAAAAGCGATTAAAATCTATAAGTCTATGAAACTTGATGGAAAGATTGGGATTATCCTGAACTTAACACCTTCATACCCAAGAAGCCAGCACCCGGCTGATTTAAAAGCTTCAGTATTGTGTGATGCCTTCTTCAACCGTTCATTCCTTGATCCGTCTGTTAAAGGAACATTCCCAACAGAACTGGTGGATATTCTGAAGGAGGAAGGCTATCTGCCTGTTATCGAAGACGGTGATTTAGCCATTATTAATGAGAACACAGTTGATCTGCTTGGCGTTAATTATTATCAGCCAAGACGTGTGAAGGCGAAGGATAATCTTCCAAATCCTGATTCACCGTTTATGCCGGATCGTTATTTTGATAACTACATTATGCCTGGTCGTAAAATGAATGTTTACCGCGGTTGGGAAATTTACGAAAAAGGCGTCTATGATATTTTAATCAATTTAAAAGAGAATTATGGAAACATTGAATGCTTCATTTCTGAAAATGGGATGGGTGTTGAAGGAGAAGAGCGTTTCCGTAACGAAGATGGTATGATTGAAGATGATTACCGAATTGACTTTATCAGTGAACATTTAAAATGGGTTCATAAGGCTCTGTTAGAGGGTTCGAATGTTAAAGGCTATCACTTATGGACATTCATGGATAACTGGTCTTGGAGCAATGCCTATAAAAACCGTTATGGATTTGTTTCTGTGAATTTAGACAAAGATAACGAACGAACCGTTAAGAAAAGCGGTTATTGGTTTAAGGATGTTGCTGCAAATAATGGATTTTAATATATAGTGAAACAGAGTTTTGAGAATGCAGCCTATACTTTTAGCGCATTGCTCAGAACTCTGTTTACTATTTTTGGATGCTGAAATTATATACTGTTAGGGAAAATCTATTATAATGAAGAAAATGGTTGGAGTGTATAGAATGAATAAATACGAAGCAATTTCAGAAGAAATGAGAAACCGCATTCATACGGAATATTATCCAGCTGACTTACCAATTCCTGATGAGCTAACATTGGCAGCGGAGTTTAATTGCAGCCGAATGACAATGAAACGGGCACTGGATATTTTAGTCGCCGAAGGACTAATGCTTCGAAAGCGCGGTCACGGTACATTTATTGTTCAAGCTCCGTTACGTGATGAAACGGTTAATGTGATTAGTGAAGATTCCAAGGGCCTTTCAAATTTGGTTCTTGGCAAAAAAGTGGACAGTAAAATCGTTTCTTTTGAGGTGCAATTCCCTTCTGATGAGGTTGCTAGACACTTGTCAATTAAGAAAGATACGCCTGTTTATTCGATTATTCGATTGAGATATGTTGATGATGAACCGTATGTTATTGAAAAAACGTATATGCCGGTTGCATTAATACCTGGATTGAATGAAGAGGTGCTTTATGCATCCATTTATAATTATATTCATCAGTCACTAGAATTAAAAATAGGCGGTGCTCATCGTAAGATTCGGGCAGACAAGTCAAATATATTAGATCAACAATATCTAGACTGTCACCCGACAGACCCGGTTCTTGAAGTGGAGCAAGTTGGCTTTTTAAATAATGGCATACCCTTTGAATATTCATTTTCACGACATCGTTATGACAAGTTTGTTTTTACAACCGTGTCCATAAGCAAATAAGAAGGTGGGAGAGACATGGCATTAGTAGGCGGTATCGAAGCAGGAGGAACAAAATTTGTTTGTGCAATTGGTGATCATACTGGTGAGATAAGAGAACGAGTTGAGATTCCAACAACGTTCCCTGCAGAAACAATGGAAGAAGTCATACGCTTTTTTCATGCATATGACATAGAAGCCCTTGGAATAGGATCATTCGGTCCAATTGATGTAAATCGAGAAAGCCCAACGTATGGATTTATTACTTCGACACCCAAGCAAGGATGGATAAACTATCCAATTGTTTCTAAAATGAAAGAGCATTTTAATGTACCAATAGGTTTTCATACTGATGTAAATGCAGCCGCATTAGGTGAAGGGACTTACGGAGCGGCAAAAGGACTTGACAGCTGTTTATATATGACCATCGGGACAGGCATAGGTGCAGGAGCATTAGTCGGCGGGAAATTACTGCAGGGACACTCGCATCCTGAAATGGGGCATATATTAATTAGAAGGCATCCTGAAGATTACTACCAAGGCAAATGCCCTTATCATATTGATTGCTTCGAAGGGTTAGCAGCGGGGCCCGCTATCGAAGCACGCTATGGAATGAAAGCTAATGAGCTTGAAGAACGAAGTGATGTATGGGAGTTAGAAGCTTATTATATCGCACAAGCACTTATGAACTTTATCTTAATTCTCTCTCCTCAGAAAATTATTCTTGGCGGCGGGGTCATGAAGCAGCAACAAGTGTTTCCGAAAATCCGTAAGCAATTAGAGACTGTGCTAAAAGGGTATGTAGATACGCCTAATCTTCAGGACTATATTGTGAGTCCTGGTTTAGGCAACAATTCTGGAATCATTGGTTCACTAATCTTGGCTCAACAAGCATTACACGGTAAATATTGATGAATAAGTGGAGGATCAGCAGATGAACGTTAAAATCAATCGGAATGCAGCGAAGGTTTTGAAACAGCTTTTAAGCAGTGAAGAAGCTGAAGGGAAATACATTCGTGTTTTCATTACCCATATGCATGGGGACCATGCTCACTATGATTACAAATTGGATAAACCAAAAGAACATGATGTAATTGTAAAAACAGACAAAGAAATTGATGTGCTGCTTGACAGCCGTGAAGAATTTTTAGATGGTGTGTGGATTAAATACTTCTATGTGCCGGAAGCGGGTTTTGAAATCACCAATCCTTCAAAAGAGCATCACCATCATCATTAAATGACAAAAAGTCAGACTTTTAGGTCTGGCTTTTTGTTTGCAAAAAAAGTGGACTGTCATATATAAAATGAAATTTATAGTAAGAAAGTAACCGGAAAATTTAATAGAAAACCTACTTTTTCCATTAAACACGGAGAATAGTAAGATTTTAGTAGAAATATGTAGTTTAATGTAACGAATGAAATATAAATGTAATGTTATTATTACGAGATTGATAAATTCAAGTGCTATACTACTTTTTGTGGGTGAAATATTTACTACTTTAATAATATATTTTTACATATAAAAATAGAGATACTCTAGCAAATAGAGAAGAAAGCAGGGGAAAATGAAATTGAAGAAAAAGCTTATCGTACTGAATACTACTATTCTACTTGGATTAGGGACTTTTGTTTCAATCCCTTCAGTAAATGCAGAATCTATCAATGACTTAGAGAAACAGCAACATACTATTCAGGGAGAGCGTACAGGCATTCAATCCGAAATTGACACTGCAGTCGCGAAAATCTCTAAACTTCAAGATGAACAAGTGCAATTAACTGCGCAAATTAAACGAATTGACCAAGCGATAAAAGACAATCAAGCAAAAATCACTGAAACAAAAAGTGATATAGAAGAAACGAATCAGGAAATTACACAACTCGATAAAGATATTGCTGAGTTAAAAGAACGAATTCAAAAGCGTAATGAAATTCTTAAAGAACGGGCAATTGCTTTCCAGAAGAGCGGCGGGGATGTCAATTACCTTGAAGTATTGTTAGGTTCTTCAAACTTCGGCGATTTACTCAGCCGTGTTGGCGCAGTTGCAACAATGGTTGATGCGGATCGAACCATTTTGGAAGAGCACGAGGCAGATAAAAAAGAACTAGAAGAAAAACAAGCAGCAGTTGAAAAGAAACTAGCTGATTTAACTAACATGAAAACTGAGCTGGAAGGAATGCTTGCTCAAATAAATGATCAAAAAGACCAGAGTATCGAATTGAGTAAAAATCTTGCTGCAAAGGAAACAGCAGCTGCAGCGATTATTTCTGATTTAAAAGAAAAGGATGCAGATCTTGCCGCTCAAGTTACTTCTATTCAACAGGATATGGTTAAAGAAAAAGTTCGTATCGCTGAAGCAGAAGCTGCAAAACAACGTGCCGCTGAAAAGGCTGAAGCAAAACACATTGCTGCTCAAGAGCAAAAACAAACAGCAGCTTCAACAAAAACTACTGTATCTGTAAAAACAGAGAAAGCAGAACCAACTAATAAATCAAGTTCACCAACAGAAAAAGCAGTGAGTAAAAAATCATCAACAACAGAGAAGACTGAGGCTCCATCAGCAGCACCAGCACCAGCACCGGTAGCACCTGTACGGAACTTAAGTGCAGCAGTGACTGCAGGTAATAAGTATATCGGCAATTCTGTTTATGTTTTTGGCGGCGGACGCACACAATCCGATATCAATAATGGACGCTTTGATTGTTCTGCATTCGTACGATGGGCTTATTCACAAGCCGGCATTAACGTAGGTTCTATGGGTGCAATCAGTACAGATACATTAAAAGGTTACGGTACAAAAATCTCAGCTAGTCAAATGCAGCCTGGAGATATGGTGTTCTTTAATACCTACAAAACAGACGGCCACGTAGGAATCTATGTAGGCGGTGGTAAATTCATCGGATCTCAAAGCTCAACTGGTGTAGCCATTGCCAGCATGACAAGCGGATACTGGAAAGGTGTATTTACTGGACACGTTAGACGCTTATAATCAATTGAAACAGGCTATTAGAGCGAAGAAGCTCTAATAGCCTGTTTTTTTGTTGTTTTCTTTTAGATTTGGGACGTCATCCTGTCTGAACCTGAGTAAAATAAAATACCCGGTAAGACACCCAACCCTGCATATATACTACGCTGTGACCCCGTCAATAAAGTGTTTAATCATGATGGCTGCAGCACCTAGAGCAGTGGCGTTATGCTTAAGGGCTGAGACAAGGAGTATATTAACATCAGGAGCATGTGTATGATTTGGAACTAAGGTATGTCTAATCGAATTAAGGACCTGTGGGAAGGCTTCGATGATACGATTTCGCAAAATAATGACTTCAGGATCAAATGTATTGATGATATTTTTTAGTCCAATCCCAAGATAAAAGCCGAAGGTATCGAGCGCTTGTAAGACTTGGGGGTCGTTTTGTTTTGCTCGGTGCAGAATATCCTGCCACATTACTGTCTGATTATTGCTCATTAATGATTGGTGTAAGGCTTTTTCAGAGGCATAGAGTTCCCAACATCCTCGGTTTCCACACGTACATCGAGGCCCATTGAAATCAATGACTGTATGTCCCATCTCACCAAATAAGCCGTTTTTACCTTTTAACAGTTCGTTATTTTGGATGACGCCGGTTCCAATTCCAGCATTAATACTGACATAAACAATATTTTTAAAATGTTTAGCGGCTCCATATTCCTTTTCCCCATAAGCTCCTGTATTGGCTTCATTTTCTACAAATACAGGGACCTGAAATGTTTGTTCAAGGATTTGTTTAAAAGGGATTTCACTCCAATTCGAATTAGGTGTGAAGGTTAGTTCTTGGTCATTATTTACGAGACCCGGTACACCTAAACAGATGCCAATTAAGCCGTATCGAGAATCAGGGATGACTGAGATTTGTTTTTCAAGCAGTGTAATCATTAATTTCTGAAGATCGCAGGGTAACGTTGAATCTATTTTTTGATGCGATTCAGAGACAATGGTCCCTTCTAAATCGGTTAATACAATGGTGAGATAATCAACGCCTAGATCTATTCCTATCGTAAAACCTGCATTCTTATTGAAGACGAGCATAACTGGACGCCTTCCCCCGCTGGAAAGACCCTGACCAATTTCAAATATCAGGTTGTCATCAAGTAAATCTGCTACTTGTGAGGATACTGTGGTTTTGTTCAGCCCAGTAACTTCGGAAAGCTTGGCTCGAGAGACAGGCGAAGTATGTATGATTTCTCGTAAAACGAGCTTTTTATTCATTTTTTTTACAAGTGCTTGGTCTGCGCTAATCATTAAACATTCACCTACTTTATATATTGACTAAATTAAGTATATGCAATAAAACACAAATTCTACCTAATTGATTATAACTTATCAAATATTTCTAAAAAAGTATTGTATTTTCAAAACATTTGGCTTATTATTTGAACATAAGTTAGTTTAGGCGAACAACAAAGTAAGTCGTTTATTTTTTTATGCTTGATGACAGCGTTTACAATTTACCGTGGTATGGCTGAGCATGCAAATGAATGTTGCTAAAACGGGTGTTTGTGCTCGGTTCAAACTAGGTGCTATTGTATCCGGCATCCTATGTATTGGCAGTGTTTTAGTCCATTTTAACAAAAAAGAAAAAATAATCTGAGGAGGAACTAACATGACAAAGTATTTTAATGACATTCAACAAGTTAAATTTGAAGGAGGAGCTTCAAAAAACCCGTTCGCGTTTAAGTATTATAACCCCGAGGAAGTCATCGGTGAGAAAACAATGAAAGAACATTTGCGTTTTTCTATGGCATATTGGCATACATTTAATGCGGATGGATCAGATCCATTTGGTGCTGGTACGATGCTGCGTCCATGGGATAAATTTCAAGGAATGGATCAATCAAAAGCTCGTGCTGAAGCTGCGTTTGAACTATTCGGCAAGCTGGATATGCCATATTATGCATTTCATGATGTGGATATTGCTCCAGAAGGTGATACCTTACGGGAAAGCTTCCAAAATACAGATCAAATGGTTGCTGTATTAAAGGATTATATGAAAGCAAGTGGTGTGAAATTATTATGGAATACAGCCAATATGTTTACCAATCCACGTTATGTACACGGGGCAGCAACGTCAAGTAATGCAGATGTATTCGCTTATAGTGCTGCAAAAGTTAAAAAAGGGCTTGAAGTTGCGAAGGAATTGGGTTCAGAAAACTACGTATTCTGGGGCGGTCGTGAAGGTTATGATTCGTTATTGAATACCAATATGGGGCTTGAGCTTGATAACTTGGCACGTTTTATGCACCTTGCTGTAGATTATGCCAAAGAAATTGGCTATACCGGTCAATTCTTAATTGAACCGAAACCAAAGGAGCCAACCAAGCATCAATATGATTTTGATGTTGCGACTGCTCTTCAGTTTTTACAAAAGTATGATTTAAGCGACCATTTCAAAATGAATATTGAAGCTAACCATGCGACTCTTGCTGGGCATACATTCGAACATGAAATCAGAGTAGCTCGATTAAATGGCGCTTTAGGTTCACTTGATGCAAACCAAGGTGACCCATTGCTTGGCTGGGATACAGATGAATTCCCAACTGATATTTATACCTCAACACTGGCCATGTACGAAGTACTTGAAAATGGCGGAATCGGTTCTGGCGGATTGAACTTCGATGCGAAGACACGCAGATCTTCAATTGATCCTGAGGATTTAGTGTACGCTCATATTGCAGGTATGGACAGCTTTGCAAGAGGATTAAAAGCAGCTCATAATTTGCGTACAGACCGTGTATTCGAAGATGCAATAGCAAAACGTTATAGCAGCTTTACTGAAGGTATTGGCTTAGATATCGTTGAAGGGAAAGTGGACTTCAAAATGCTTGAAAAGTATGCGCTTGAACATGATCAAATCAAGAATGAATCGGGTCGTATTGAGTTGCTTCGTTCTACGATTAATCAGTACATTTTTGAAGCATAAATGTAATGGCTATATAATATAGAAGGAAAGGGTAGAATTGTTCATTATTCTGCCCTTTTTTTAACAAAGGAGAAGAGTAGATGAAATACGTAATTGGAATTGACTTGGGAACAAGTTCAGTTAAATCGATATTGGTGAATCAACAGGGTGAAGTATGTGCGGAGTCGTCACAAGAATATCCACTCATTCACGCAAAGACTGGTTATAGTGAACAAAATCCGGAAGAATGGGTCAGTCAAACCGTTAAGTCGTTAAAGGAAATAACTGATTGCTCTGGTGTTTCGGCTTCAGATATTGAAGGAATTAGTTTTTCTGGCCAGATGCATGGGCTAGTCTTACTGGATGAGAATATGCAGGTACTTAGAAATGCAATTCTTTGGAACGATACACGCACGACTCCTCAATGTCAGCAAATCGTTCGGGAATTCGGAGATACGGTACTTGCAGTTACGAAAAATGCTGTTCTTGAAGGATTTACCTTGCCAAAGCTGTTGTGGGTTCAGCAGCATGAACCAGAATTATTCGCGAAAGCCGCTGTATTTATGCTTCCTAAAGATTATTTGCGTTTCCGATTAACTGGATCCATACACATGGACTATTCGGATGCAGCTGGTACTTTACTGTTGGATGTAATCAACAAAAACTGGAGCGAAGAAATAGCCGCGCAATTTTCTATCCCGCTGTCTATTTGCCCGCCTCTTGTTGAATCGAGTGCGTGTGTTGGAAACTTGATACCGGAGATTGCTGATCAAACGGGACTGTCTACAGATACAAAAATAGTGGCCGGTGGTGCGGATAATGCGTGCGGAGCTATTGGAGCTGGTATCGTGTCGCATGGGAAAACACTGTGTAGTATTGGTACTTCCGGTGTTATATTATCGTATGAGGAAGAAAAAAACCGTGATTTTGCTGGTAAGGTCCACTTCTTTAACCATGGGAAAGAAGATGCCTATTATACGATGGGGGTGACACTTTCTGCCGGTCAGAGTTTAAAGTGGTTTAAGGAAACCTTTGCTGATGGCGAGACATTTGAGGATTTAACAGAAGGATTAGGGGAACTACCCATCGGATCTGGTGGTCTATTATTTACTCCTTATTTATATGGAGAGCGGACGCCGCATGCTGATTCTTCAATACGTGCCAGTTTTATTGGAATGGATGAGACACATACAAAGAAACATTTTGCTAAGGCCGTGATGGAGGGTATCACGTTTTCACTTCAGGAATCACTTGAAATCTTCCGAAGCCAAGGAAAAAAATTGGATCGATTGTTTCAATTGGCGGGGGAGCAAAGAATCCAGTTTGGCTGCAAATGCAGGCTGATATTTTTAACGCACAAGTGTTGACGCTTACGAGTGAACAAGGGCCTGCAATGGGAGCTGCTATCTTGGCAGCCGTCGGTTCAGGTTGGTTTGAATCGCTTGAAGACTGTTCTAAAACATTCATCGGCACAGCGTCTATTTATGAGCCGAATCCTGAAGCGGTTAGCAGTTATCGAAAGCTGTTCACAATCTATCAAGAAGTTTACGGTAACACAAAGGAAATATGTGAATCTTTGCAAAATTTTAAGGTACAATAACTGTAGAATGGAGGATGTGAAATGTCTAGTTATATAAAAGAAAGTCAGTATTTCGGTGAAAAAGCAATCGTGTTTGGTAATAGTCAGCTTGAAGCGGTACTTGTACCTGGATTAGGCAGCAATCTAATTTCATTGAAATCGAAGTCAAAGAACGCTGACTTATTGCGGGTCCCTGAAAGTAAGAGTCAGTATGAAAAAAACCCCTGTCTCTATGGCATGCCAATCCTTTTCCCGCCAAACAGAATAGACCGTGGTATGTTTACATATGGCGACCTAACTTATCAATTTGCTATTAACGAAGAAAAACATAATAATCATCTTCATGGTTTTTTGTATGATAAACCGTGGGAATTGATAAAACAAGAGCAAAATGGTGAAAGTGTTCGGATAGTAACGGAAATCAACAGCGATGATTATACTAGTATTACGGAACAATTTCCTCATTCATTTTCCATAAAGATGACGTATACATTAGATGGCAGTAGCCTTTCAACAAACGCAACGATTAGTAATCATGGGACGACTAAGTTTCCTTGGGGTTTGGGTTACCACACTACATTTAATCTGCCCTTCTCAGCAGACGGAGCACTTGAGGATTGCACGGTTTCCCTGCCAGTAGATGAACATTGGACGCTTAGTGAACGCAAGCTTCCTACTGGCGATATCGTCAAGCTGACAGATGCAGCTGATTTTCAGCAAGGAATCTCGCTTTCTGGTAAACTCTTCGATGATGTTTATGGATATGCAAAGGAATCAGAACTTGTTAATGAAGCGGTCATTACAGATCATAACGAAGGCATTAGGATTCATTATAAATGTGATAAACGTTTTGGACACTGGGTTCTTTTCAATGGAAATGGGAAAGATTTAAACGGCTTTGTCTGCCCTGAACCATATACATGGGTAACAAATGCACCAAATGTAGAGCTGCCTGATTCAGTAACAGGAGTCCGTGAATTGAAACCAGGAGAAGAAGTGAACTTAATCAGTCAGCTGATTGTCGATACATTTTAGGGGTTGACTCCAACAAATAAAGAAAACTGTTTACCTAAACGGGTAAACAGTTTTTTTCTTATCTTTAGTCCATATTATAGAGAGTTTGCGTGAGCACATTTATCGACTTTTTCACGAAGAAGTATGAAAATGGAGACTCCTAAGATTTAGCAGGGGACAATATAAGGAGTGAGCAAATAAATGAAATCTACCTATCAAAAGATATTTGAACCATTCACCTTTACATCGGGTGTAGAAATAAAAAACCGTATTATGCTAGCCCCAATGACCAATTATTCAGCAAAGGATAATGATGAAGTATCGGAATCAGAACTTGCTTATTATAGTGAACGTTCTGGCGGGGTTGGTGCAGTGATTACTGCGGTAGCTTATATCGAAGCTGGGGGCAAAGGCTTCCCAGGCCAATTCAGTGCTGCAGATGACAGTTTTATTCCAAGCCTGAAAAAATTGGCAGATACGATTCAATCAAAAGGCTCAAAGGCAATTCTGCAAATTTTCCATGCTGGAAGAATGAGTCCGCCTGACTTGCTGCCAGATCAACAATCTGTTTCTGCAAGTGCAGTTGCAGTAGAACAGAAAGGTGCTCAAGTACCGCGTGAAATGACTGAATCAGAAATTCAGGCAACCATTAAAAACTTTGGTGAAGCAACTAGAAGAGCGATTGAAGCTGGGTATGACGGTGTTGAAATTCATGGAGCAAATACCTATTTACTTCAGCAGTTTTTCTCTCCTCATTCGAATCGTAGAAATGATCAATGGGGTGGATCTTTAGAAAAAAGAATGGCCTTCCCGCTTGCTGTAATTGCTGAAGTAAAAAAAACCGTTGCAAAGTTTGCGAAACATCCTTTTATAGTCGGATACCGTCTATCACCGGAAGAAGGCAGTAATCCAGGAATTACACTTGAAGATACACTGAGTTTCGTTGATACGCTAGCTAATCAACAACTAGATTATCTTCATATTTCAGTGATGCATTTCTGGAATGGTTCGTTCCGTGATAAAGATAAATCGGAATCGCGTATTTTAAAAATACATGAAAAAGTGGGAAGCAGGGTGCCTGTTATTGGTGTCGGATCATTACATACACCTGACGAGGTAGTCGATGCACTAAACACGGGCGTTCCATTTATCGTATTAGGCAGAGAATTACTAATGGAACCAAAATGGGTTCAAAAAGTTGAAGCTGGAGAAGAAGCTGACATTCGGACAACATTGTCCAAACAAGCTCAACAGGAACTAGTAATTCCTGATCCACTATGGGATAAATTAATAAACATACCAGGCTGGTTGCCTGTCGTAGAATAAAAAAGAGCAGCGGCTTTATGGCCGCTGCTTTTTTGTTGAAAAAATCCTCTGTATGTAACCTTACTATTTTCTGAATAATAGTAAGGTAAATACGGTTTAACGGGGGATTAACTTTGAAACAAATTCTAGAAATTTTCGGTGAGGATATTCAAAGTATCTATAAAAACTGGGTAGTAAGTATTATTATCCTCTTTCTAATGCTTTTACCTTCTGCTTATGCATGGATAAATATTATCGCTTCTTGGGACCCCTATGGGGAAACGAAAGGGATACTCGTTGGTGTTGCAAACAATGATAAGGGTGCAGTATTTAAGGATCAAGAAGTCAATATCGGTAACGATATTATCCAAGAATTAAAGGGCAATCAAAAGCTTGGCTGGCAGTTCACTACGGAAGATGAAGCAATTTCAAAGGTGAAAAAGGGGAAATTTTACGCGTCAATCGTTATTCCAGAAAATTTCTCTGAGCATATCTTAACGGTTATCAATGATAATCCGACTCACGCAAAAATTGATTATTATGTAAATGAAAAAATAAATGCGATTGCCCCTAAAATAACGAATACGGGAGCGAACAGCATTGTTGACAGTGTAAGTAAAAGCATTATTAAAACCGCAAGCAGTACAATTTTGACTATATTTAATGAATTAGGAATTGAACTGAATCAGGATTTGCCAAGTATTGAAAATATGAAGAAAATGGTATTTAAACTTGAAAAGATACTTCCAGAGCTTGAACAGAGTATGGAAACGATAGATGAAAAAATAGAAAAAGCAGAAGGGATATTAGAAGTAGTTGATAATGGTTTTGAATCTTTAGAGACTTTAACAAATCAGCGAGAACAGCTTTCTTCAGAGGTGAAGCTGTATATAGAATCTTTTCAAAAAACAATTGAAAACATTGATCCAATTATTCGAGAAAACTTAACAACTGTTCAAGCAGAGAGTGTCTTATTTACTGATTGGGTTAACGGATTAAGTAACCAAGACTTGACGGAAACTGAAGCAAATCAGGTTAGAGAAAAAGGAAATGAGAGATTAAAGCGACAAGCCGATTTAGCAGGGAGCCTTCAAGGTCTTTTGGTGAAAATGAATGCCTTTAGCAATAAGAACTTACTTGATGATGAAATTGCAGCATTAAATACTTTACTCAGCCAGACAGATTCACAACAACTAGCTTTAAAGAGTCTTAATCAGGAACAACTCCTAAATTTAAGTCATTCAAATAAAAACATTGCAACTAATTTATTGAACAATTATTCAGAGGTTACATCACCAAAACTGAACCGAATTATGGAAGACGCTGAACAAGTGTTAGGTGATGTGAATTCGCTAGCAGCCTTAGAAAGTGTTCCTGATATAAAAGCATCAATGAAATCAACAAATGAAACACTTGGTAAGCGACTAAATGAACTATCAGAATTACAAAAACGTTATCCGGAGGTAAAAAGCAAAATAACGATACTGGCTGATAAAATTCGAGAATTCGATAAGATGTATAATTTAAATGAAATTAGTGAGTTTCTACGAAATGATATCGAAAGAGAAAGTGATTTTTTTTCTGAACCGGTGCTGTTGAATCAACATAGTTTATTTCCAATTCCAAACTATGGATCAGCTATGTCTCCGTTTTATACGACCCTTGCTCTATGGGTAGGCGGGACCATGCTCATTGCATTGGTGAATGTGGATGTAGTTTCAGATAAAAAGTATTATGCCTATCAAATCTATTTAGGACGCGGGTTGCTTTTTCTTGTCATTGGACTCATGCAGGCATTGGTCGTTTCGGTTGGTAATATCGTTTTTCTCCATATTTATGCAGTAGAAAAATTATGGTACATACTATTTGCCATGCTGATTAGTTTTGTCTTCATCACCATTGTCTACACATTTGTCTCTGTATTTGGGAATATCGGTAAGGGCTTAAGTATCCTTATTATGGTTCTTCAAATATCAGGTTCTGGAGGAACCTTTCCAGTGCAAGTCGCACCTGTTTTCTTTCAAAAAATTAATCCGCTTTTGCCTTTTACCTATGCCATAAACTTATTGCGAGAAAGCGTGGGAGGGATGATCTGGAGTAATGTGCTGATGAATATTCTTGCTCTTTTAGGCTATGTAGCCGCAGCCTTATGTATAGGACTAATCTTGAAAAAACCATTTTTTAAGGCAACAGAGAAAGTAAGGATGAAATTTAACCGCAGTAGAATTTTTCATTAACTTTTATATCGAAAAAGTGGGTCTCCGAATTATCGGAAACCCATGATTGTACAATAAGAATAATGGCTAAAATCGACCTGATTTAAAAATGGCGAAGATCAGCCAGAGGAACATGAGTAAGGCAATACATGAACCAATTTCAATCACAGGAAGCTTCCATAGAAGCGATGCTTGGCCTGAAATGGAAGAACCAATAATTAAGCCGACCATAATGATACTGAAAGCGAGCACGACAATGGCAAAAGATAGTCGATTTGAAATGCGATCCATCTTATTCAAAAATATATTTAACTCAGGAATGGTAATCTCGAGGCGCATTTTGCCTTTTTGAATGGTGGAGGCAACCTCACGTAGTTTCTTCGGAAGATCGGCAAGGATTTCAGTATACTCGGTAAGATGCTCCCAAGCGTTTGCAGCGATTTTCTTTGGATTATACCGTTCTTTTAATAACTGCTTGCCAAAAGGTTCGGCTGCATTCATTATACTGAAATCTGGGTCCAGCATTTCAACCAGGGCTTCCACGGTTAATAAAGCTTTAGCCAACATGGTTAATTCAGCAGGAATCATGATTTGATGTTTGTAGGCTACAGCCAGCAAATCAGTTACTGCACCGCCAAGACTGATTTGACTTAGGGGAACATCATAGTATCTCTCCCTTAATTCATCTATATCTACTTGTAATGCTGACATGTTTGTATCAAATGGAATAACGCCCATTTCGGATATAGCTTTAATAATCCCATTCGTACTGCCGCTCTTCATAGACAAGGCAAGTAAGGCGAATTGATTCTGCATGTTTGCAGAAAGTCGTCCAACCATACCAAAGTCCATCCAGACAATACGATCACCTGGCAGGATAACAATATTACCTGGGTGCGGATCACCATGGAAAAAACCTTCAATGAGTATTTGATGAAGCATTGAATGGGCAATTCGTTCGGCGATTACTTTTCTGTTGTACCCTTCTTCTTCGAGTCTAGACAAGTTGTTGACTTTTACACCATTTATGTATTCCATTGTCAGGACTTTAGCAGTTGTATGGCTCCAATAAACACGTGGAACCTTAATTGTCTCATCTTCAGATGAAGGTCGGGATATTTTTTCACTATTGCGTCCTTCTGTTTGATAATCAAGCTCCAGCGACAGTGATTTCGAAAACTCTTCGATAATTTCTCTCAGTTGATAACGCTTGGCTCGTTCAATACGAGACTCCATAATACGAGCCAAATCATCAAGTATTTCAAGGTCAGTTTTTACTAGAGGCCGAATATGCGGACGCTGGACCTTAACGGCGACACGTTCATTCGTATGCAGTCTTGCGATATGAACCTGCCCAATAGAGGCTGTCGCTAGTGGTTTATCATCAAACTCAACATATAAATTTTCGAGATCGTCACCTAATTCTTCCTCAATAATCTGGCGAACCTGCTGAGAACTGAAGGGGGAAACTTGATCTTGTAATTTTTCTAGCTCAAAAATGATGTCCTCAGGTAATAGGTCACGTCGAGTACTTGCCATCTGTCCTAACTTTACAAAGGTTGGGCCCAATTCCTGAAGCATGAGACGTAATCTTTCACCAGTCGTACGATTTCTTGAGTTTTTATCAGAAATGACCTTTTTTTGAAATGGAAGGCGCTCCAGTAAGCCCAAGTCTTTTACTAGAAAGCCAAAGCCGTTCCTTAAAAAAGCACTGATAATTTCCTGATAGCGCTGTGCATGTTTCATCCGCTTTCCTATCATATGAACCCCTCCTTACACGATTAGTGAAGTCTTTGCTCTAACAGCTCAATTCTCCGTTTTAATGCATCAACTTCATTCTGAGAGGCAAGGTTCAATTCTTTAAGTGTCTTATTAACGAGTAGTGTAACGCGATGATCAAGATCCCGCTTAGCTTGACTTCCCTTTTCGGTTAACTGTTCCATCATTTCTTTCGATTCAGCCCGGCTTAATTCACCCTTTGCAACGAGGTCCTCAAAGACCTTTTCCATTTGCTCTTTGGTCGTAACGGCAGCTCCTACACCTAAAGAAAAAATTTGACTAAGCACGTTTTTCATTGGAATTCCTCCTCTAGTTTCTTTCTTAAATCATACAACATTGAGCAGACCGTACCAAATTAAAAGCAAGATTAAATAGAAGTTATCCATATTCTATTTTTAATTATTTTTATTAGATTAGAATTATTATTGTTTATTTCTTGGGTTGATTATGATAATATGAATATAGAAAAATGAATGTATTTCTATATAACTGTTTAAATAGTGCTGTTTTCGTTCCTTGAACGATAGCAGCCTTTCCTGCTTTATAAATAGAATGAAGTTGATTATCTTTCTCAATTAGATATCTTTCAAATGAGAACGAGTTTCATCTAGATGAATGATTGAACACTACTGGAGGGAAAATGATGATTGAGGAATCAAAAGCACTTAGACAGAAAGAGGTTGGTGAGGCTTCTATACTGGATAAACTTAAACCACATATAGAACTTATTGCCGCTCTTTTTAGTGGTGTATTAATTGTTATAGGCTTGATATTAGCTAAGGCTGATATGGAGACATCATCGATTATTATTTATCTGTTAGCTTTCGTTATTGGCGGATACGCCAAGGCGAAGGAGGGTATTGAGGATACAATAGCAGATAAACAATTGAATGTAGAGATGTTGATGATCCTTGCCGCAGTGGGTTCAGCCATCATTGGCTACTGGACAGAAGGCGCCATATTGATCTTTATATTTGCCTTAAGCGGTGCCCTAGAAACTTATACAATGAACAAAAGCCATAAAGAAATTTCAGCTTTGATGGATTTACAGCCAGAGGAAGCTCTTCGCATAAATAATGGGTTTGAAGAAAAGGTAGCCGTTTCTGCTTTGGCTATAGGTGATTTAATCCTGGTTAAACCTGGTGAACGTGTACCTTCTGATGGTGTCATTACAGAAGGGAAAACGAATCTGGATGAAGCCGCGATTACAGGAGAATCTTTTCCTGTCAGTAAAAGCTTGAAAGATGAAGTATTCGCTGGAACTGTTAATTTACGAGGAACCATTACTGTAGAAATTACTAAGCCTAGCAGTGAAACGTTGTTTCAAAAAATTATTCTTCTTGTTCAATCTGCACAAAGTGAAAAATCACCTTCACAGCTTTTTATTGAACGTTTTGAAGGTACCTATGTAAAAGTTGTCTTGGCCGTTGTTACCTTAATGATGTTCCTGCCGCATTTTGTTTTAGGCTGGAGCTGGACAGAAACATTTTACCGTGCGATGATCCTGCTCGTTGTCGCGTCCCCATGTGCACTGGTCGCATCTATTATGCCAGCTACCTTATCCGCAATTTCCAACGGTGCTCGTCATGGAATTTTAGTCAAAGGTGGAGTCCATCTCGAAAACCTTGGATCTTTGCAGGCAATAGCTCTTGATAAGACAGGAACACTAACCAAAGGAAAACCAGAAGTAACAGATGTTGTTGTTCGTGAAGATCTTTTAGAGGCTGATTTTTTATTCACCGTCGCGTCCGTTGAAAATTATTCGAACCATCCATTGGCGGCTTCAATAGTACGATATGCCAAGTCAAAGATAGATAAACAACTTATTAAGCCTGAAAATATGGAAGATATCTCAGGATACGGTGTACAGGGAATGATAAATGGTGATCTTTGGCAAGCAGGCAGAGCTGAGTTTGTGGGCAGCCTCGAATCGGAACAGTTCCAAAATGGAATTGGACCAAAGCTTGCAGAACAAGGGAAAACCGTTGTCTATGTTAAGGATGAACAAGGCATTGCTGGCATCATGACACTTAAAGACGTTGTTAGGGATACAACAATTGCAGCGATTGATGCTCTTCGTAAAGAGGGGATTCGTACGGTTATGCTTACCGGAGACGGTGAAAAAACAGCGAAAGCAATTGCTGCTGAAAGTCATATAGATATGTATATTTCTGGGTGTTTACCGGAGACAAAGGTTGATGAAATTAAAAAGTTAATGGAACAGTTTGGTACAGTGGCAATGGTTGGTGACGGAATTAATGATGCTCCAGCGCTGGCAACCGCGTCTATAGGGATTGCTATGGGGGAAGGAACAGACGTTGCACTCGAAACAGCAGATGTCGTATTAATGAAAAATGACTTACCGCGTATTGCAGAAGCAGTTAAGTTATCAAAGAAAATGAACAGAATTATTAAGCAAAATGTTGTCTTTTCTATTTTAGTTATTATGGTGCTGATTTCTTCTAACTTCCTTCAATTCCTTGATTTGCCATATGGAGTTATTGGGCATGAAGGAAGCACGATTTTAGTTATCCTTAATAGTCTGCGTTTATTAAAAAATTAATAAATTCTATAAAAAATGCTGATCAGTTGATATGGTCAGCATTTTTCATATAGGCATCCACGAAAAAAACGACCATACTGTATACCAGTGATGGTCGCTGCAGCTTATGTATTCTTATTGTTCATAATTGATAGGTACTATATTCATCCCGACCATTTTAGCTGCTAAGTAGCGGCGATAGCCATTTGTAAGGACATTAGTATCTCTATTTATTGTTATTGGTTCATCTAAATTACCGGTCCGAACAACATAGTCCATAACTTCCTTGGTTTTGTCAACACTAGGATGTGAGTATAAGAATTCCTCGGATACTATAATCTCTTCTAATGATATAAATCCTTCTGTTCCAACTGGTTTCATGTTTTTCCACCTCTTCTTACTATTAATTATATACGCTAATAGATGAAAATGACCTTTCAAAACAAAAATAATCAAAATTTTTGTAGATTTCAGGCTGTAAAGACTATTTATGATGTGGAAGAGTCGCATTTACTGATTTTCAGACTAGAATGACCTGTTTTCTTGTTTAATATGAAAATTAGTTGTCTTCCAAGCAGATTCAGATTATGAGAAGGTTTAATTATAATGATATAATTTATGTTATTTCTTAATTTGGTGAATTATATAAGAAATAGGTTT
>NZ_AJTN02000159.1 GCF_000305495.1 Peribacillus psychrosaccharolyticus ATCC 23296 | reverse complement strand
TTCTCTGCTTATTTTTTTTAGTAAAAAATTGTCGTCTTTCAAGTCTTAGAAAGTATATCTATGCCTTGAAAAATAAATAAGGGAGATGATCTTTTCTATCATTAACCAAACTTTAAAGGAATTTGTTGGAATTTTATTGAATATATAATCAAGAATGAGTATAATACCATTTAAGTAAAAAAAAGAATTTTCAGAATAATAATTTAATTATGAAGCCAGGGGGATCATTATGAAGAAGAGATTAGGGCTATTTTTAGGGATAGCGATTTCAAGTTTATTGCTTGTAACGGGATGTGGTAATTCGGAGAAATCTGGCTCTGAAGAAAAGGAAAAAACATTAAGGGTGGTGACCGATGCAGAGTATCCTCCTTTTGAATTTAGAGATAAAGGTAAACTCGTCGGTTTCGATGTTGATTTTATTGCGGCTGTTGCAAAAGAAGCGGGTTATAAGTCCGAGGTTGAGCATGTGGCCTGGGAGCCATTATTCGAAGAAATAAAAAGTAAGCGTGCTGATGCAGCTGTTTCAGCTGTTACCATTAATGATGAACGTAAACAAACGTATGATTTCTCTTTTCCATACTTTATTTCCACAAACAAAATTCTAGTTCCTAAGGATAGTGCTATTAAATCAGCAGAAGACCTTAAAGGGAAGAAAGTTGCTGTCCAAACGGGAACAACTGGACAAGCTGCAACGGAATCGATTGTAGGTAAAAACAATGAAAATATCAAGCAGTTTGAAAATAATAATTTAGCCATATTAGAGCTGAAAAGCGGGGGCGCCGATGCCGTAGTGGCTGATAATGCTGTAGTAGAAGAATATGCAAAAAACAATCCGGATGAGGGGTTTACTGTAGTGGAAGATGCAGTGTTTGAAAAAGAGTATTATGGTGTTTTATTTCCGAAAGATAGTAAGCTGATTGAAGAGTTTAATAAAGCAATTAACACGCTTTATGAAAATGGGACATATGCGAAAATTTATAAAGAGTGGTTTGGCACAGAGCCAGATATTGAAACATTAAAATCCCAGCAATAATATTCTGAATGCGTAGCTGCTGTTAATTGGTTACGCAGTTTTTTGGCTGAAAGGGAGGCGGACAATGGATTTTCGCTGGGATATCATTATGGAATATGCTCCCTATCTTTGGAAGGGGACTTTATTAACAATTGGCTTATCATTGATCAGTATTTTAATTGGGACAGTTTTAGGATTAGGTATTGGATTAGGGAAGATGATGAGAAATAAACTTCTATCCTTTCCATTTAAATGCTATATTGCTTTTTTTCGGGGAACACCTTTATTCGTGCAGATTCTTCTAATCCATTTAGGTGTAGTTCCCTTCTTTACAGGAGAAACAAATGGAGTAATTGCTACGATTATTGCTTTGTCTCTCAATGCTGGTGCTTATATTGCAGAGATTTTTCGAGCAGGAATTCAGTCAATCGATAAGGGGCAGATGGAAGGTGCTCGGTCATTAGGCATGACCCATGTGCAAGCCATGCGGTATGTTGTATTGCCGCAGGCATCGAAACGGATGATCCCGCCGCTCGGCAATGAATTTGTGGTACTCATTAAGGATTCATCACTTGCTGCGGTGATTGCTGCGCCTGAACTGATGTATTGGGGAAGAGCAATGGCGAGTCAATATTATCGAATTTGGGAACCTTATTTAGCCGCTGCAATTATCTATTTAATCTTAACCCTATCCATGAGCTTCTTATTAAATCGTTTAGAAAGAAGGCTTGAGACAGAATGATTAAAGTAGAAAATTTAAAAAAGACATTTGGCAAAAATGAGGTCTTAAAGGATATAAATGTTACGGTTTCTCCATCAGAGGTGGTCGTCGTGATTGGTCCATCAGGTTCAGGTAAATCAACTTTTTTACGATGTATTAATCAGTTAGAGACGATTACAGGTGGAAAGGTCTTTATAGAAGGTACAAATACAACCGATAAAAGTGTAAATATTAACGATATTCGTACAGAAGTAGGAATGGTTTTTCAACATTTTAATCTATTTCCCCATAAAAGTGTGCTCCAAAATGTAATGCTTGCTCCGTTAAAAGTAAGGAAAATATCAAAGGAAGAAGCCCGTTCAAGAGGGCTAGAACTACTGAAGAAGGTTGGGCTGTCTGATAAAGCGGAAGCCTATCCTAATTCCCTGTCGGGCGGCCAAAAGCAAAGGGTTGCTATTGCAAGGGCATTAGCCATGGAACCGAAAATCATGCTGTTTGATGAGCCAACATCAGCTCTAGATCCCGAAATGGTTGGCGAGGTATTAGAAGTTATGAAGCAGCTAGCGGCTGAGGGAATGACAATGGTAGTTGTTACACATGAAATGGGATTTGCTAAAGAAGTAGGCGATCGGGTTATATTTATGGATGAAGGGGTAATTGTAGAGGAAAATAGTCCAGTGGAATTATTTGAAAATCCACAGAATGAACGAACTAAATCATTTCTAAGTAAAGTTCTATAAATAAAAAAATCTCAGCTAATTCTGAGATTTTTTTGTTTACTTAATCACTAAAGCCCCAAGTAAAGATTCTGGACTCTTTCCGAGGATAAGTAGACTAAGTTTAGCATATCCAATTGATTGATAAGCAGCAAACAATTTCAGTACCTCTGCAGAATCAGGCATATCTTTAAATTTTTGAATTTCTTGTTGATATAAATCAAGAACGGAAGCGGGAACTAAGGACGGATAATACTGGCTAGAATCTTCATTCATTAAAAGAGACCCCATATAATGATATTTAAATTGTAGTGTACGAGTAAGATTAATAATGTGAATCAGTTTCTCAAAAGTAAGCGGATGTGCTAATTTAGAGGAATCTAATGCTTCTTTTGCCTTTATTAATTGCTCAGAGCTAGAAATCGTTATCATGTTTTATCCCCCTTCTTTTTAAAAAGCAAGACACAAAATGTGCCTTGCTTAGTCAATACCTCAGATTAATAATCCCAAGGCTTAGTTAATGGAATTTTTGAAGCAAGTTCTTTGCTTTTTTTCTTTCTTGCTTTACGAACTTCTGCACGTTCTTGTCCAGTGTTGAATAGAAGCTGTTCTTCTTCAGTTTCTGGCTCAACTTGTGGAACTTTAACAGGACGCTTGTCTTCTCCAAGAGCTACAAATGTTAAGAATGCTGTAGCTGCAATACGGCGTTCACCAGTCATCATATCTTCTGCAATAACTTTACAGAAGATTTCCATTGAGCTTGTACCTGTATAAGATACAAATGATTCAACACAGACAGAATCTGTTTGGTGAATCGGGCATAAGAAATCGATTGAATCTGTTGAAGCTGTTACACATTCTTTAACTCTTGAATGTCTACGTGCTGATAATGTAGCAACCGTATCAAGCTTACGCATTAATACGCCGCCAAAAAGAGTATTATAATTATTTAAATCACAAGTTAAAACTTGATCTGTATTAACAATTCTGCTTTCTTTTGCTTTTCTTGTATTCATGATATGTTCCTTTCCTGTTACATCATAGGTGAGGACTACTCAAGTGAGTAAAGTTCAAAAATCTTTTACACTAACTAGTTTACCCTCATCAGTAGGGTAAGTAAAATGGTTAAAATTTATACGGGGTATAGCTTTTATCTATGTAATTGCTTTCATGTATGAAAATTTTGAATATTAAAAGACGGCGCTTGTGTGAAGTGCGCCGTCTTTCATGGATTATAGCTTATTGACTTCACAACTATCAGGAGAAATGGTTTCAATCATAAAGCGAAGCCATTCTTTAGCCGCATAGGATAAGTATTGCTCTTTACGCCAAATAATACCCAAATTCCAATCTAGAGAGGGGTTCGTTATTTCTACTGCTTGAACTTGATTGGACAGCTGCTTGCAAATACTTTCTGGCAGCAGAGCAACTCCCATTTTACATGCAACTAATTCCTCAATAAAATCCCATCTTGAGCTCTCAGACATAATTCTAGGATTAAAGCCTGCTCGATTGCATGAAGAGATGATTAAATCGCGCAAAGCATATTCTTTATTAAACATGATGAAATTTTCATCTTTTAGGTCAGCTAAATGTACGCTTTGTTTGCTGGCGAAGGGATGTGTCGGATGTAGAATTAGTTTTAAATCTTCCTTTATAAAAGAAACGTGATGGAAGAGATTTGGATTGGTCGGTAACATGATGATTCCAATATCGAGGGAATCATCCGCAACTGATTCTTCAATCTTTTTTGAACCATCCTCGATAAGCTGGAAGGTAATGTTAGGGTACTTTTGGTGAAAGCGGCCAATTAGCTTTGGAAAGAAAGTGGAGTCAATAATCGGGGGTAAACCAATTCGGATATGTCCCTTTTTTAGTCCCAGAAGATTATCCATCTCGGTTTCAAGGTTATTAAATGCTTTATTAATTAACAGAGCTTGTTCATAAACAACTCTCCCTGCATCCGTAAGTGAAAGTTTTTTACCGGAGCGATCAAAGAGTTCGACACCAAGATCATTTTCTAGATTTTTAATCATCTTACTGATCGTAGGCTGAGTAATAAATAAATGATCGGCTGCACGAGTGAAACTATTATAGTTCGCTACCTCAATAAAATATTGTAAATGCTTGATATCCACTGTAGTTCCCTCGCTTCTCTATACACTAACCAATATTTTAACCGAATTAGTAGCTCTTTGTAAATGAGACAGAGTTGACACTAAAAAGAGCCTGGCGGCAGCCAGACTCGAATAGTTTTATTATTTCACTAGTAATACAGGTACAGGGGAGTTTTGGACAACATAGTGACTAACACTGCCGAGAAATTCCTTTATACCGCTAAGACCACGGCTGCCCATGACTATTAAATCACAATCGTGTCTTTTGGCTTCCTCAAGAATTGTATGAATAGAAGATCCTTCTCTTAAAAATACTTCTGTTTTGTTTGGAAGAACAGCCAGCTTCTCCTCAGCTTTTGCTAAGATTTCTTTTCCATAAACATGTATGGAATCTTTGATTTGAGCAATTAAATGGGCAGAAACAGCATAATTAGCAGGCATTGTGACAGAATGTACGACATATATTTCGATTTCAGGTTTTCCTTTTGCTAAATCAATTGCTTGTTCTAATGATTTAAGCGCTAAATCAGATTCATCAAAGGCAACTAAAATTTTGGTAAAGGTCATCTCCATCACCAGTCCTTTTATATAGACTTAATCTTTATAAATTAATTATACATTTTGGAACCGTCGAATGCTGTAGCTTCACCAAATTTATGGTAACTTTTTGTGTATTTTATACTAAATGGTATAAATAAAACAACTTTCTAACCGATACAAGAGATGTTGGATAGTGTATTTCTTCACTTTAACGTCTTTTTTTTTGTGTGAACTAGTCTAAAATACCTTTTTTTTTACAATATGTTCACATTATTAGTAAGAAAGATGTAGAAAAAATGAAGAAGCACAGTATACAATGGAAAAAAATACAAATATATAGGGGGATACCAATGTTTAAGAAAAGTGTAGCTATTTTATTCGCTCTTTTTCTCTCGTTTTCGTTCGGTTCGGGCGCTTTAGCAGCAGAAAATGGCGATACCCAAAAAGCTTTAGATTTAATAGACCAGGCAAATGTATTAATTGATGGAGAAATTGATAAGACAGTGGTAGAAGCAGACACCCTGCTTAATGCGTACATTAATGATATTAGTAAAGAAAAAGGAACAGCAAAATTAGGTTCTCTTTACTCAGAACAAATGAAGTATGAAGAAAAACTTCGTGCTGCAGAAGATGAAAGTAAAAAGACTGAGCTTAATCAAAAATTAGACAGCATCTCTTCTGAAATTGCACTTGTAGTTGAAAAGTTAAGCAAGGAATCAACATACTTCTCAGAGCGCACTGCACAGTATCAAAGTGAGCTAGATACATTAATTAATGTTTTAGATATCTTAACAAGACAAATGACAGCTGACACAATTGCTCAAGCTGCAGAACTAGGTGTAACTGCTGAATGTTCATGGAAATATGTAAAAATCGGTCATAAATGGGTGTGGATTGACCCTATTCAGGTGGTAGGGACATAATTTTACGTGTGAAATATTTACCTAATAAGGTATAATATACAACGAGTTCTAATTCGTAAGGATAAAGAACTCGTTTTTATATTGCTGTAAAAGGAGTTTAGATGTGGAAGGATTTAAATTATTTAAAAACGGTGCATTTGTCGAAAAAATCTATGAATATTCTAATCAGCTGTTTCTTTTAGCTCGCAATGATAATGTTGATATTATGCTGCAAACTGTTTATAAAGATAAATTATTTTATCTTTATCCTAGTGAAAACCCAGATGTAATGGAGTTTATATATATATTATCTGGCGAAATTGAATGTGAGCAAGATGGGCAAATAACTATTCTAGGTGCAAATGATTATTGCTCAGTAAAAGGATTAAAACAGCCTGTTTATTTTTTAGCTAACACTGATGTTACTTATTTATGGATTATTACCGAGCCAACTTTTCAACAAATTAGTACAGATAGAACTAGATTACAGAGTATGATTAGAAAAGTAGAAGAAAAGGACCCTTATACATTTAGACATAGTGAAAGAGTAACATTTTATGCGATCAAAATAGCAAAAAAGTTAAACCTTAAATCAGAAAGACTTCAGGATTTATATATTGCTTCAGAGCTACATGATATAGGGAAAATGAAAACGCCAATTGATATTCTGAACAAACCAGGAAAATTGACGAAAGAAGAGTTTAATATTATAAAAAAACATCCTGGTGATGGTGCCGACCTTGTATTAGACACAACTTATAACTACTTGGCGCCGATTATAGAACAGCATCATGAACGATTGAATGGCTCTGGGTATCCCCATGGTTTAAAAGAACATGAGATTCTGTTAGAAGCTAAAATTATAGCAGTTACAGATACTTATGACGCTATGACAGAAGACCGTTCATATCGTAAGGCCTTTACTCCACAATATGCAATGGAAGAAATAAAGCGGATGTCAGGCACGCACTATGATCCGGAAATTGTAGATGCTCTTGAGATTATCTTAAAAGAAGAAGGTATATTATGAGGATTACTTTCTTCGACAAATTTATATAGCTGAGCCCTCTAGCGCTTTAAATGCTAGCAGGGCTATTTTTATATTCCTTATATGGAATAAATAGGATGATAATTTTCTTGGAATTTGGTACTATTAGAGTCAAAGTAGTATGAAAAGCTGTCGGTCTTATATTTTTCAGCAGAATAGAAAGCGCTTACAATAATATGAAGGAGAATGATTGAGTGGAGCATCCGTATATGACAGAAGAACATCATTTATTTAGAAAATCCTTTCGAAAGTTCCTTGAGAAAGAAGCATATCCTTTTTATGATGAATGGGAAGAGAATCGAATCATCCCGCGAACATTTTGGGAGAAGATGGGCGAGCAAGGGTTTTTATGTCCTGATTTGGATGAGCAGTATGGCGGGTATAGCGCTGACTGGGGATATTCAGTGATTATCAATGAAGAATTAGAAAGAGTCGGCTCAGGTTTAGTCGGGATTGGGCTGCATAGTGATATTGTAGTTCCCTATTTATCTTCCTTTGGGACGAAGGAACAGAAGCAGCGCTGGCTGCCAGAATGTGCTGCAGGTAAATTGATTTCAGCCATTGCCATGACCGAACCAGGAACAGGATCTGATCTCGCTAATATCAAGACAACGGCTGTTCTTGATGGTGAGAACTATATCTTAAACGGTCAGAAAACGTTTATTACCAACGGTATTCATGCTGATTTAGTGATTGTGGCTTGTAAAACAGATCCGAATGCTGTTCCAAAACATAAGGGAGTTAGTCTGCTGGTTGTAGAGAGAGATGCGAAAGGTTTTTCACGGGGAAGAAAATTAAATAAGGTTGGATTACATAGTCAGGATACAGCAGAGCTTATTTTTGAAGATTGTATTGTTCCCAAACAGAATTTACTTGGTGAAGAGGGCAAAGGGTTTAGTTATTTAATGGAGAAGCTCCAGCAAGAGCGTCTAATCGTAGCTATTGATGCTCAAGTATCAGCAGAAGAAATGTTTAATGAAACAATGAAGTATGTGAAAAGCTGTGAAGCGTTTGGAAAGCCTATCAGTGAATTTCAAAATACGCAGTTTAAGATGGCTGAAATGGCAGCGGATATTGAAATGGGCCGCGTGTTTCTTGATCAATTAATTGCAAGGCATTTGGCGGAGGAGAACATCGTGACAAACGTTTCTATGGCTAAGTATAAACTTACGGAAACGGCGAGAAAGATTTCTATTGAGTGTATGCAGCTGCATGGTGGATACGGTTATATGGAGGAATACAAAATTGCGAGAAGATATCGTGATATTCCGGTGGCTAGTATCTATGCTGGAACGAACGAAATTATGAAAAAAATTATCGCTAAGAATATTGGCTTGTAAATTAGAAAGAAGGGGAGAGATTAGATGCGTGAAGTAGTGATTGTAGAAGGCTTAAGAACACCTGTAGGTAGAAGAAATGGGGTATTTAAGGACTATCGTCCAGATGATTTAGCTGCAGAAGTGTTAAAGGAACTCGTTAAGAGGACAGGAATTGATTCAGGAATGATAGAGGATGTCATTCTTGGCTGTGTTTCTCAATCCGGTGAACAAGCTGGAGATATCGCTAGGGTAGCAGCTTTGATAGCAGGATACCCGATTGAAGTACCTGGTACAACCATTGACCGCCAATGTGGGTCAAGTCAACAAGCCGTTCATTTTGCTGCGCAGGCAATTCTTGCTGGTGATATGGATGTCGTAGTTGCAGGTGGTGTAGAGAACATGTCAAGAGTTCCTATGGGTTCTAATTATCAAGGAGCTGACCGTAGTTCAAAGCTGAAGGAAAAATACGAACTAATCAATCAAGGTGTGTCTGCAGAACGAATTGCTGAAATGTATAATTTGACTCGTGAAGAGTGTGATCAGTTTTCAGTTGAGAGCCATCAAAAAGCATTGCGTGCTCAGAGTGAAGGATATTTTCAAAAAGAGATTATTCCAGTATCCGTCCTTAATGAAGATGGAGAAAGTATAGAAGTTACAGAGGATTCAGGACCAAGAAAGGGGACTTCGCTTGAAGTGCTGAGCGGGTTAAGAACGGTTTTTAAAGAAGACGGATTAATTCATGCCGGAAACTCAAGTCAGATTAGCGATGGTGCTGCGGCTTTATTGCTTATGGAACGGAGTAAGGCGGAAGAATTAGGCTTAAAGCCAAGGTTTAAGGTTCATACACGGGTAGTCGTCGGTTCGGATCCGACCTTAATGTTAACAGGGCCGATTCCAGCAACAGAGAAAGCTCTCCAAAAAAGCGGATTAACGATAGATGAGATAGATATCTTTGAAGTAAATGAAGCATTCGCACCAGTACCACTTGCTTGGTTGAAGGAAACAGGAGCGGATCCAGCAAAGCTTAATCCAAATGGGGGTGCAATCGCATTGGGTCATCCACTTGGAGGCAGCGGGGCACGTTTGATGGTATCTATGATGCACGAATTGGAACGTACAGGCGGCCGCTATGGTTTGCAAACCATGTGTGAAGGAAATGGCATGGCAAATGCTACGATTATCGAAAGGTTAAACTAAACTCGGTAAGGGGGAAGCTGAATGTCGGAAACAATCGGGCAGTTATTTGATCAGACAGTAGAAATATTTCCTAACAAGGAGGCAATATATGATGTGCGGAGAAACCGAAGGTACACCTATAGCGAGTGGAATGACCGGGTTAATGCCCTTATTAATGCCTTAGCGGCGGAAGGCGTGAGAAAAGGCGACCGGGTATCTACTTTTCTATTTAATAATGAAGAGCTGGCTACTACCTTCTTTGCCTGTGCTAAGATTGGTGCGGTCTTTAATCCAATTAACTTTCGATTACAGGCAGAAGAAGTCGGCTTCATTCTGGATGATGCACGCCCTAAAGTGGTTATATTTGAAGAAGCATTAGCCCCGGTTGTAGCGAGTGTGGAGAAACGTTTTCCAGAAACGGCCTTTTGGTATATTGATGAAGATGTACCTGAATATGCTGCAAGCTATCAGGAAAAAACAGATGCGGCACCTAGTTTTTATCCCCAAGAAGAGATAACAGCTGACGATTTATATGCCATTATGTATACGAGTGGAACCACAGGAAGGCCAAAAGGGGTTATGCATCTTCATAAAGATATGGTTTCTCAGAGTAGAATATTAATCGAAGCATTCAAGTATAGTGAAGAAGATATAGGGTTGATTACAGCACCGATGTTCCATTGTGCAGAATTGCATTGTGCGTTCCTTCCAAGGGTTCAGAAAGGAGCAAAGAATGTGATTCTCCATCAATTTAATGCCAAAAAGGTTCTTGAACTCATTGAACAAGAACAGATCAGCATTTTTTTTGCAGCCCCGACGATGTGGAATATGCTTCTTCAAGAGAATTTGTCTAACTACCAATTAGACAGTTTGATAAACGGTTTATACGGTGCAGCGCCAATGGCACCAAACCTTGTTCTTGCTTGTGAAGAGAAATTAGGGGTTTCCTTGAAACAAGCCTATGGAATGACAGAAATGGGCCCAGCCGTAACGCTGCTTTTGGCTGAGGATCAAATACGTAAAGCAGGATCTGCGGGGAAGGTTTGTCCTGAACATGAGTTAATTATTGTTCGACCTAATGAAGAAGGACCTTCTGAGCCGTCAGATGTTTTGTCTGCAGGTGAGACAGGAGAAATTCTGGTTAAAGGCCCTTGTATGATGAGCGGCTATTTTGAACGTAAAGAAGCAAGTGAAAAAGCACTCTATAAAGGCTGGTATCATTCAGGGGATATTGGATACCTTGATGAAGAAGGCTATCTCTATGTGAAAGACCGCGTGGATGATATGATCATATCCGGCGGTGAAAATGTGTATCCCAGGGAAGTTGAAGATACACTTTTTGGTCATGAAGGGGTACTAGATTGTGCTGTTATTGGTCAGCCAGACAGCCACTGGGGTGAAAAAGTGATTGCTTTTGTTGTAAGAAAGAATCCGGCACTAACGGAAGATGAATTAGAAGATTGGTGCAAAAACAGCGATACCTTAGCCAATTATAAACGCCCAAGAAACTATATCTTCTGTGAAGAGCTGCCGCGAAATGCGAGTGGTAAAGTTCAAAAGTTTATGCTCCGTAAACGTGTGGAAGACGTTAGTATTTAAAAATGTAATAAACTATCCACAAGCAAAACATTTGTAAATCCATGAATTTTCAGAATTATCCATATTGTCCACAGAGTTATCCATAATATACAAATAATTGCAGTGGATAAAAAGACAGACGTAAGTCTTTAGAACCAACAAACTCCAAACTTATCCACATTACACACAATCGTTAAGGTGTAAATGAAAGAAACCAGGTGCATAAGATGCCCTGGTTTCTTTCGTTTATTTCTTTGCACGTTCGTCCGCGGCTTTGGAACGTTGTTGAGCAATAATGTCATCCCGATCAGCTAGTTCTTGAGAAAATTCAATGTCATGTCCATCACTCTTCATACTTGTTGGATCTTTGAGCAATTTCTGTGTATTCTCAATTCGCTCTAAGTGTATTTTGTTTTGTCCCATTCGACAACACCCCAAACAAGAATTTGAAATGATTGAATCATCTCATCTTCAATTTCTCCAAAATTGTAGGGTTTTATCACAGGGAATTAAAACCAAGATTTTAGCGGCGTCCTTTTTTCTCGGTAAATCCTCCAGCACGGTCTGCCTTTCTAAATTCGCGATCATAAAGTACAGATTGAGTTGAGTTTAAGGAATTTTTCATCTTATCACGCTTTTTGCTGTCCATCTTTTCATCTCCTTATGTGAGCTAGTCCTAGTAAAAAATTGAATCGGGATGTCTTTCTATTCCTATTTTTTCCACAGGCTGGATAATCATACTCACTTTATTATTTTTTTAGTAAATCATTTAAGGCCACGTTCAATGTGGCGTAGCGGAAGGGATAATGAGACTTTTCTAGTACTTGTGGGTGCACCTTTTGTCCTTCCAGCACGAGAATACTCATTTCTCCTAAGACGACTTTTAGTACAAAAGCTGGTACTGGAAACCAGTGAGGTCGATTGATTGTTTTACTGATGGAATGGCCAAATTCCCTCATTGTTACTTGTTGTGGTGCAGTAAAGTTCACAGGTCCAGAGATTTCAGAATGATGAATACAAAATAAAATTGCTCCTGCAACGTCTTGAATATGTATCCATGAGAGTATTTGGCTGCCGTTTCCAATAGTTCCACCGGCAAATAACTTGTAAGGCAGTACTATTGTCGGCAGCGCACCTTGCGTTTGACCAAGTATCAGTCCAAATCTGGTAAAGACAACTCGGTGGCTGAAAGCACGTGCTTTCCGAGCCTCCTTCTCCCAGAGTTGAACGGTTCGAGAGAGAAAATCTTTTGCTGTTGTTTCATTATCTTCAGTAAAAGTACCTTGTTCTGAAGTACCATAATAACCAATTGCACTCGCATTAATAACTAAACTTATCTTCTGTTCTAAGGTTCCTAATATCCGATTCATTTCCTTAGTTGTTTCAATACGGCTTTCTACAATTCTCCGTTTTCTATTCTTTGTCCAGCGCCCGCTGTTTAATGATTCTCCTGCGAGATTAATAAATATATCAAGCCCTTTAAGATTTTTCTCTGGTACGGCATCTTTATTAAGCCATTTTATATAATGAAGATTTTTTGTCTGAGTGTATTTTTCCGGGTTACGAGTCAATATATAAAGGTCATGTTCTTCTTTAAGCAAAGCGTCTATAAGAGCAGTTCCGACAAAACCGCTGCCGCCTGCAATAGCAATTTTCACGCGCCATCACTCCTTTATTTGGTAGTAGTTTACTATCATTGATGTTCTATGTCATTTAATTCGATTTAAATCAAGATAACCCTTCTTTAGAATGTGGTAGAGTATCAGTAGGAGGTGATGTTGATGGCAGTCATTTCAAGAATTTCAGTCCAAAAAAAGAGGCTGGACCGATATAATATCTTTATTGCTGATAAATATGCCTTTAGTGTAGACGAAGAGGTTTTAATAAAGTTCGATTTAAAAAAAGGTAAAGAATTAGATGAATTCGATCTTGCAGATATTCAAATGCATGATGATATTCAAAAAGCTTTTACGCAGTCTTTACATTATTTATCCCATCGAATGCGTTCAGAATCTGAAGTACGCATGTATTTACGAAAAAAAGAAGTGGATGATGCGATAATTCAAGAGGCTATTCATAAGCTTTATCATTATAAATATCTGGATGATCTTGAATTTGCCCGCGCATTTGTTAGAACACATGCGAATGGGGGAAATAAGGGCCCCATCGTGATTCGCCAGGAATTAAAGGAAAAAGGAATTAGTGAGAAGCTGATTGAAAAGGCTATCCTTGAATACCCGATTGATCTTCAAATTGAACATGCTAAACAGCAGGCAGAGAAATCAATAAAAAAGAAAAAAACCTATCTGAGCGATCCCTACAGCAGAAGCTGGATCAAGTGTTAATGCGAAAGGGCTATCCTAGAGATATTATTGTCGCGGCATTGCAAGAGGTTACCGTTGAAAAGGATAGCGAAGAAGAATGGAATTCATTAATTTATCATGGAGAGAAATTAGAACGGCGTTACAAGGCTTACCAGGGCTTTGAATACGAACAGAAGATGAAACAAGCTTTATTCCGGAAAGGCTTCCCAATGGAGCTGATTTCGAGGTATTTAGACAGAGATGAGTACTTTGAATAACGTATTGTGCTATATTTTAAAAATGAGGTGAAGAATGAATGGAAGAGAAGAGATACAGTCAGTTGACACGATATGAACTGCAGCAGGAAATTGCAGGTCTTCATGAAAAAGCACGTAAAGCAGAACAGCTCGGAATGGTGAATGAATATGCTGTACTTGAACGTAAAGCCATAATGGCTAAATCATATTTACTTAATCCCGATGACTTTAAGCCAGGAGAGATTTATCAGATTGATGGTGACCCTGGTGCTTACTATAAGATTGAATACTTAAATGGAATTTTTGCTTGGGGTTACCGGTTAAGCGGGGGAAGAAATGAAGAAGCCTTACCTATTTCTATGCTGGTTGCTATGAAAGAATTAAAAGAAGCCCAGGAATAATACTGGACTTCGACTAAAACTAAACCTATTCTGTTCTTTCATTTGAAGCTTTCATTCGTTCTTGTGGATGAGTATTGGTTGATCCATCTGCCCGTTTAGAAGCATAGGCTGGTTTAGCTCGAGGCTCACCTTCGAATTTATTAGTGGATTGATTAGGGAAGTTTTTAGCTTTATTCCTCATGGATTACATCCTCTCACGTTTTTAAGTTCTTTGTTTGTACTATTAGTATAAGCAGTAGAGTGGCAACTATGAGAAAAACCGAAGGAAAAATACTGGAAAGACGGAAGGAGGATTATTGTGAATGACTACCAAGAAAGACTGACCAAACGATTATTGGACATAAATGATCACGTATCCTATCAACAGGCATTAACTTGGGTTGAACTCTTATGGGAAGATTTTGAAGCTACTTATGCAAAAGCAGGTTATAAATACGCAGGTGAAGAAATGACATCAAGGGTCGTTTTGCAATGGATTGATAATCATGGGAAAAGTCTTCACGAGTTCTTAGCCAATAACCCTAAATATGAACACTTATTGAAGCAGCAGGACAAATTTCATTAAAAATGAAAAACAGGGCTGAATCAATGGATTCAGCCCATTAAAATGGGATCAAATTGAGTTTCTTTCGCAGTTTCGCTTCACTGAATATCCAGCCTGTAAATGAGTTTTTAATAGTTAAATCATTACGGTCAAGATGCACCACTGCAACGAATGGATAAAAGCCATTACTACGATAGCGCAAATCGATAAAACGAACTTCAACATAATCCTCTAGCATTTCTATTTCCCAACGGTATACTGGTGAAAACGACAGAAAAGCAGCCAAGTTAATATCGGCCTTAGCAGCATGAAGAATCTCGCTTTTAGGCAATGGAATACGATCGAATGTATCGAGTATAGTCACATAGCCATTTTCTGAAACGGCCACGTAATAATGCTTTTCACTTGTTACAGCAATTCTCCATCGATGATAGCGCATCGTCGGTGAAAGAGTAATCTTCCGTGCGTCGGGAATTTGCTGACGGACAGCGCGTTTAACAAGAGATTGTTCTCGAAAACGAGCAATATAGTAAATGAAAATAAACAAATACATGGTCAAAAATGTGTAAGTGGGCGGGAATCCAAAGCCCCATAATGTTAATCCGGCAACATGAATGCCAAAGATAAAGGGATCAAAGGTATTAATTACCCCAAGAGCCACCCAACGAGAAGAAATCGGCCTCAATGCCTGCGTCCCATATGCGTTAAATATATCCACAAAAACATGGAGAAAGACAGCCAGAAATGTCCATAGCCAAAGATGGAGCAGATTTGATTCCGGAAGTAAAACAAAAATGAAACCAGAAATTAGAAGCGGCCAAAGTAATACAGCCGGAAGGGAATGAGTAATTCCCCGATGATTACGTATATAAACAGCATTATTTTTTAATTTTAGAATTGTATCAATATCGGGCGCTTGTGATCCGAGAATGGTTCCCAGCATCACTGCCTGTGCAGTAACAGAACTATCTGTGATAACAGGGTCTATGGCAGCAAGCCCTCCAAGTGCAATTCCCATAACAAAGTGAGTGCCAGTATCCAAAAAGAAATAACCCCCTTATCTTGCAGAATTCAACATGTTTCAACAATAATCATATCGCACTATGAAAAACAAACCAAATTAAATTATTATGAAATATTTTGTCCTTGAATTACACTTAATACAAATACACTAAAAATATATATCACCTTACTGCGATCCAGCTCATTAAGGAAGCAGTAATTCTCCCTATTTCCTTCGTGAGCTAAAAGGACAGCTTCAGCTTTTCTTTATTATTCCCTATTATGTGGTTAGTTTAACTTCTTGGAGGCAAAAATGTGAATGATCTAGAGTTTTTTTATGCAAAAAAAATAAATATAGCTGAATTTCAGAACGATTTGATATCTTGGTTTGAGCGTGAACAGCGTGATTTACCTTGGCGGAAGAATAAAGATCCTTATCGAGTTTGGGTTTCAGAAATTATGCTTCAGCAGACACGTGTTGATACGGTTATTCCTTTTTATAATCGGTTTATGGAGTGGTTTCCTACTCTTGAGGAGTTTGCAGATGCAGAAGAAGAACGAATTTTAAAGGCATGGGAAGGGTTAGGGTATTATTCGCGGGTTCGTAATCTTCAGACTGCAGCCCGAGAAGTGAGAGCAGCCTATAATGGCGAGGTTCCTGATACTCCAGAAGAAATTGCAAAATTAAAAGGGGTAGGTCCTTATACTGCCGGAGCCATCTTAAGCATAGCTTACGGGAAACCTGAGCCCGCTGTAGATGGTAATGTGATGAGGGTTCTGTCGAGAATTTTATTAATTAAAGAAGACATCGCTAAGCCGAAGACTCGTAAAGTTTTTGAAGCAGCGGTTCGCGAGTTGATTGATCATGATAATCCGTCATTCTTTAATCAAGCTTTGATGGAACTAGGGGCATTAATATGTAAGCCAAGTAATCCAGCGTGTTTACTATGTCCTGTACAGCAGCATTGTCAAGCATTTGAAGAGGGTGTACAAACTGAATTGCCCATTAAGATTAAAGTGAAAAAGAGCCGTACTATTCCACTCGTGTCAGCCATTATTACTAATGAGAAGGGCGAATACCTGATCCATAAACGTCCGAGCGAAGGTTTGTTAGCTAATCTATGGGAATTTCCTAATTTCGAGATTCATACATCGTTGCTTCCAAAACGAGAATTTTTCCAAGCAGAATTCAAAGCCTTGCTTGGGGTAATTCCAGTCATTCAACAACATATTACCAAAATTGATCACGTTTTTTCTCATCTTGTTTGGAATGTCGATACTTTTGCAGGGATGATTGATACGGAAATCGATGGAAGAAAATTAGCTGAAAATCATTATAAGTGGGTAAATACAGTGGAACTTGAAGAATTAGCGTTTCCGGTATCACATCAAAAAATGCTAAAAGCATATTTAGAACAAAGATAAAGCCTTTTGCAAGGTTTTATCTTTTTTTAGAAATACAGACATTGACCCCAAAGGCAGCTTAAGAACTTTACTATTTCACCTCTATTTTGTGCAGACCCAAGAGTGAGCTGACATTGTTCGGAAGCTGCCAGGTAAATCTAGACATAAAAAAGACTGTCGAGGATTCGACAGTCTTAGCATAGCTTGAGATTCGCGGCGTAAGTTAATCACCGCTTACAACTGTACCATGGGTGTAATCTGCTTCTTGTCGTTCAAGCCCTCCACGGTTTTCAATTTCTTTAACTATTTCTTTATGAATGCTCTGTCCTTCTTGATTCAAATAGGGTACCATTTGTTGGAGGGAATGATGAAAGTAAGCGAGCTCACTTTTATCCCATTCTGATTTGGGCATCATGGATAATTCCGTCATGTCACGTCCTACATACATACGTACCACTCCATTTCTTTTTTCTTATTTTTTACAATAATCGATTCTTTATACTTGGTTTTCCACTATGAAAGGATGAGTAAACATGGAACAAAAAGTTGCCTTAGTAACAGGAAGCTCTAAAGGACTTGGTAAAAGAACTGCAATCAAGCTGGCAGAAGAAGGCTATGATTTAGTCATCAATTATGCACGTAGCAAAACGAAGGCGTTAGAGGTGGCTGCAGAAATTGAGGCACTTGGGAGAAAAGCCCTCGTAGTCAAAGCAAATGTGGGTGATGTGACCAAAATAAAAGCTATGTTTGAACAAATTGATGAAGTGTATGGAAGACTGGATGTATTAGTTAATAATGCGGCTTCTGGAGTTCAGCGTCCTTTAATGGAGCTTGAGGAATCACATTGGGATTGGACAATGGATATTAACGGTAAGGCATTTTTATTTTGTGCTCAAGAAGCAGCTAAGCTGATGGAACGCAATGGCGGCGGTAAAATAGTTGGAATTAGTTCACTAGGATCTATTCGTTATCTTGAAAACTATACGGCGGTTGGAGTTTCTAAGGCTGCGCTCGAAGCGTTAACTCGTTATTTAGCTGTGGAGCTTTCGAAGATGAATATTTGTGTAAATGCAGTGTCTGGCGGAGTGATTGATACAGATGCACTAAAGTCCTTCCCAAATCGCGCTGAAATGCTTGCTGAAGCAGCTTTACAAACACCAGCAGGGCGAATGGTTGAGGTAGAAGATATGGTTAATACAATTATGTTCCTATTATCTGATGAATCCAGTATGATTCGCGGTCAAACATTAATTGTCGATGGTGGAATTTCGCTGTTGGTTTAACGTATACCAATATTTAACAAAAATAAAAAGCATATGTTTTCACACTTCAGGTAATCTTAATTAGCGTGGAGGTGATTTCAAATGGCTAAGAAAACAAAATCAGGTACTGATATCGGACAAGTACAAAAACAAAACGCAGGCCAATATGGGACTGAGTTTGCGAGTCAAACTAATGCTCAAGAAGTAAAAAGCCAAAACCAAAAAGCAGCTAATTCAAGTCAATCAAGCCAAGGGCAATATGGCACTGAATTTGCAAGTCAGACTGATGTCCAAAAAGTAAAAAACAAAACCAACAAGCTGAATCAAATAAAGGCCAATCATAAACTGAATGGGTTGAAAGGGCATCCTTTTACAGGATGTCCTTTTTGCTGTTCTATTCATCCTTCGACAAAGGTTCTATTCACTCTACAATATCTCTTAAAGGAAATTTCGATGAATAAAAGAATACATAGCTAAGAGGAAAATAAAATGTTTGTGAGGTGCGGGGAATGGAAGAATTTGATCGATTGATTAATGAACAACTTAAGACAATGGATAAACTCTTGCTTCTGCAGTCTGAAATTGAAAAATGTCAGGAAATTGAACAGCAGTTATATGCACTGCAGGAATTTAAACAAATCCAGTCAATTGGTGAAGAAGTGCAACGAATGAAAAAAGAACTTTCGAGTATTCAACATATATTTGAACAGCAAACAGAAGATGTCATTCGTTATTATCAAGAAAG
>NZ_AJTN02000160.1 GCF_000305495.1 Peribacillus psychrosaccharolyticus ATCC 23296 | reverse complement strand
CCCTTATTTGGTATTTTAGAACTGAAAATCGTGCCCAGACGGGATTAACAGCTGGAATAGCCGAAAAATAGATAAAATCCCCCCATGGAAATTTAGGTACCAGGTCATCTTAATAAGTGTATCTTAAGAAAAAGTCCTAAAGATTAGCCACGCATTTTCAAAAACCCGCTATGCCCAGACGGGAATAAACATAATCGGATTAATGACCGAAATAGCAGAAAAACAGTAAAATCCCCCCGTGGTAACTTTGTCACCGGGTCTTCTTAAAAAGGCTATCTTAAGAAATTGTTCTAAAGATTAGCGACCCATTTTCAAAAACCTCATTTAACATGATGCCCTGCGGGGTATTTTTTTCTTGAAAATAGCGCCTAGAATAGCCGAAAAAAGATAAAATCCTCCCCTTGAAAATCAGAGATTCAACATGTTTCTTAAAAATTGGAGACCTAATAAGAATAGAAAAGCGAGACATTTTAAACAGATCATTTTCACGAAGAATGTCATCTAAAAAGAAAATAACTGGATAGACGAAATGTTCTTTATGTTCTGTTGAGATAATATGTTAAAATGGTCTAAACTCGGAATTATGACTTGGGAGGAATAGGCGTTGGAGAGTAATAACGATACTTCTACTAAGGAAACAATTTTTCAAGCTTTTAGCGAATGGCTGATAAGCGAAGGAAAATCAGAAAATACTATAAAGACGTATATTGGTGTGTTGTCACAATTTGAAGGATGGTGTCCTGGGGAGTTTAAGGAAGCAGGTCCTGTGGATATCCAGAATTACTTAGATTATCTAGAGGAATCTCAAAAAAGTGCCGGAACGATTGAGAAGCATTATATGGCTATTAATGTGTTTTATAAGTTTCTTGGTCAGCCTCAAGTCATGCTCCATATAGATCGTAAGCTGAAAGAACAAAAGCAAGAGGTTCCTGAATCTCTTAGTCTACAAGAGCAGGAAAGGCTTTTGAAGGACTTAGAGACGGAGGGGAATCTGCGTAACATAGCGATGGTGTTCGTTATGCTTCATACGGGTGTAAGAGTGTCTGAGCTATGCGATTTAAATTGTAGTGATGTTTTAATTGAGGGAGATAAAAAGTATATTGTGGTGAGGAATGCTAAAGGTGAGGTAGATCGGTCTGTGCCACTCTCTAATGAGGCTGTACAACGCTTGCAAGTATACCTTAGTTCAATTAAGGAGAAGGAACAGAAAACAGCCTTGTTTATTTCCAGCTATGGTCAGCGTATGACACCAAGGTCTGTCCAGTATATGCTGAAAAAGTTTGATGTTCATCCGCATAAACTCCGTCATACGTTCTGTCAGCAGCTTATTAATAAAGGGATTGATTTGCCGATTGTTTCTAAGTTGGCCGGACATAAAGATTTGAATATGACAAAACGGTATCTCATAGATAAGAAATTGGATTTAGATGATGCGATTGATCAGACCTTTTCAAAATAATGTGAGCAGGAGGATGAACGGATATCCTCCTTTAGGGTATATGTGGGTGTTTACATTAAAAATACAGAATATTCTCTACTAATAGCAGGGGAGAAAGTAGGGTCTTTATGAAAAAGTTACTTCTTACTGGTTTTGAACCATTTCTGGACTATCCCATTAATCCTACGGAAGAGATTATTCAGGCATTAGATGGTGAAATCATAGGTGAATATACGGTTTGTGGTAAGCTATTACCCGTTGAATTTTATCTTTCTGGTGATAGGATAATTGAGTATATTCAAGATGTATTGCCGGTTGCTGTTATCTCTTTAGGCTTGGCTGCTGGTCGTAGTCAGATCACCCTTGAACGAATTGGTATTAATTGTGCCGATGGAGAAAAAGATAATACAGGATATCGACCCATAGGAGAGCGTATAATCGCCGATGGTGCTGATGGAATATTTACTAGTCTTCCGTTACATCAAATGTTCGAGGGACTCATACAGGCTGGTTATCCAGCATCTATTTCTAATAGTGCTGGTTCTTATGTGTGTAATCAAGTCATGTATCGAGTACTGCACCATCTTCAAGAGTCTAGACAGAGTATCCAAGCAGGGTTTATTCATGTGCCGGCAAATCATTCACTTGCATTGCATATGGGGAAGTTTCCTAGCTGGTCACAGCGGGATTTGCAAGAAGCCGTTCAGGTAATTATTAATTATTTAAATTAAGAGGAAGTACAATAGAACGTTCAGGTGGCCATCTTTTCTTTTCCACCTTTTTTGTCGTATGGAAAAAAGAAAATGGTTTTGGAATCTTAAAAATGAGGAAGGTTAAGAGGAGAAGTAAATATTTAGGAGGTGTTGATTGTGAAATGGAAAAAGGCCATGTTAATTTATAATCAGGCTGCTGGAAAAGGGAATATTGAAACGATGCTTGAGCAGTGTCTGCCAATCCTATCTTTGGAAACAGAAGAACTCATGCTATTACAGTCTTCAAAGGCTGGAGACGCACTGGAATTCTGTCAGAAGTATGGAGAGCAAATGGACGCAGTCTTTATCTTAGGCGGTGATGGAACCGTGCATGAATGTATAAATGGACTTGCTTCCCTGCAAAATCGTCCAGTAGTGGGAATCCTTCCTGGCGGGACCTGTAACGATTTTTCTAGGACGTTGAATATACCGCAAAATATTCGCCAAGCTGCGGAAACAATGATTTCTGGAGAAGTATCATTAATTGATGCTGGAAAAGCAGGAAATAATTACTTTTTGAATTTCTGGGGAATTGGTCTGATTGCAGAAGCTTCTGCCAACATATTTGAGAAGGAAAAGAATCGATTCGGTACAATCAGTTATCTATTAAGCGCTATACGAACGGTGGGAGGAAATGAGCCTTTTCCATTTAAGATTGAATTTGATGGGGAAGTATTAGACGATCAGGCCGTTTTGGTGCTTGTGCTAAATGGCAATTATATAGGGACAAATTTACTGCCTTTTTCAGAAGTCCACGCAGACGATGGGTTCCTAAATCTAATCATCGTAAAGGAATCTAGTTTGAGTATATTGAAGGAATTACTGACGTTGAAGGGTGCATTAAGCGAAGTAGATGCAGATAACGGTCTGCTGCATTTTCAAGCAAAAGAAATTGTAATTGAGACCCATGAAGTGATGGATGTGGATATGGATGGTGAAATTTATGCAAAAACACCTACTAAGATAACCAGTCTTCCTCAACATTTTAAAATGTTTTCAGGCAGCAGCGAAAAGATTGAGTGATTCAATCAATTTTTTCTTTAATTTTACAATTTTCAACATAGGAAAACGGCACATTCCTCCATTTTACGATACAATTAAAGGGAACAATACTTACATAATCACGGGGGAATGTGTATGACTTATCAAGTAAAACTAGTAAAGGGCCTGTTTCGTCCATCTCTAAGTTCTTTTCAGTTAAAAGAAGCCGAAGAAATAACCGCATTTAAGCTGAAATTAGTATGGGTATACATGGCAAGTATCCTGTTGTTCTCCATAAGTGGTTATTTTGGGATTGGTACGGAATCGGTTTCAAAAGAGTTAAATGGACTTGGTACGGAAAGGTTTGAAACGGGTAAACTGCTCGTGTTTTTTGGGAATGTACTAGCAGGTCTTATTCTCCCATCTATCTTTTTGTTTGTATCAGCCATGATTTTTTGGGTGATAACGGATATTCCATATATAAAGCTTGTTGTCGTCCAGATGATTGGTTTTACTCTCTTTTTAATGGAAAAAATCCTATTGCTGCCCTTTTTCATACTGATGGATCTTAATCAAGACGCTAATCCATTTTCTTTAGGTGTAGTCAGTCAGTATTTTATTGCGAATGATTATTTTATTCACTTTTTTAGTGAAGTGTCTATTTTTAGTGTGGCAATTATTGTGATTACATATAAGTATTTGAAAGCTTTATCTGAGAAAAAATCGATTATTATCTTACTGATGGTATGCATCAGTTATCTCATATACTGGTTTTTTGCGGCATTTTGTTCCTATTTAGACGTCAATGTATTTGTATGAGGAGGTGTAGTCAATGAAAAAGTGGAAAATTATTTCGCTCTCTGCAGTTTCAGGATTACTAATTGCGGGTAATTTATATTTAATTGGTAAAGAAGATAGTAAGATAGAGCGAAGTTTATATGTAGAGAACTGGACAAAAGCTAAAGTTGGCGATATTTCAAGGACTTTTCAGACACAAGGTATGGTAGTACCATATGAAGAGTATCCTGTGTACTTTGATCACGAAAAACAATTCCAAAAATTTTTAGTACAGGAAGGAGATACGGTCACCGCAGGGACGCCCTTATATGAATACCTTGACTCAAAAGCTTCTGCAAGCAAAGCCAATCTTGAAAATGAAAAACAACTTGCTGAAAATGATCTTTCTGCAATAGAGAGATATATCAGCAGCTTGGAAAGTTATCAATCCTCCATTCCAGAAGCTCCTTCAGTGTCTGATGATGAAGAGAATGCAGCACTTGAAGCAGATTTGAATCTGGATGAGCATGCTTCATCTGAACTGATTGTTGCCACCATTGAACAGGAATTGTTTAAACAAGAGTATGAGAAAAGCAAAATAGAAGAAAAGATTAATATTTTAGATGCTGAGCTTGTTAATCTTGATGAAATAAGCGGGACTGTTTCAGCTGTTAGTGATGTTGATGGCACTGTGAAGGAAGTTAATAAGAGCCTTAATGGGCCCATTCTAACTTTAGCTTCGAATAGGTTATCAATAGAAGGAGAACTTTCTGAAAAAAGGTTAATGGAAGCTGAGGAAGGACAAGCTATTACGGTTGAATCATCTGAATTTAAGAAACCTCTTAAAGGGACAATTGATCGTATTACAGTCTTTCCGAAATCGGAACCAAGTATGAAGAAAGAAAGTACCTATCCGTTTAAAGCTATAGTAACGGAAGATCAACTGCTTCTACCAGTTGGCAGCAAGGTAAATGTATCCGTTGTTACCTCGAGTGTGCATAATGTTCCAGTCATTCCTAAAGACACCTTACATATGGGTTCAAAGCCATTTGTTTATAAGCTAATGAATGGCCGTGTGAATAGGCAGTATGTAACAAAGGGTATTGATATGAGTGGAAGGCAAGAAATTCGGAAGGGCATGACTGCAGGCGAAACGATTTTAGCGGAACCTGAGATAGTCCCACAAAATCATGCTTATTTTATAACAGCACTACAACCGAAAGATATTACACGAAAACAACTTAAAGAGATTAGTACACGTGATAAATTCCGATATTTATTAATAGGTCTACTAGAAAGATAGGGATTATATGTTATCAGAACTACATAAAATAAGAGAAAAAACGGATTCACAAAGGGATTTTTGAGGCATTTCCAGCAATTTTATGCATAGAACAGAAATAAATATATTTACAGAAATGAAATTTTACTATAATATTTTATTATAATCGTAATACCGCTTAATCTTATTGAAAGAACGGGGGACCCAATTTGCGGATCCGTTCGCTTGGGGTGAATTCTAGATTGAATAGAAAGGGCTTTGTGTTTCCAAGTCCTAACCCGACAGCTAACCTCGTCAGCGTAAAGGGAACAGTTTGAAAAATGTTCGCGTAAAATGACACAAAACGTGTCTTTTTTTTGCCGGAGAAAATTTACCTTGTTTCCCTTACCGAGACAAAATGCTTGTTTGCAGCATAGAATTTTTACAGAAGGTGAGGATGTTAGATGAAGAAAATTAGTTTAGCTTGGCAAATATTTATTGGTCTCGTTTTAGGGATTATCGTGGGGGCTATTTTTTATGGCAACCCTGACGTATCTACTTATTTACAACCACTAGGAGATGTTTTTCTCCGTTTAATTAAAATGATTGTTGTTCCGATTATTATCGCTAGTATCGTAATGGCTGTAGCTGGTGTAGGTGACCTTAAGTCGCTTGGGAAAATTGGCGGAAAAACGCTCATCTATTTTGAAATAGTTACGACCATTGCTATTATCGTTGGTCTGCTGTCGGCGAATATATTCCAACCGGGTGCAGGCGTAGATATGGGGTCAATTGAAAAAACAGATATCAGCAGTTATGTAGAAACAGCTGATAACACAGAAACAAAATCATTAGTTGATACACTGGTGCATATCGTACCGTCAAATCCAATTAAAGCAATGGCAGATGGAGATATGCTGGCCATTATCTTCTTCTCCCTTATGTTAGGACTAGGAATAGCTGCTGCTGGTGAAAAAGGAAAACCTGTCCTTGGTTTCTTCCAAGGGTTAGCAGAAGCAATGTTTGCTATCACGAACATGATTATGAAATTTGCTCCGATTGGTGTATTTGGTTTAATTGGAGTAACCATTTCTAAATTTGGACTAGAATCCCTTATTCCACTGGGTAAATTAGCGATTACTGTTTACGGAACAATGATTTTCTTCGTAGTAGTCGTTTTAGGTCTAATTGCAAAACTGGTTGGCTTTAATATTTTCAAATTATTCATCGTCTTAAAAGAAGAATTGATCTTAGCTTTCTCTACCGCAAGTTCAGAAGCAGTGCTTCCAAAACTGATGGAGAAAACAGAAAAGCTAGGTTGTCCAAAACATATTTCTACATTCGTCATTCCAACTGGTTATTCGTTTAACTTGGATGGGTCAACGTTATACCAAGCGTTGGCAGCAATCTTCATTGCTCAAATGTACGGCATAGATTTAACAATAGGTGCTCAAATTTCCCTAATCCTTGTCTTAATGGTTACTTCAAAAGGTATTGCGGGTGTTCCCGGAGTTTCATTCGTCGTCCTATTAGCGACATTAGGATCAGCTGGAATTCCAGTAGAAGGATTAGCCTTCATTGCTGGTATTGACCGTATCCTTGATATGGGTAGAACAGTTGTTAACGTAGTAGGAAACTCTTTAGCAGCTATCGTTATTTCTAAATGGGAAGGACAATTCAATCCTCCTGTAGAAGCCGCTGAAGTAAAGAGTGCATAATAAAAAAGGACTTGCAGAAAACTGCAAGTCCTTTTTTCTATGGAAAAATGTTTTGTTTTTCTATTATGTGGGAATCATACTAGGTCAATCCATTTAAGCAGTGGGTAGTGTCTCCCTCAAAAATGATTTCAGGTTTATGTTGATTGATAGTAATTTTAGTTAAACTCACATTCCCAATATAGGGTTGTGAATAGAGCTGTGATAAAGAAAGGTTCTTTATGGAGGCCATAAAAGCCCGAATGAATAGAGAATGAGAAACAATCAGAACTGTCCCTGCAGGATGTGCTTCGGTGATTTTTTTATAGGAAACAGCGGCACGTTCCAGGATTTGAGGGTATGACTCTCCGCTGTTTCTCTGGTAAAGATGGGGAGTCTCCCAAAATGATTTATACTCATTTGGGTATTCTGCTTCAATCTCTTCTTTATGTCTGCCTTCCCAGTCACCAAAAGACATTTCACGCAGCAGTTCACTTTTGATAAGTGGAATCACACGTTTACCTGCAATGAGTTAAGCGGTATAAGCGGCACGTTCACTCGTACTTGTATAGATACAATCGATGGGTGTATCCTTTAAACGCTTTCCTAAAGCTAATGCATCAATTATCCCTGATGGAGTCAGGTCACTGTTTTCCCAGCCTTGCATTCTTCCTGTAAGGTTCCATTCGGTTTGTCCATGGCGTACTAAGTAGATCGTCAACATCGCTATCTCTCCTGCTTTTGTTTTAAATTTATTATATACGCTGTGTAGCGTACAGGCTAAGATAATGATATTCTTTTCGAAAGAGAAATAAAACATACGAAAGTAAACCATTTGCTCGGCTAATTTGGTAAAATAAAGTGGAAGTGTCTGTTGTTTTTTTAATTGCTGGTGCGGAGGGTAAGGGATACCATGAAAAATGATAGTAGAGACATTATTTATATACATCTGCAGGCTTCTGAACGTTTTGCACTCTTTTCTGGAATGAGTTTTCGAGAATTTGGACACTCAACAGAAGTACCATTGAGTAATCTTCTGCTGCTAAAGCATCGATATGAAGAAGGAGAATTTAACTTAAATACGTTATTAGAGTATGTTCCTGAGGATCGTGTAAAGGAGATACTGAAGGAAGATGTAGATGAATATGGTGATTTTTGCTGGCTGGATTTTGATGAAGAGTCAGGGCTCGATGAATTAGATGGTCAGGAAATTGCCGAATTATTATATCTAGGGCATTGTAAGAATCATCTGCGAGCGCCGTTCTTTCGGAAACTGAAAAATCAATATGTCTATCTTGCTCATGATGACGGTTGGTTTAATAAATTATACTACCGTACTCTTGACAGCTATTTACATTTGATTGGAAATGTTCTGCCTCTCAAACTAGAATCCGTAACAATAGAACGAACCTGGCTGGGTAAAAAAAAGAAAAGTGAAATCCCTAAGGTGCCGGATGGGATTCTTTCTAACCTTACACCGTTAATGGCAGAGGGTTTGGTTCTATCGTTTTCTAAAGCACAACAGACGAGACAGAAGATTGAAATACCTGGTTGGGTTATTGGCGATTATGTAAATATGGACGAAATGATGGAGAGCTATAAAGAAATGAGCACGGATCATCCGCATATACAGATTATTTATTATCGAAAAACTAAAGAGTGGTCCATTATAAAAAAATAATTCCCCTGATTCAGGGGTTTTTGTTTTCCAAAATTATATAGAGCAGGCGCGAATATAGGCTATCTTACATAGAATAGTTTAGAAAACATAAAACTGCATGATTTCCATGATTAATTTTTTTCGTTTTGAAGGGAAAATGATACAATAATAAAGGTTACTAGAATATTGGAGGGTTTATTTAATGAAAACAAAACTTGGATTGCTTTATGGCGGCAAATCAGCAGAGCATCAGGTGTCGATGCAAACAGCTCTTGCAGTTATTAAGGCATTAGATATAGAAAAATATGATATACATCCGATTTACATAACTGAAGAAGGGGATTGGATGAATGGTCCTAAGCTGACAGGTCCCGTTCAAAATGTTAAAGAACTTGCCTTTTCTGGTGAGAGCTCCGTATCACCTCTTGCGCTGAATTCTGCTCAAGATGAACAGAAGTTTGATGTCATCTTTCCTCTATTGCATGGTCCTAATGGGGAAGATGGGACTGTACAAGGAATGCTTGAATTGATAAATCTTCCTTACGTTGGGAATGGAGTATTAGCTTCTTCAGCAGGGATGGATAAGGTCATCATGAAAAACCTCTTTGCACAGGCAGGTCTCCCGCAGGTGGGCTATAACTGGTTTATTCGCTCTGAATGGGAATCAAATAAAACAGCAGCTTGTGAAAAGGTTGAAAGTGAGTTAGGGTACCCTTGCTTTGTAAAACCAGCTAATCTTGGTTCAAGTGTAGGAATCAGTAAAGCAGTTAATAGAGATGAATTAATGGCGGCGTTTGATGAAGCTTTCCAATTTGATCGTAAAGTAATTGTGGAGGAAGGAGTCATCGCCAGGGAAGTAGAAATTGGGGTGATGGGTAATGATACTCCTGAATGTTCAGTAGCAGGAGAGATTATCGCTAAGAAGGATTTCTACGACTATAAAGCTAAATATGAAGATGAAGATACAGTTATGGTTATTCCAGCTGAAGTTACAGAATCAGAATATAAAATGTTAAGTGAAATGGCCGTTACCTCGTTTAAGGCTCTGGATTGCTCTGGACTTGTTCGAGCAGACTTTTTCCTAACCAAAGATGGGAAAGCTTATATCAATGAAGTGAACACAATGCCTGGATTCACACCTTACAGCATGTTCCCTCTGTTATGGAAGCACACGGGAGTTGAATATCCTGAGTTAATTGAACGGTTAGTTAACCTGGCTAAAGAACGTAATGACGAGAAACAAAAAATTAAATATACTTTTTAAGTTATCATGCTGCAAAGATTGGTGGAGGAAGTAAATGATTAAAAGAACGTTTAACCAAATTCAAAAAATGGCTAATGGCCTTAATCAGACTACCCAATTTGGGGATGTTTTGGTTGAGGGTGTTACGATTGATTCCCGAAAAATAGAACCAAACAACTTATTTGTGCCGCTTGTCGGGGAACATGTAAATGGCCATCAGTTTGTAGAAAAAGCGTTTCTTCAAGGTGCAGCCGCATCCTTTTGGCAAAGTGATATGCCTAATCCTCCGGAAGGACTGCCGCTGATTATTGTTGATGATGTGCAAGCTGCCCTTCAACAATTAGCGAAAGCATACCGTCATCAAGTGAATTGTAAGGTGGTAGGCATCACAGGAAGCAACGGTAAAACGACAACAAAAGATATGACCGCTGCCCTGCTGTCCGAAAAATATAAGGTATGCAAGACAAGAGGGAATTATAATAACCACTTGGGCATGCCTTTAACACTATTATTGATGGATGAAGATACGGATGTCGCTGTCTTAGAAATGGGTATGAGCAGCAGAGGGGAAATAGACTTTCTGTCAACGCTTGCTCAGCCGGATATAGCTGTCATCACGAATATTGGTGAGTCACATTTACTTGACCTTGGTTCACGTGAAGAAATTGCGAATGCTAAGCTTGAGATTGTTGCCGGTATGGCTGATGGAGGAACGCTTATTTATCACGGCGATGAACCCTTACTTCTTGAACGGATTAAAGGGAATTTCCCTCACCTGAGAACAGTATCATTTGGCCGTAGTCAGGATAGTACTCTTTATGCGTCTTCTATTATGCAGAACCAAGATACCACCTCTTTTAAATTAGAGGAAAATGGGGATGAGTACATGATCCCTGTGCTCGGTAATCATAATGTCCTTAATGCGTTGGCTGCTATTTTAACTGCAAGAGAACTGCAGGTAAGTGAATCAGCAATAAAAGAAGGTCTGAAGACTATTCAGCTGACAAATATGCGCATGGAGATGGTTGCAGGTGCTAATGGCGAAAAAATAATTAATGATGCTTATAATGCCAGCCCTACATCTGTTAAAGCTGCAATCGAGTTAGTTGAAGGGATGACCGGCTTTAACCATAAACATTTAGTTTTTGGAGATATGCTGGAGCTTGGACCACAAGAAGAAAGCTTCCATTTGAAAATTGGCGAAATCATTAATCCCAACAAGATTAATCATCTTTACACCTTTGGACCTTTAGCAAAAAAAATTGCAGAAGGTGCGCATAAACAATTTTCTAGTGAAAATGTTCATTCGTTTCAAGATAAATCAGCGTTAATTCTTAAACTGAAGGAATTGTCCGAAGCTGGCGATTTGATTTTAGTTAAAGCATCAAGAGGTATGAAGCTTGAAGAAGTCGTCTCTTCTTTACAAGCAAAAAGCAGCGTTCAGTGATTATCCAAATGGCAGCCCGCAGACTGATTGCGGTGCTGCTGTTTTTTATTTTAGAAATCGGATATAACCAAAATAAATCGGGTCCAACATTGCAATACCAGCATTATAATGGTAATATAGAGGTTGAGGTTAAATGCCTTTTAATTGGTGATAATAGTATATGTCTATTTCCTTAAATATTAAAGGCACTCAACTAGCTCTTATGAAAAATTTTCGTTTGTGAGTTTTCGTTGTTTTTGAAGAAATTCGTACTTTCAGATTAAATAGACCGAGCGTCTTGAAACCATATAAAAGCTGCCGTTTTGGCGGCTTTCGTTGCAAATAGGAATGCGGACCGAGGATCTTCCCTCGGTTAGCAGATTCACAAGTTTCCAGCCTAGCTGGCTGATATCCACAGACGGAAACTCCGTCATGCCTTAAAGGCACCGCTTGTGACTCGATACCACTTCCGCACTCCCTCAACGCATAAGGGTCTGTTTGTATGAAGCACCTGGATTTCCAGGTTTGTCTATGGTGTTTGTAGAGACTATTTCTACCCTCAACACATAGGGAAAAGGTGCAGCAGCCCTCACCTGAATAATACGGCAGTTCCGTATACTACTTTGATATTTCCATTTTTGGATTTAATTTTGATTACATGTACTATTAAAAAGTGAGATGCCTATGTAGGGTGTTTACTGCTTACTTGCAGCAGGCTTTTAAGTAATTTGGCTTGCTTTCATGTTGTTCCTTTTTAATAAATCATGATTAGATTCAGCGTTTGATAAAAATGTAGTGTTTCTTTTGGGTGATAATTGAGAAAACTTTTCTTAAGAGACGTTTGCTTCTATCGATATGATGGAATTGATTAATGGATACGCTGATGTCCGAAGATCAGCATACCGGGCTATTGCCACGGAAAAATTAAGATAATAAAGGGGCACGAATAAATTGACATTGTTTAGTGAATTAGGATTAGACAGAACATCGATGAAATCAATAGAAAAAATGGGTTTTGAAGAAGCAAGTCCCATTCAAGCACAGACGATTCCATTGGCACTTGAAGGAAAAGATATCATTGGTCAAGCACAAACAGGTACTGGTAAAACAGCTGCTTTTGGTATTCCTTTGATTGAAAATATCGACTTATCTAGTGATAATGTACAGGGAATTGTTATCGCACCTACTCGTGAATTGGCTATTCAAGTTTCGGAAGAACTTTTCAAACTTGGTTACGGAAAACGCACTCGCGTATTAGCAGTTTACGGTGGACAGGATATTGACCGTCAAATCCGCGCTTTAAAGAAAAACCCGCATATCATTGTAGGTACACCTGGTCGTTTATTAGATCATATCAAACGTAAGAACATTAAATTAGGCAATGTTCATACTGTAGTATTGGATGAAGCAGATGAAATGCTTAACATGGGCTTCATTGAAGATATCCAATCTATTCTTTCAAACGTACCAGAAGAAAGACAAACATTGCTTTTCTCTGCAACAATGCCTGATCCAATCCGTAAAATTGCGGAAAGATTTATGAAGGATCCTACACTTGTTAAAGTTAAAGCTAAGGAAATGACTGTTTCTCTTATCGATCAATATTATGTTGAGCTAAGAGAAAATGAAAAATTCGATACATTGGCTCGTCTGCTTGATATTCAAACACCAGAACTTGCTATCGTTTTCGGTCGTACTAAACGCCGTGTTGATGAGCTTGCATCTGCATTGACAATTCGCGGTTATATGGCAGAAGGAATTCATGGTGATTTAAGCCAGGCAAAACGTATGTCTGTATTGAAGAAATTCAAAGAAGGCAGCATTGATGTCCTAGTTGCAACAGATGTAGCAGCTCGTGGTCTAGATATCTCTGGTGTTACACACGTTTATAACTTCGATATTCCTCAAGATCCTGAAAGCTATGTCCACCGTATTGGACGTACAGGAAGAGCTGGGAAGCATGGAGCAGCAGTTTCTTTTGTAACGCCAAGAGAAAGAGGTCAGCTGCATGCAATTGAGCACACAACTAAAAAGAAAATGGAGAAATTAAAAACTCCAACTTTAAGTGAAGCTCTTGAAGGTCAACAAAAAGCGGTTACTGAAAAAATCGTTAACACTGTTGAAAACGAAGATTTATCATTATACCTTCCGCATGCTGAAGAATTACTTCAAAAGCACAGCGCAATTGATTTAGTGGCAGCAGTCCTTAAATCAATGACGAAAGAACCAGATGCTTCTCCGATCAAATTAACGGACGAAGCGCCAGCTGGATCAAAACGTGGTGGATACAAAGGCTCTAACAGCCGTCCTCGTAATGGCAGCGGCGGGGGACGCAGCTCAGGCGGCGGACGTAAAGATTACGGCGGTGCTAAACGCACTGGCGGCGGAAGCACTAACCGTAAGTCAAATGGTTATGGCAACCGTAGCAGCAGCACGAGTTCAAACAGAGATAAAATCAATAAATAATACGTTTTAAAACAGAAAGAGCCGCTCAATCACGAGCGGCTCTTTCTGTTTTTTATTTTGGAAATTATAGTATACTTAAATTAAATAGAACGTTGAAAGGGGATGGCATATGGAACCTCAGAAACGAATTGCTAAAAATGCGCTCAAAGTGTGGAGAATTAGCGGAATCCTTGAATCTTTGCTTATTCTGGTAATCAGCATAACTGGAATTACGCTGACATACCTATTTGATTTTCCACGGTGGATTATTATTCTTTGCGTATGTCTATTTATCCTGTCTTTCTATCTTTTTGTGTTCCTTCTACCATCACTTAGGTGGAAGCGGTGGAGGTATGAGGTCAGAGAAGATGAAATCGAGATACAAAGTGGGATTTGGATTATTAAACGTACGCTGATCCCAATGGTTAGAGTTCAACATGTTGAAACCAAGCAAGGTCCGATTCTCAGAAGATATGAGCTGGCAACCGTCGAAATATCAACTGCTGCAACCAACCATGAAATACCGGCTTTAGAGATTAAAGAAGCCGATGATTTGCGGTTCTATATTTCTAGAATGGCCAGTGTGGAGGAAGAAGATGTATAATCCGAAACGGCTTCATCCAGCTGCTATCTTGTTAATGATTCTGAAAATAGTTAAGGACGCTATTTTTCCCCTGGTACTCATTTTTCTTTTTGGAGGAAACAATTTTGGAGAGAAAAGTTTTCTGCTTTATCTAGGGTTTGGATTAGTTATTTTGTTTGTTATCGGGTCAGCGGTTCTAACTTGGTTTCGATTTACATACTGGATTGAAAATGGGGAACTTCGAATTGAATCAGGGTTATTTGTTAAAAAGAAACAATACATCCGATTTGAACGCATACATAGTGTGAATATTTCTGAGGGACTGGTTCAGCGATTGTTTGGCTTGGCTAAGGTTCAAATAGAGACGGCTGGCGGAGAACAAGCTGATGTGGAACTAGCTGCGATTAATAAGAAGGAAGCTGAAAGAATTCAGTTGATCCTAGCAGAAGGGAAAAGAGAGAAAACACCTGAAGCGGCAGAGTCCGCAGACGTACGGACAGAGAGTATTTTTCAACAGACTTTTCCTCAGCTTTTCTTAATGGCTGCTACTTCCGGTGGCGTAGGAGTTGTTTTTTCTACGTCAGCCGCGTTCATTTCTCAATTTGATGAAATCATTCCATTTGATAAGGTCTTTAGTGGCTTTGAACATGTGTTGGAAGCAAGCCTTATATTTATAACTATTTTGGTAGTGAGTGCTTTTATCGTTGCTTACTTAATTGCCACGATAGGCATTGTCTTAAAGTATGGTCATTTTACTTTGAAAAAAAAGGGTGAAGAATTAATAATTTCCCGAGGCTTGCTGGAAAAAAGGAAGATTACCATCCCAACTAAGAAGATTCAGGCAATCAGGATATCAGAAAACTTATTAAGGCAGCCTTTAGGTTTGGCGAGTGTCTACATTGAATACGCTGGTGGATCGGCTAAGGATTCAGAAAACGCTAAGATAATGCTTTTTCCACTCATTAAAAAGAAGGACTTGCAGGGACTGCTTGAGTCCTTTGTTCCGGGGTATCAATACGAAGCGGATATGCAAGGTTTGCCGAAGCGAGCATTTTCCCGCTATTTATTTCGTCACTCATTCCTTGCTGTAATAGTTATCGCTGCTTGTATCTGGCTGTTCAGACCTTGGGGATTCCTATCATTGGTGCTGGTACCTTTATCCTGTCTGTGGGCGTATTTAAGCTTCAGGGAAGCAGGCTGGATAATTTCAGGTAATCAGCTGCAAGTAAGGTTTAGAATCATTTCTAAGCAGAGTTATCTATTTCATAAAAATCGAATTCAGGCTATTACTTATTCCACGAATTGGTTTCAATTACGTAAAAGTCTGGCCTCCATTTTTATCACTGCTAAATCTGGAGCAGGTCCGACAATCGGTCGGATAAAAGATCTAGAAAAGCAAGATGCATCAACAATTACGCGATGGCTTGCTTCACGTTACTGAATTAGAACCTATAGCTGTTGAGACCGCTTTTGAAAAAGCGGAGCCAAGATAAAGCCGGCAACTAGACCGGTAAAGTGTCCGATTAAATTGATATTCGGTTCAATCAGTGACATAATCACTGCAAAAATGGCAAGGGTGTAAATGGTCGTTTCAAATTGTTTAGGTACAGGCTGCTTATGGAAGATGGATGCATAGAGATAAAAACCAAGTAGTCCCATAATCGAATTACTTGCTCCAACATGGACATAGGATAAGGGCATGAATAAGTAAGTAGCTATATTCGCGATTAGACCTGTTAAAAGAAAGAAGCCTGCGAATAACGAACTTCCTAGATGCCTTTCTAATAAAGGGCCGAATAACAGGATGGCTAAACAATTAAATAGGAAATGACTAAATGAAATATGGAGGAAAATGGGTGTTATGAGCCTCCACCATTCACCGTTAGCGATGTAGAGATTGACACCTGCCCCATTGTAATAAAGCAAACCCTTAGGAAAGACTGGAGAACTATGGAGAATATAAACAGCTAGGCAGAGGGAGAGAATGATTAGTGTCATAGGGTAAAGACCAGGGTATTGACGGTAATTATCTGGTTTTAGATACATTAGATTCATCCTTCGTAATAGGAATTTAGTTAATTAATAAGCCTGTCTAATGTATATGCGGGTCAGATAAAGGATAGAAGGGAAGCTTATGATAAAGGGAATAGGTATGGATATTGTAGAAATTGACCGAATTCAGGCAATTGTAGATCGACAGCCGAAATTCATCAACAGAATTCTAACGGAGCAGGAGCGTATGCGGTTTTCTAAATTAAAAGGAAACAGACGTTATGAATACTTTGCCGGCAGGTATGCAGCCAAAGAAGCATTCTCTAAGGCGTGGGGTACGGGAATTGGGAAGGAACTATCTTTCTTAGACATTGAAATTTTGGTTGAACCAAGTGGTAAGCCATATTTCAGTAAACCGTTGAAGAATGGAGTTCATCTTTCTATAACGCATAGCAAAGAGTTTGCAGCGGCTCAAGTGATTATAGAATAACGGGAGTAAGCAAAAAAAGCTTGCTTCTTTTTTTTGCTTAACAAGTTTGTTTCATTTGGGTCTAACAAACAAGAGCCTTACTAAGGCTCTTAGGAATTGTCAACATTCCGGACGGTTACTTTCCCTTTATATCCATAACCAATGTATCGAATAATTGGTCATCAATATAAACTAGGAGTGCCCACTTTCCTGCCTTTGGAAGCTCAACATTCGAAGGCAAACTCGCATCTGCTCCATTAATTTTACCACTACTGACGCCAGTCCTAGACCAACTCCCATCACTTAAAACAGGACTTATAGTAGAAGTATCTTGGTTGTAACCAACAATTGTGAAGTTCCCTTGATCAATTCCCCAAAAATGCCACAACCACTTTTCCACTTCATTTGGTTTTAATTCTGGGCCGATTATGCCAAGTTTATTTTTGTTTCCGACCATATCACTACTTGTACCTGTGTCAAAGGCGACAGTCGTCCTATCCCAATCTATTTTATTAAAATCTCTTTCCGTTACAAAATTAGGAATATCTTCAGGCAGGCTGATTTTATTTGGATTTACCGTGGTTGATGTACAACCACTCACAACAAATAAACAAATAAATAGTGCGATAAAAAGGCTCTTAATTTTCAAGAAGTTTCCTCATTTCTAGTTTTCTTTTGATTTTACCATTAAATACCATTTCGTTGGAGTAGTGATTCTGCCTTCGGCTTTTCAGTCATATTGGTACGAGTTGTCTCATATACTCATATTGCTTAGGGAGACAAGGCCTGTTAGAAGGTACATTGACATATAAACCGAAAAGACGGGATAAACGGAACTCATGATTTGGTTTGTATTCAATGTCTGGACGCTGCCCTTTCCTCTCTCTTTTACATTTAAATGAAAAGATGGGGGCTGGAGAAATGAAGAAGGTCTTTGCAATTTTTGCTGGAATATTACTGATACTTGCGCTTTCTGCATGCGGAAAAAAGTCGCAGGATGAAGTAGTGAGTGATTTAAACGAAAAAGTGGATGAAATGAAGGGCTATAAGGTAAATGCTGTGATGACCTTGAAGATGGGGACGGATCCTCAAGTATATGATGTTGAAATCTGGCATAAGAATCCCGATTTTTACAAAGTGAATTTAAAGAATTCTGAGAAGGAACAAAGCCAAATGATTCTCCGTAATGACGATGGAGTATATGTATTAACACCTGCTTTGAATAAAAGCTTTAAATTTCAAAGTGAGTGGCCAGAGAACAGTAGTCAAGCCTATTTATATGAATCGTTGGTGAAGGATATTATGGATGATGCAACAGCAGGATTCAAAGAAACGGATAAACATTATGTCTTTACGACAAAGACACGTTATCAAAATAATAAAATGCTCCCTTACCAGGAGATTACTCTTACGAAACGGGATTTAAAACCGGTCAGTGTCAAAGTAATGGATCCTGATCAAAATGCCCTCGTAACGGTAAAGTTCTCGAAAGTAAATTTCAATGCTGCTTTTGATAAGGATGCTTTTGATATGAAGAAAAATATGGCGCGAGCAAAGATGGAGATGCCGGCAATGGCTGGGATGAAGGATGATAATTTCTCAGTACGGTATCCAGAAGGAATCGAAGGAGCAACTCTTGCGGAGGAGAAAGAAATAGCGATTGAAAATGGACGTCGAGTTGTTTTAACCTATCAAGGTGAACGAAACTTTACGTTGGTTCAGGAAAAAAGAGAGGTCAGAGAAACGACTGTCTTGTCGGATTTGGTAAATGGAGAGCCGGTTGATTTAGGCTTTACGTTCGGTGCAATGACAGCTAACACAATTAGATGGACGTATGAAGGTGTGGATTATACCCTTGCTTCTCAAGATTTAACGGAAGAAGAATTGGTGACGATCGCCCGTTCAGTTAATGGGACAGCGGTAAAATAATGAATACTCATTCTGCCGATTTCATTTAGGAGAACCCGCTTCTTTTTTCTAGTGTACTGTATTTGTCCTTTCGTTATTAAAAAAAATTCTCTATAATAAGGGGCACATAACAGTACACTATGAAAGAAGGATTATCTGTGACTTTGCAAAATTTTTATAGAGATACTTGGGCAGAAATCAATTTAGATGCTATTTTCGAGAATGCAGCAAATATGAAAAAACACCTGCCTCCTGAGATTACTCTCTTTGCAGTTGTAAAGGCAAATGCATATGGTCATGGCGATGTTGAGGTAGCTGAGACTGCTATTCAGGCTGGTGCGGGTTATTTAGCAGTAGCCTTTTTAGATGAAGCACTCGCATTACGAAAAAAAGGAATAACGGCACCGATTTTGGTCTTAGGAGCATCACGCCCTGAAGATGCTCAAATTGCTGCTAGAGAATCAATAACCTTAACTGTTTTTCAAGCAGGCTGGCTTGAAGCAGCTCAGTCTTTTCTTGAGGGAACTGTTCTTACTATACATTTAAAGTGTGATAGTGGGATGGGGAGAATTGGTATACGAAAACAAGAAGAGATGAATGAAATCGAACGTTTTCTTCAGAAAACGAAGTGTTTTGTACTAGAGGGAATCTTTACTCACTTCGCTACTGCGGATCAACTAGATACAGAGTATTTTAGTAAACAGCTTGCTCGATTTGAGGAAATGCTGACGTGGCTCAAGGAAAAACCAAAATATGTCCACGCGGCAAATAGTGCCGCATTATTGAGATTCCCGAATGCAGTCTTCAATTCAGTTCGCATGGGCATTTCTTTATATGGCTTGTCACCCTCCATGGAAATGAAAGAAGTTTTACCTTTTGCGCTGCGTCCAGCTTTTTCGTTAAAGACTAAACTTGTGCATGTCAAGAATATCTCGAAAGGCCAAAGCGTCAGTTATGGAGCAACCTATACAGCAGAAGAAGATACCTGGATTGGAACATTGCCTATTGGATATGCGGATGGCTGGATTCGAATGCTCCAAGGTCAGGAAGTGCTGCTTGAAGGTGGAAGGTCTCCGTTAGTTGGGCGGATATGTATGGACCAATGTATGGTTAAATTATCGCGAGAGTTTCCAGTAGGTACTGAGGTAACGTTAATAGGGAAGAACGGCACTGAGTGCATCACTGTCGATGATATTGCTGAGAAACTAAATACAATAAACTATGAAGTAACTTGTATGATTTCATCCCGAGTTCCCCGGATGTACCTGAAGGACGGACGGATAACTGGAGTTGTTAATCAACTAATATAATTTATTTATAAATAATATCGTATAAAATATATCTACTTTTGCTGATAATAATATAGAGTTTCGAATATACTCTTTGCAGATAGTAAATTTAATGGTAATATTATAAAGAATATATTATGGTGTGTAGTGATGGTGGAGGTGTATGTTTGTGTCTGAATCCAGCGCAACAAGAGAAATTTTAATTCGATTACCTCAAAACTTTTTATCCGAGCTTGATGGGTATGTTTCTGAAGAAAATGTGAATCGTAGTGAATTTATTTACCATGCGACAAAAGTGTATATTCGTGAAAGAAAAAAAAGAGAATTTCGCGAATCGATGAAACGTGGTTATATTGAGATGGCAGCCATTAACTTAACAATTGCTTCGGAAGCATTTTTGTTAGAATTTGAAGCTGACCATTGCGTTGAACGATTAGCTAGCGGAGGCTGAGCCCTTGATTGTTGTGAAACGTGGTGACGTATACTTCGCAGACCTGTCTCCGGTCGTAGGATCAGAACAAGGCGGGACGCGACCAGTGCTTATCCTTCAGAATGACATTGGAAATCGCTTTAGTCCTACTGTGATTGTAGCAGCCATTACAGCGCAAATTCAAAAAGCCAAATTGCCTACACACGTTGAAATTAATGCAAAGAAATATGGGTTCGAGCGTGATTCAGTTATTTTACTAGAACAGATCCGCACAATTGATAAGCAGCGGCTGACTGATAAAATTACTCATCTTGATGAACCGATGATGGAAAAGGTCAAAGATGCTCTGCAAATTAGTTTAGGACTGGTTGATTTTTAAAATGTCATCCTATTTATTATTCATATAATCTGAATCCTGAGGTTCTCAGGATACTTGGAAAGACTGTTCCTAAAAGGACAGTCTTCTTTTTTTGCATTTTTTTGACTGATCAGTTGATAACCATTAAAGGACTTCTTTTTTTTCAACTTAAGTAAATTAGCAGGGGAAACTATAACATTTGACGAATGAAAGAATAAAAACGTATAGTTAAAATGAGAAGAATCTCCATTTAGTAGGATATTCAGGTATAGAAAAATAACGGAACCAGTTAATTTAATAGATCGGCGAGCGGTAGTTAATGATAAATGCGAGATAAATAAGTTTTTGTTTACATTTACATAACATCCATGTTACCTGAACAGGAATGCTCTAGTGGATGTGTTAGAATGGAGGAAAATATGAATAAACAGGTGTATGATTTTATAAGAAACAATCAAGAATTCATCTTAGAAAAATGGATGGATATTATGAGAAAAAATGCGGATGAGCGTCTGATTAAGGTGATTTCTGATCAGATGTTTACTCAGACAAGCCATGAATTTATTGATATGGTTATTGCCAATATGGAAAGCAAAAATGATGCATTTACCACTAAACTGTCTGATTTTGCCGAAAAAGTTGTTCGCTTAGGCTGGCCGCTTTTCTTTGTGAACGAAGGTTTACATAAATTCACACTGATTGTCTTAAATGGTATGGCTGAACAAAAAATCATAAATCCTGAAAATCAAATTGAGATTATAAATAGTCTTGATAAGTGGTCCTCTCCGATGAATAATGAGATAGTTAATGTGTATACCCACACATGGGAAAGAACCGTATCTCTTCAAAAAATCGCGCTGCAAGAATTATCTGCACCTTTGATTCCAGTATTAGAGGGAATTACAATTATGCCTTTGATCGGAACGATCGATACTGAAAGAGCAAGGCAAATTATGGAGAACTTACTTACGGGTGTGGTAAAACATCGTTCGGAAGTAGTCCTAATCGATATTACCGGTGTGCCTGTCGTTGATACAATGGTTGCTCACCACATTATTCAGGCTGCAGAAGCGGTCCGATTGGTTGGTGCAAAATGCATGCTGTGCGGCATTAGGCCGGAAATTGCACAGACTATTGTTAATTTAGGTATCAACTTAAACGAAATTATTACTAAGAACTCCCTTAAAAAAGGGATAGAGGCAGCTTTAGAAATAACAAGCCGTAAGATTATAGAGGTGGAGGAAGATCATGAGAATTCCAATTTTAAAACTATATGATTGTCTTCTCGTTTCGATACAATGGGAGCTAGATGACGCAACCGCCCTTCAATTTCAGGAAGATTTACTACAAAAGATACATGAAACAAATGCTAATGGTGTGGTAATTGATATTACTTCGATAGATTTTATCGATTCCTTTATAGCTAAGGTATTAGGTGATGTCTTTAGTATGTCGAAGCTGATGGGGGCGAAAGTTGTCATAACAGGAATTCAGCCGGCCGTTGCTATTACCCTCATTGAATTAGGGATCACCTTAGATGATGTCCTTACAGCGTTAGATTTAGAGAAAGGCCTGGAGAAATTACAACAGGAATTGGGGGATTAGAAGTATGGAGGTCCAATCCTGCGTAAAAATTATCAATGAATGGGATATCGTGGCGGCTCGACAGCTTGGACGAAATGTGGCGAAGGATCTCGGCTTTGGCACGGTCGATCAAGCGAGAGTTACGACGGCCATTAGTGAGCTGGCAAGAAATATTTATCTATATGCCGGTCAAGGCACCGTAGCTATAGAAAAGGTTCAAAGAAACGGGAAAGCTGGAATGAAAATAATTGCCGTGGACGAAGGTCCTGGGATTAAAGATATTCGAAAAGTTATGGAAGATGGATATACTACTTCAGGAGGACTAGGAGCAGGCCTTCCTGGGGTAAAGAGGTTGATGGATGAATTCGATATCGATTCCACACCAGGGAAAGGAACGAAAATCCTTGCAACGAAATGGCTTCGTTAGGGGGAGAGGTTATGGAATTCAAAGATAATTTGGAAGGTAAATACCGTGAGGCCCTTTCAAGCTTTCTTAAGGATCAAACAGAACAAGCCTTATACCAAGGACAAAAAATCAGTAGAAAAACGATGGAAAATCGTGTTTCGCCTGAAGAAATTATTAGCATGCACAAAAGTATTTTAATGGAAGTTTGTCCAGGTGATCCGCAAAAGATACTTGATTCATTTGATTTTTTAATGGAGGTAATGATGGGATACGGGATTGCGTATCGTGAACATCAAAGCTTGCGCCATCAGCAGCAGGAGCTAAAATCAGAGATAGAACTAGCAGCAAATGTACAGCATACGCTGCTTGAAACAAAGATCCCGGATGTTAAGGTGATGGATATTGGTGCAATTAGTGTGCCTGCTCGCCAAATGAGCGGGGACTACTATCACTTTGTCCAAGATGAAAACCAAAATATCGGGGTGGCAATAGCCGATGTAATCGGGAAAGGAATTCCTGCTGCACTTTGTATGTCGATGATTAAATATGCGATGGACAGCCTTCCAGAAAATCGCCATGCTCCGAGTAGTGTCCTTGAAAGCCTTAACCGCGTAGTGGAACAAAACGTCGATCCAAGTATGTTTATCACGATGTTTTATGGTCTTTATAACCCGGATAGTCACGTTTTTTCGTATGCTGCAGCGGGACATGAGCCAGGGTTTTATTACGAAGCAAGCACAGATACGATGAGCGATTTAGATGCCAAGGGGTTGCTGTTGGGGGTAGAGAAAAAAACAAGGTACCGCCAATACGAAAAGCAAGTTGAACCCGGGGATATGATTATTTTGCTTTCCGATGGTGTAACGGAGTGCCGGACAAGTGAAGGGTTTATCGAAAGAGAAACACTAATGCAATTTATAAGAAATAATCTCCACCTAGGAGCGCAGGAAATTGTTAATAATATATTTAAACAGCTGGAGAAAATGCAGCATTTTGAATTAAGAGATGATTTTACTTTAATAATTTTAAAAAGAGATGTTTAAGGGCAAAAAAACTGGGTATATATAAAAATGGATATTGAGAAATAAAGGTGGGTCAATCGAATGAATATAACAATTGATGTTAAAGATATAAACTCAACCGTAGAAGTGCAAGTTAAAGGTGAAATTGACGCTTATACAGCACCAAAGCTTAGAGAATCATTATTTCCGCTTTCGGAGCAGGCTAATGTTTCTATGGTAGTCGATTTAACAGAAGTATCTTATATGGACAGCACTGGCTTAGGAGTATTTGTAGGGTTGTTTAAAAGTGTAAGAGCGCATAATGGAGAATTCAAGCTGATTGGATTATCTGAACGTCTGCGCCGTCTGTTTGATATTACCGGTCTAGCCGATATTATCGATATTAAAAGTCATGCAGAGGGTGGGTTAGAATGAGTCAAGCATACGATTATATTGAAATGAAAATACCCGCAAAGCCAAATTTCATTGGAGTAATTCGTTTGACCCTCTCAGGTATCGCCAGCCGGATGGGCTTCACTTATGATGAAATTGAGGACTTAAAGATCGCTACAAGCGAGGCTTGTACAAATGCAGTTCAGCATGCATATAAAGATAATCAAGGCGAAGTGAAAATTAGTTTTGGCCTTTATGAAGATCGTTTAGAAGTCATGGTTTCAGATAGTGGAGAAAGTTGTGACTTTGATGAAGTACGCCAAGGATTAGGACCCTATGAGAACGGACAAAACGTGGAATTCCTTCGAGAAGGAGGCTTGGGCCTTTACCTCATAGAGACTCTAATGGATGAAGTGAAAATTCACCAGCATGAAGGGGTCACGGTATTTATGACTAAGTTTTTAGAGCGGGAGCAGGTGGAGATGGATGCAAAGACACTCTCAACCTAATCAGATGACTAAAGACAAGGTCAATGCTTGGATTAAAGCGTACCAACTCCATCAAGATGAGGAAGCTCAACAACAACTTGTTCTTCATTATAAAGGCTTAGTTGAAACGATTGCGCGAAAGTATTCAAAGGGAAGATCCTTTCAAGAAGATATCTCTCAAGTAGGGATGATCGGATTGCTTGGCGCAATTCGGCGATATGATGAAACCTTCGGAAAGAGTTTTGAAGCTTTTGCAGTACCAACCATCATCGGTGAAATTAAACGTTTCTTACGTGATAAAACATGGAGTGTTCATGTTCCGCGTCGAATCAAAGAACTTGGACCGAAAATTCGGGTTACGGTTGAAGAACTTACAACAGAACTTCATCGTTCACCTAGAATTGATGAGATTGCAGAGCATCTTGACGTACCTGAAGAAGAAATTCTAGAAGCGATGGAAATGGGAAAAAGCTATCAAGCTTTATCGGTTGATCACTCTATTGAAGCGGATTCAGACGGAGGAACTGTTACACTTCTGGATATCTTCGGAAATGTTGACGAGGGCTATGAACGGGTTAATCAACGCCTTGTTCTGGAAAAGGTTCTACATGTATTGACTGAGAGAGAAAAGATGATTATTCAATATACGTATCTTGAAAACCTTAGTCAAAAAGAAGCAGGAGAAAAACTAGATATTTCCCAAATGCATGTATCACGTCTTCAACGAAGAGCGATTAAGAAACTGCAAGTGGCTATAAATGCAGAAAATAATACGGAGTCTCTATAATGATTAAAGAAGTACTCAGAGAGAAGGAGCTAGAAGTGTTAGCTTCCCAATCCTCCAAAAATGGGATGCCCTATTGCGGAGATGATTACTTTTTCATGAATACAGATGAGTATTTTCTATGTGTTCTCGCAGATGGCCTCGGCAGTGGCAAATTCGCTTATGAGTCCTCAAGTGCCATCACTGATGAGGTTAAGAATTATCATCATGAAAGTGTCGAGACCCTTATGTCACTTTGTAATAATACACAAGTGAATAAAAGAGGGGCTGCAGTGTCCATCCTGAAAATATACTATGACACGAAAGAGTTTGTATACAGTTCAGTAGGGAATATCCGTTTTTTTCTGTATAACCCCGACTCAGATAAACTGGTTTATCCATTACCGGTAACCGGTTATTTATCTGGCAGGAAACAAAAGTATCACACGCAAAGATTTAAATATGAATCAAACGCGAAATTTATTCTCCACTCAGATGGCGTTTCTCTTCAGGGAGCAAAGTCTTTATTGAAAACGAGATTTTCACTTGAACGGAACGCTCAACTGATTTTAGAGGGGAATACCATTCAGTCCGACGATTCTACATTTATAATAGGAAGCTTACTTTCTTGAGAAATCATAAAAGTAAGCTTTTTTATGTTAGGGTACTGTTGAGTTGTATGAAACAGAGTGAAGATTCGCAACATGCTTTTTGATTTGTTAGACTAGTTATAAGCAATAAAAAGATAATGATTATTTTTACATAAAGAGCGGAGGAATCCCATTGGTAGCAGAAGAAAATCAACTAAAAGAGATCATTAAACAAGTTGTAAAAGAATTAAATCTAACAGTAAATCAAGTTCAAAGTGTCATTAACCTGTTAAATGAGGGAAATACTGTACCGTTTATTGCTCGATATCGGAAAGAGATGACCGGTTCATTGGACGAGGTAGAGATTCGTTCAATAATGGATAGATGGAAATACCTTGAAAATCTTCATCATCGTAAAGAAGAAGTGGTTCGTATTATTGAAGAACAAGGCAAATTAACACCCGAGCTGAAAGCTCAAATTGAAAAATCGGTAAAGCTGCAAGAAATAGAAGATCTTTATCGGCCATATAAGCAAAAAAGGAGAACGAAAGCTACTGTAGCTAAAGAAAAAGGGTTAGAACCGTTGGCTGAATGGCTAATGAAATTTCATCCTGAATCTGTATTGTCTAAGGCTGAGGAGTTTGTTTCCACTGATTTAGACGTTTTAACCGCAGAAGATGCTGTTGCTGGTGCAAAAGATATCATTGCTGAGCAGATATCTGACGATGCTGCGCTGCGGAAGTGGATTAGGGCAGATGTCTTTAAAACGGGGAAAATAATGTCCGTTAGTAAAAATGAGGACGCCGATGAGAAAAAAATCTTTGAAATGTATTATGAATATGAAGAGCCTGTTCAAAAAATTGTTCCTCACCGAGTTCTTGCGCTCAACCGCGGAGAAAAAGAGGAAATTTTAAGAGTGTCAATTGAGCCAAAGGAAGAAGCGATTCTAGAGTATATGGTAAGAAAAATCATTAATAAAAATGATTCGAAATCCGCAGGTTTTGTGACGGAAGCTATTGAAGATAGTTTCAAACGATTGATTTTCCCTTCAATTGAACGTGAAATTAGGAAAGAACTAACCGAGAAGGCTGAAGATCAAGCCATACATATATTTTCTGAAAATCTGAGAAATTTATTGCTTCAGCCACCTTTAAAAGGAAAGGTCATACTTGCATTAGATCCAGCGTTTCGAACAGGCTGTAAACTTGCTGTACTTGATGAAACAGGAAAAGTCATTGATATTAGTGTTATTTATCCACATGCTCCGATTAATAAAAAAGCAGACGCTCGAGAGAAAACGATTTCGCTTATTGAACAGTTTAATGTAGAAGTGGTAGCGATAGGGAATGGGACAGCTTCGAGGGAGTCGGAACAATTTATTGCAGATATTCTTAAAGACTTGCAGCGGAATACTTCTTATATCATTGTAAATGAAGCAGGAGCAAGTATTTATTCAGCATCTGAAATAGCTCGTGATGAATTTCCTGACTTACAGGTTGAACAGCGCAGTGCCGTATCTATTGGCAGAAGACTTCAGGATCCACTCGCTGAATTGGTAAAAATAGATCCGCAATCTGTTGGGGTTGGACAGTATCAGCATGATGTATCACAGAAAAAATTGGCTGAATCGTTAACGTTTGTCGTTGAAACAGCTGTTAATCAGGTAGGCGTAAATGTCAATACGGCTTCACCTTCATTACTTCAATATGTGGCAGGACTATCAAAGACTGTCGCACAGAATATTGTGAAGAAAAGAGAAGAAGAAGGAAAGTTTGAAAGTAGAAAACAATTAAAACACATTCCTAGACTCGGTGCAAAAACCTATGAGCAAAGCATTGGTTTTATGAGGATTATAGATGGGACAGAGCCTCTGGACCAAACCTCTATTCACCCTGAAAATTATAGTGCCGTTAATGAACTACTGAAAAAGCTGGGTTCTACGAAAGCTGAATTGGGAAGTGAAGCTTTAATTCAATCATTAAAGAATATAGATGTGAAGGCATATTCCGAGGAGCTGGGTATCGGGGAAATCACCCTGAAAGATATAATAGAAGCTTTGATGAAACCAGGTAGAGATCCTCGGGATGAATTGCCGAAGCCATTGTTGAAGAAAGATGTACTTAAAATGGAGGATCTACAGAAAGGGATGGAGCTACAAGGTACAGTCCGAAATGTTGTCGACTTCGGTGCTTTTGTCGACATCGGGGTTAAACAGGATGGGCTTGTTCATATTTCCAAACTAAGCACCCGTTTTGTTAAACACCCACTGGATCTTGTGTCAGTAGGAGATGTGGTTACGGTATGGGTTGAGCAGGTAGATGTTAATAAACAACGTGTATCATTAACAATGCTTGAGCCTAAAGAACAGACTATGTAAAGGAATGCCCCTTTCTTCTACTATAGAAGAAAGGGGTATTTTTATGGTTAGCTAAATCTAGAGAGTGATAAGCTAGCGGCTATAAATGAATTCGTTCTTTTTTACGATAATAAAACCAGCATTGATTAAGTAATTTGATTTGATAGGAGTCTTTTTCATAAAAAGCCCGTTTCATTTGGTTTTGTAACCAATTTGGCATGGATAAACCTCCTGGTTTTCTAACTAGTTAACACTATGTTTATGATATAATGGGTTGTCATGTTACCAGGAAAGGGAGAAGTTAATGGATAACGAGATGCTTCAGGAGTTAGTCGAAGATATTTCGGAAAGGGAATTTAGTAAAACGTTTAGGCATCAAGCAAGTTTTAATCCACGTCTACGGACGACAGGCGGCCGCTATTTACTTCGATCTCATAATATCGAGATTAATGAAAAATATTTTCTAGAAGGCGGAATAGATGTTTTAACAGGGATTATTAAACATGAGCTATGTCACTATCACCTTCATCTAGAAGGAAAAGGATATCAGCACAGAGATGCCAGTTTTAGAAAATTACTAAGAGAAGTAGAAGCTCCGCGTTTCTGCAAGCCCCTTGCTTCGCAGCAAATTAAAAAGAAAAAGACGAGAACTCTTATGTATTCTTGTACAAGCTGCAGCCAGATCTATCAGAGAAAAAGAAAAATAAATCTAACTAAATATGTTTGTGGAAAGTGTAAAGGGAGACTGGTGTTTACAAAAGAAATCATAGAACAGTGAAAAATTCTGTAGATTAAGTATTAGTTAAAACCCTTGTGTTTATTGAGTTTATCGCTTAAAAAGTTCTTTCTTAAATAATAAATGAAGAATATAAAAAAAGAGTGTTGACTTTTGATAACAATGTCCTTATAATCTAAAGAGTCGAGAAAATAACTTACGGTTTTTTAGCGGCAAACAAGATACATTATTCCGCAGTAGCTCAGTGGTAGAGCATTCGGCTGTTAACCGAACGGTCGTAGGTTCGAGTCCTACCTGCGGAGCCATACGGGGAAGTACTCAAGAGGCTGAAGAGGCGCCCCTGCTAAGGGTGTAGGTCGCGCGAGCGGCGCGAGGGTTCAAATCCCTCCTTCTCCGCCAGGAACATTTTTTTAAGGCCCCTTGGTCAAGCGGTTAAGACACCGCCCTTTCACGGCGGTAACACGGGTTCGAATCCCGTAGGGGTCACTTTATACATAACTTAATGGTCCGGTAGTTCAGTTGGTTAGAATGCCTGCCTGTCACGCAGGAGGTCGCGGGTTCGAGTCCCGTCCGGACCGCCATTATTATTTTTAAAAAGTACTTGCAGTGAAATATCATAATATGATAAGATGATTTTCTGCATTAGATTTATTGGGCTATAGCCAAGCGGTAAGGCAACGGACTTTGACTCCGTCATGCGTAGGTTCAAATCCTGCTAGCCCAGCCATTTTTTTTGTACGAGCCATTAGCTCAGTTGGTAGAGCATCTGACTTTTAATCAGAGGGTCGTAGGTTCGAATCCTACATGGCTCACCATTTTTAATATGCGGGTGTGGCGGAATGGCAGACGCACCAGATTTAGGATCTGGCGCCGCGAGGCGTGGGGGTTCAAGTCCCTTCACCCGCATTAGAAATTTCTTGTTGACAGCAACTCACCAATGTGTTACGATAATAAAGTCGCTTTTGCGGTCGTGGCGGAATGGCAGACGCGCTAGGTTGAGGGCCTAGTGGGGGTTAACCCCGTGGAGGTTCAAGTCCTCTCGGCCGCACCAACAAAATTTCAAATTATACTTTTCTTATATAAAGCGCCCGTAGCTCAATTGGATAGAGCATCTGACTACGAATCAGAAGGTTGTAGGTTCGACTCCCGCCGGGCGCACCATATTTCGGGAAGTAGCTCAGCTTGGTAGAGCACTTGGTTTGGGACCAAGGGGTCGCAGGTTCGAATCCTGTCTTCCCGACCATTACTTCTCAATAAAATCTCAATTATATATGCGGGTGTAGTTTAGTGGTAAAACCTCAGCCTTCCAAGCTGATGATGAGAGTTCGATTCTCTTCACCCGCTCCATTATAACTTTA